>CAZUUK010000152.1:0-6743 GCA_964622675.1 uncultured Planctomycetota bacterium | reverse complement strand
GCCCGGAGCAAGTTCAGCGCAACACCGTCGCCCTCGAATCCTCAGAACCCATAAGCCGCGACCAATTCATGCCCCTCTTCCGCTCCCTGTTGGATTTCGCAGGCCTCGCCCTACTCGAAGATGAACACGCCTTCAGAATCACCCCCGCCGCCAAAGCCCCCACTTACGCACTCCCCATCGGCACACCCGAAGAGATCGCGGCCCTGCCGCCCGAAGACCGCCTCATCGTTCAGATTGTACCCCTGAAGAACCTCTCCGCCGCCGAAGCCTTCGAAATCCTCGGCTTCAGCAAGCTCGTCTCTCCCGACCGCGGCTCCATCTCTCCCATCCACGGCACCAACATGCTCCTCATCATTGACTACCTCTCAAGGGCTCGCTTCCTCGCCAATCTCCTCAAAACCCTCGATGTCCCCGCGGCTCTCGGCGAAATTCAGTTCCTCCAGCTACACTACGCAAGCGCCGCCGACCTCGCCACCCACTTGCAGACGCTCTTCCCTCGAGATGTCCGCAAATCCGGTCTCCCCGTGATATTGGCTGACCCCCGTTCCAACCAGCTCGTCGTCCGCGCCACCCCCTCCGACTGCGACGAGATAAAAAGGATCGCCACCGCTCTCGACGTCGAAACCACCGTAGCGGACATTCGTTTTCGCCCGCTCCAATTCGCCAGGGCTGAAGAGCTCGCGCAGAAACTCAAGGAACTCTTCCCCGAAGCCGCCCCGGCTCGCGAAGGCCCGCAGTCAACTCCCGCACCCCGCATCATCGCAGTCCCCGACCGCAACGCCCTCATAATCTCCGCCACCCGCGACCAGCACACACAGCTCGAAGCGCTGCTCGTGAAACTCGACGAGAGGAAGCGCCAGGTCTCCACTCAGGTCGCCCTCGTTGAAGTATCCACCGACAAACTCCTCGACCTCGGCGTCGAGCTTTCCACCATAGACCAGCCCGGCCAGGACCCCCGCGGCTTCGGACACACCTCCCTCGGCCTCACTTCCATCCTCGTCGAGCCCGGTGAGGAAGGCGAGGAACCCATCATAACCCGCCTCCCCCTACTCACCACCGGCCTCATGCTCGGCATCACCAAGGAAAGCGCCGCCAACATCCCCTTCCTACTCCGCGCCTACGAAAAGGAAATTGGCGCCAACGTCATCGCCACACCCGTCCTCTCCTGCGACGATAACTCCGAGGCCACCTTCAAAACCGCCGACCAGATACCCACCCTCACCTTCACCACCACCGATACCTCCACCGACGTCCGCAGCTTCGGAGGCTTCCAGGAGGCCCAGGTCTTCCTCAAAGTCGCCCCCTCCATCGCCGGCCCCGACAGCCTCATCCTCGATATCCAGCTCATCGTCGAGCAGTTCATCGGCCAGCAGCTAATCCCCGAGCTCCCGCCGGCCAAAACCGTCCGCGAGCTCAACATCAAGGGCGTAACCGTAAACAATAATCTCACGGTCGTCGTCGGCGGCCTCAAAAGCGACTCCATCTCCGAAACACAAACCGGCGTCCCCATCTTAAGGAGAATCCCCGTCCTCGGCTTCTTCTTCAGGAGAAAAGCCACCACCACCGTCAGCAGAACCCTCTACATGTTCCTCACCCCGCGCATAGAGTCATTCGAAGCCGAACCCGAAACCATCAAAGCCATAACCCAGGAAAAGCTCGAAGAACTCAAGCACCAGGGCGCCGACCCAAGCCGCCTCCCCAAAATCGCACCCGACTAACCTTCCTCAGACCGCCTGACTTCCACCACCCTCGGCTCCGGCATCCTCCCCTTCAGCCTCCGCTCCACCACGTAGCCCCCGAAAAGCCCACCTCCGAACCCGACCACACCCAAGACCACAGGAAGAAGACTTTCGACTTTGCCAACAGCCCCAAACGCGCCTCCCAGTGCCTCACCCATCAATCCCCCCGCCACCAGCCCCACAAGCGGCAGCACGAACAGAAACAATATCCCAGCGTACGCCGAAGGGATCCCTAGCTCAATCACAACCTCATCCCCGGCCTTGACTTCCTCCTCGCACTCAACCTCCATTCGCCCCACACCATCCGAGCCGAAGCTGCAAGCCCCGCATCGCGCGCACGCCCCTCCCTTCTGCTCCCTCACCACCGCAACCACCTTCCCTTCTCCCACCGACTCGACCGTTCCGACCTCCCTGACAACTTTCATCCTCACTCACCCTCCCTTCTCGCGTACAGCACTATTTGGATCTGCCCGACTCCACATTTCTTTCCCTCCCCCAACATGTATCTCATGTTCCTGTCGAGCCACGACTTGCCATACCGGCCCGGACTCACCGCCTTGTCTTTCACCTCCACCAGCCACACTCTCTCAAATCCCGAAACCCTCTCCCTCAGCTTACCCTCGTCCACCTCCTCCTCCCGCGGCGAAAGCAGCATCTGCGCCTCGCTTCGCACCGGATCCTCCCCGTACCTTCCCGTCCAATATCTCTCAAACGCGTACAACCCCCACGCCGGATTGTAATATATCAGGTCTCCGCGCTCGTATCTTTCACCTACGTAATCAACCGCCCATTTCCAATCTTCCTTCTCGAATCCGGAAGAGTAATAACCCGCCAGACCGTTCACGTTCCACGCCGCCAGTGCCAGAACAGCTATAACCCCTGCCGTCCGGAAACGGACCACGCCGAAACCAACCAGCATCCAATAAAATGGCGTCACAAAAAACAGGTGCTTCCCCTCGAACCCGAAAGGCTTGAACGGCAGCAGCACCACCAGCAGAAAAGGCACCACAAAAAGCGCCGCAAGCGAAAGCACCTCAACCTTCCGCCTCCTCATCCCGATCACCGCCAGCCCCACCGGAAAAACCGCCAGCAGCGCCATCCCCAAACCCCTCGGCTCCGGCGGCCTCGTCCCGATCCACGCCGCGTACTGCACCAACGCCTCTCCCAGTGAACCCCACGAAACCCCTCGCGCCTCAAATCCGCCCGTAGCACCTACCCTCGCCGCAACTACCGCCGCCAGCGGCGCGAACCCGCACGCAATAACCGCCTGCGAAACGAGCCAACTTAAACGCACCCCCCTGGCACCCTCCTCCTTCCTCTTCCCGCCAAAATAAATCAGCGCCGCCGCGCCTTGCGCCGCCACCAGAAAAACCGCGTAGTAAAAAGTCCACAGCCCCGCAACACTCAGCCCGCAGTACAAAACCCAATCCCACCACCGCCCCTTCCCCGTAACGCACCGCACCAGGAAATACGTCGCCCAGACCCCCAGAAGCCCTACCAGCGCATAATGCCTCGCCTCCTGCGCAAAGTACACCTGGTACGCCGAAATCGCCGTCAGCCCCGCCGCCAAAACCGCCTCGACTTTCCCCAGCATCAGCCTTCCAAGCTTATACACACCCGCGATAATCCCCAGGCTCGCCACCGCGGAAAACGACCGCAAAAATCCGTCGCTCACCCCGAACGCACTCCACCACTTCAGCGCCACAAAGTAAAGCGGCGGATGATTCTCCAGCATGAATATCCCCCTCACGAGCTCCCCCTCTCCCAGCCTCGTCAGAACCGCCGAAAAAGCCTCATCCACCCAAAACGACTTCGCACCTATCCTGAAAAACCGCAATCCGCCCCCCAGAACAACCAAACCCAGCCCCGCGTACTCCGCCCAGCCCCACCTACGGCTCTCTCTCATCACCCTCTTCCCCCTTCTCTCCGTCACGCTCCATCAACCACACTCTCACCGACCCCATGAAGTACTCCCGCCGCAGCACCTCCTCCCGTTTCGAAAGCCGCTCCGACAGATATTCCCAGGTCTCCCTATCCGGACCTATCACCTCGCTGAAATCGTGCACCAGCCACACCCGCTCCGATTCCGACAGCATCCTGTCCAGATGCTCCTTGTTGAACCGCTCCTCCACCGACGAATTCAGATATGTCCTCACCTTCTGCGGGTTCTCCCAGTACCTCCTGAACGAAAAAAGGATCCACGCCGGGTCCAGGTACACCGCATCTCCCGGCTCCACCCTCTCGTCCAGAAACCCCGCCACCTCACGCCAATCCTCCTTCTGAAACTCCGGCTGGTAGTAAACGCTCAGCGACGCCGCATTCGTCAAAACCAGCACCCCGCACAGCAGCGGCCCCCACATTCTTATCCTCGTGATCCCCAACCCCGCCAGCAGATACATCGCCGGACTCGTGTAAAGCACATGCTTGCTCTCGAAAACGTGCATCTTCGTCGGAAGTACCGCCACGCATAGCAGCGGAAACAAAAGCCACATGTCCAGCACAAGGACCCCTTTTGCTCTCTTCCCGAGCCACACCTGCGCAGTCCCTACGGCCGCAAGCACCAGCGCAAAATACACCGCATAG
Organism: uncultured Planctomycetota bacterium; assembly: GCA_964622675.1. GTDB lineage: Bacteria > Planctomycetota > DG-23 > CAZBND01 > CAZBND01 > CAZUUK01. The sequence goes on along the minus strand of CAZUUK010000152.1, from coordinate 2,421 downwards.
CCCAGCGTCCCCTCCGGAACCCAGTACCCATGTGTAAACTCTCGCAGCGCGTTCGGCACCGCCCATCCCCCTAGCCCCACCCCGCTCACCTCCTCACCCGTCCCCGGCCCCACCTTACCGGCCCACCTGGCCACCACCGGCAGCCAGGGAGAAAACAATGACCCCACAAGAGCCATACAAATCACCCACTTAAGCACCAGCTTCCGCACCGGCACTCTCTCTCCTCCCGCACTCCAGCTCCACATCCCGATCAGCGCAGCCCCATGCGCAAGCAGTAGGAAAGCCAGGTAATAGAATGTGTAAACGCACGCCGTCGCCGAAATTAGATACCCTGCCCAACTCCCCCACTTCCCCTTCCCCGTCAACAGCCGCGCAAAGAAATACGTCGCCACCACCGCGAGCAGCGCCGTGAGCGCGTAAAGCCTGTTCTCCTGCGCGTAGTAAACGTGATACGCCGAAACCGCAAAAAGCCCCGCCGCCGCCAGCCCCGCCTTCCTGTCGAAAAGCTCCTTCCCCAGCGCATAAATCAGCGGAATCGTCACGGCACCGAAAACCGCCGACAGCCCCCTCAGCGCCCCGTCACCCGCCCCGAAAACCCTCTGCCACCAAAACAGAAGTATGTAATAAAACGGCGGATGCGTATCGTGAGCCTTCACATCCGCCAGCATCAACCAGAACGGCAGACCCGTCCGATCCGCCGTCCCACCCTCGTCCACCCAGAACGACTTCACCCCTATCCCGGCGAACCTCAGGATCGCCCCCACCACCAACAACCCCGCCAGTATATAGACCGTTCGGCTCGCCTTTCTTCCCAAAACCCGCCTCCTTCCTGAACACGTCAGATTCTATCAGATGCACCCCACCGCCAAAACCCCAGCCTCCTGTTGACACTCGCCCTCATCCCGCTTAGAATTTCCCCGCCCCAAGACCGAAGGAGTTCTCAGTGAAACTCACACTTGCTCTCGCACAGATGCTCTACGACTCCGACATCAACAAAAACCTTCAGAGCATAAAAGCAATGATCGAGGCCGCCGAATCCCGCGACGCCGACATCCTCTGCTTCCCCGAATGCGCCCTATCCGGCTACGGCCCCGCTCACTATACCTCCAGCGACGAGTTCGATTCCGGCGAAATCGAAAACGCGCTTCACGAAGTGAGAGACTATGCCCAGAAGCACGAATTGAACCTCGTCCTCGGCACCAATCTCTCCAAAGGCGGAAGCTGGTACAACGCCGCAATGCTCATCTCAGCCAGCGGCCGCCTCCGCGGCGCATACCTCAAAACACACCTCACCCCGCCCGACACAAAATTCTACACACCCGGTGACGAAGCGAAAAACTTCCGCTTCGCCGGAGCCACTGTCGCCGTCCAGATCTGCCTCGACCTCCGCTTCCCCGAACTCTTCCGCATCCTCGCCCTCGAAGGCGCTCAGGTCCTCTTCGTCCCAACCCACGCCTGCGGACCGCGAACCCGCTGGAAGCTCCCCGTTATCGAGGCTCACTTGAGAAGCCGCGCCGCCGAAAACGGCCTCTTCCTCGCTCTCGTTAACGCCGCCGGACCGTATATGAACTGCACCTCCATGGTAGTCGACCCCGACGGCATCGTCGTCGCCGAATCCAACCTCGAAACCGAAGAACTCCTCGTCGCCGAAATAAACCTCACCCAACCCCGCAGAATGCCCGACTTCCTCAGAATCCGCCGCGACGACCTCGTCAAAGTGGAAAGACCCTCCCAGAAAACCAAAAAGCGATAACAACTCCCCCTCCCACCTATCCCTCCTCTCTCAGCCGCCTCCCCATAAGGCTCTTCACCGCCTCCCCGGCGCTCTTCCCTTCAAAAAGCACTTCCTCCACCTCTCGCGCGATCGGCATCTCCACCGACGCCTTCCCCGCAAGCCCCAGAACAGCCCTGCACGCCGAAACCCCCTCAACCGTCCTCAGCTCCTTCACCACTTCCGAAAGCCCCCTCCCCTTCGCCAGCTCCACCCCCGCCCTGTAATTCCGGCTCTTTCCGCTCGTCGCCGTCAGCATCAGATCACCAAGCCCCGCAAGACCCGAAAAAGTAACCGGCTTACCCCCAAGCGCAACTCCCAGCCGCGTGATCTCCGCAAGCCCCCGCGTTATCAGCGCCGCCCGCGCGTTGTGCCCAAGACCCAACCCCTCGCACATTCCCGCCGCTATCGCTATAACGTTCTTCGACGCCCCCCCTAACTCCACCCCTATCAGATCGTCGCTCGAATAAACCCGGAAATACGGCCGCGACAGAAACTCCTGCAGCTCCCTCGCAACACCAGCCTCCTCGAACGCGACCACGCTCGCCGCCGGCAGCCTCCGTGCTATCTCCTCCGCAAAACTCGGCCCCGACCTCGCCGCCGCCCGGCCCCTCCCCTCCCTCGCGTCCGAAATAACCTCCGTCATCCGC
>CAZUUK010000151.1:0-6764 GCA_964622675.1 uncultured Planctomycetota bacterium | reverse complement strand
GCGCCTGGGGTCCGCCGAGATTGATGGGATTCACACTTCTAAACGCACTTAGGACGCGAATACGGCTCTGCACATGACGACGCTGCAAGCACTTCTCCTGGGAGTTCTCCAGGGCTTGACGGAGTTCATCCCGGTGTCTTCTAGTGGGCATCTTGTGCTGGCGCACCGGCTGTTGGGGACGAATCTGGGCGCGGGCGAGCTTGTGTTCGATGTGGCGGTTCACCTTGGGACGCTGGCGGCGGTGTTGGTTTACTTCAGGGCGGATGTGGTAAAGCTCTTCTTGGCGGTCGGAAGGCTGGCGTCAAGGGCTTTCTCGAGTCGGTCGCGTAGGGAGGCATTGAGCGGGTCGGAAAGACTGTTTCTGTTCGTGGTCCTGGCAATAGTTCCCACGGCATGTATTGGGCTTGGGCTTCAGGGGCAGCTGGAAAGACTTCATGCTGAGCGGGGCGACGCGCTGGTACTCTTAACAGCGGGGCTGCTGGTGGCGAACGGTGTATTGCTGATTGCGAGTGACAGATTGAAGAGAGGGGGGAAGTCGGTGGTGGAGATTCCGCTCTACGCGGCGCTTGCGGTTGGAATTGCGCAAGGGCTTGCGGTGATGCCGGGGATATCGCGGTCGGGGGCGACGGTGCTAGCGGCTTTGGCGATTGGATTTTCACGGTCGGAATCGGCGCGAGTGAGTTTTCTGTGTGCAATACCGGCGATCGCCGGGGCTGGGCTGGCGGAAGTTGCGTTATCGCGCGAGGGACTGGGATTGCTCGAGGTCGGGCCGGTGGTAGTGGGCGGCGCGGCGGCGTTCGGCGTCGGGCTGGGCGCTATCTTCATTCTGATCACCGCGGTGAAGCGGGCAAAGCTGAGGTTCTTCGGGATTTACTGCGCCGCGGTGGGTGTGCTGACGCTGGTGGTCGCGGCTTGATCGGGTCAGGCTGTTCTGGTATCATCCCTTGCCGTTTGAGGAGCGGCGAGAATGTGTCGGAGGTAGCTTATGTATTCTCAGGAGACATTATCTCGGTATCTCGATCGGGCCGCGTCGAGTGAGCCGATCCCGGGTGGGGGAAGTGTGGCTGCAGTTGTCGGGGCGCTGGGGGCTTCGATGGCTTCGATGGCCTGCAACTTTACGGTGGCGAGGGATAAGTTCCGAGATGTGGAGAAAGAGGTTTCGGAGGTGCTTGAGGCGGCGGAGCAGGCGCGGGAGAGGTTATTGAAGCTGGCGGGGCAGGATAGCGAGGCTTACTCTGAAGTTTCGGCGGCATACAAGCTGCCGCGCTCTTCTCCGGCGGAGAAATCGGCGAGGAAAGAGGCGATCCAAAAAGCACTTGTGTCGGCGATGGAAGCGCCGCTGGAAACCATGCGGCGCTGCAGCGGATTGTTGAAAAGGCTGGCCGAGCTAGCCGAGAAGGGGAATCCGAATCTGATAACCGACGTGGGAGTGTCAGGGATTCTGCTCGAGGCTGCTCTAAGGTCGGCGCGTCTTAACGTAGAGATAAACCTGCGGGAGCTGAAGGACAGGAGTCTCGCGGCGAGGGTCCGGGGGGAGATTGAAGGTTTGACGGAGGATGCCAAGGCGTCAGAAGCTGAGACGTTGAGTCGCGTTCGGCAGAAGGTTTCCGGCTGAGATGGGGCAAGTCAACCCGATCAAGCGGCCTTTCATCGGGATCGTTTTTGAGTGTTGTGGCGTGTACCAGCGAGTATATATTAACAAGGAGCGAACCGCATATGTGGGTTGGTGTCCGAAATGCGGGGGGCGTGCGGAGGTGAGAATAGATCCGAGCGGGACCAACTGCCGTTTCTTTCGAGCGTCTTAGGTAATGGAAGAAGACACAGAACGCAGGCGAGGGGATGGAAGGGGAAAAGGGGTGAGGGCCGCGATAAGGGATGCGTGGCGGAAGCTTTCGAGCAGGGATCTGTTATCTGTAACTCGGGGAAGTCAGGCGGAGTCCATCGGGCCGACGCGGCTGGGAGTCGGTTTTGCCGGAGAGAGCTATGTGGTGGACCTGTCGCGGAAGCAGATGCGCGACGAGAAGGGCATTCCGGCGTCCGACAAGAGGGAGCTGCTGATCCTTCATTACCTGCTGGGGGCGAAGGAGCTGGAGCCGTGCGGGGAGGTGATTGGTTTCTCGGGCATTGCTGAGGCGAGGACGTACACGCCGGTTTTCAAGGCGCGGACGGTCGGTAGGTTGCTCCGAAGCTTCGGAGAGAGCCCTGCGAGGCTGCTTGAGGCGGCGAGACCGATGGGAGGCGTGCCGTGCGACGCGGGGGACGTATGCGTGGGGCTGAGGCTGTTTCCTCGAATTCCGGTGACGATCATCATTTGGGGCGGGAGCGAAGAGTTTGCGCCGAGCGGCAATATTGTGTTTGATCGAACGGTGACAGAGCATCTTCCGATCGAGGACATCGTGGTTGCGTGTGAGGAGTTGGTCGGGGCGCTCATCGGGGGGAGGAGTTCTTGATGGAGGAGTGGAAGATAGCTTCGGGGAGGAAGGAGTGTACGGTCTGCGGGCACAGGTTCGATGAGGGGGAGAATCTGTACTCGGTTCTATATGAGGACGAGGAAGGATTCAAGCGGTCGGACTACTGCTTGGGGTGCTGGGGGGGCCGCGGCGAGGGAGCGTTCTCGCACTGGCGCACTCAAGTGCCTTTGAGAAACGAACCGGCTCCTCTTCCTCCAGGGGAGGTATTACTGGACTTGTTCAGGAAGTTCGGGGAGAGGCGAGAGCCGAGAAGGGAACAGTTTCGGTATGTGATTGCTCTGCTGCTTCTCCGTAAGAAAGTGCTGAAGCTGGTGAGGACGGAACGAGGGGCCGAAGGTGAGATTCTGGCTTTGGAACACGGGAGGGGCGGTGAGGCGTATCGTGTGCCGGTTCCTCGTCTGTCACCAGTTGAAGTCGAGGCTCTGTCGGGTGAATTGGGGAAGCTTTTGAACGCGCAAATCGGATCGAGCGAAAGCTCAAGGAGTGAGGAAGGTGAAGATAGAGGATCTTGCATACAAGATAGCGGCTGAGACGCTGAGCATTCTGGAGGAGAATTTTCATTACCGCATTCCCGACGACCACAAGAGGAGCATTCAGAGGGAAGTGGTGGATAAGCTGAACGAAATGATACAGGAGGGCGAGGGAGAGGCATAGAGGTTCAGGCGATTCGGGCGATGAAGATGAAGCCGTTGGCGCGGAGGCGCCTGAGGAAGGGATGGGGGAGCTCGGCATTTCTCGGCTCGTTTAGATAGAGGGTCCGCTCTATGGTGAAGCTGCCGTTCCTCAGGAGACGGGCGACCTCGCTGTGGCGGAAGACGTGGAGGTACATGTTGCGGATCCCTCTGTAGTAGGAAAGGTGTTTGTCGCCTAACTCGCCGCGGCGGGCGAGGGCGACAAGGGCGGACCTAAAGGGCCAAAAGCGGTCAACTGGGTCGAAGAGGCTGTGGTAGAAATTGTGGGTGTGTAGCACGAAGTAACCGCCAGGCCTGAGAACCCTGCGGACTTCCTCGATGAAATGTTGTCTTTCGTGCTTTCCCCTTATGAGACCAATGGTGCTGAACATACATATGGCGTAGTCGAAGCTGGCATCTCGGAGGCAGGTCAGCCGCTGCATGTCAGCCCTTGCGAGTCCGATGTCGAGCCCCATGGAGGTAAGCTTCCTCCTGCATATCCTCAACATGTGCTCGGAGAGGTCAATGCCGACTACGAAGCAGCCTTTCTGCGTGAAGTGAAGAACGTGCCTACCGGTGCCACAGCCGATGTCCAGGAGTCGGCTGTTTGGTGGGATGAGATCATCCAGGATGCGGGTGTCGAAACGGAAGAGAGCGGAGTCTTTGAAAAAAGAGTCGTAGGTCCTGGCTACGTAGCTGGAAAAGACGTAGCGCTTGAGGGAGTCGGTCAGTTCTCCGGGGGCTTTCGTCATAATGACCATTACAGACTGGGGTAGGGGGCAAGGTCAAGTGTCGGTGGGGGAAAAAGGGTTGACGGGGTTGGGGCGGTAGGTTAGATTGAGACTTTCCGGAGGCTACTTGAGGGCTTGGCCGTACATGTAGAGGTTTTTCAGGAAGGAGTTTCTTAAATGGCAATTAAGGTGGCTATAAATGGATTTGGGAGGATAGGAAGGCTGGCATTCAGAGCGATGGCAGCGGCAGGCGATTTCGACGTGGTGGCGGTAAACGACCTTGCCGACGCGAATTCGTTGGCCGTGCTTCTGAAGCATGATTCGGTTTTCAGGGAATTCCCAGGCAAGGTGGAGGCGAAGGGCGATGCGATATTGGTTGACGGGAAGGAGATGAAGGTGCTTTCGGAACGGGATCCTGCGGCGCTTCCATGGAAGGCTCTTGGTGTTGCAGTTGTGGTGGAATCGACGGGAGTGTTCCGTAAGCGGGCGGAGTTGGAGAAGCATCTTGAGGCGGGAGCGCCGAAGGTGGTTCTGACGGCGCCGGCCAAGGACGAGATGGATCTGACCGTAGTGATCGGAGTCAACGACGATATGTTGAAGCCGGAACATAAGATTCTTTCGAATGCCTCGTGCACGACTAATTGCCTGGCTCCTATGGCTAAGGTGTTGAATGACGAGTTCGGCATCGAGAAGGCATTCATGACGACGATCCACGCGTACACGAACGACCAGCGGATCGCGGACATGATTCATAAAGACCTTCGCCGCGCCAGGGCTGCGGCGGTGAACATCATTCCGACAACCACGGGAGCGGCTAAGGCGATCGGACTGGTCATTCCGGAACTGGACGGGAAGATGGACGGCATAGCCATGCGCGTGCCAGTGCCTGATGGTTCCGTTGTCGACCTTGTGGCTGTCCTGAAGAAAGATGCGAAGTCTGACGACGTCAACGCTGCGATGAAGGCTGCCTCCGACGGTGAGTTAAGGGGAATTATGGAGTACACGGACGAGCCGTTGGTTTCGAGCGACATAATTGGCAACAACCATTCCTGCATATTTGACTCGTCTATGACCAGCGTCAACGGAGGAAATTTGGTGAAGGTGCTGGGCTGGTACGACAACGAGTGGGGTTATTCTTGCCGGGTAGCGGACTTGGTGAAGATGGTAGCCGGGTAGGGATCTTCACGGGGTGGCTTCCGAGGGTCGAGGAAGTTCGACAGATATGGGGATAGGGTATGGACGTTGGGAGGGATGGTGGCATAATGGTAAGGAATGTGGGAGGGGGTAAGTGTGTGGAGAGTGGTTTTTATTCTCCCTAGTGGGGTGAGGCCGTAGTAAGGCCAATTTCTAGGTCTGAAGCAAGTTAGGGGGCGAGAGAGTTGCTAAGGAGCGTCAGGCTGGAGTTCTGATCATGCCATTTCTCGTTCTCATCAGGTGCGGAGGGACGGATTGGGAGGAGGAGGGACGGATTCGGGGGTGTCTTGACGTTCCGCTTGGTGCCAAGGGTATTGAAGCGGCGTGCCTGGGGGCGGAGGAGTTGAGGGAAATAGATTTCTCCGTGATCTATTCGGGCCAGGATACGGGCTCACTGCAGACGGCTGCGATCATCGGGGAAGTGCTGTCCAAGCCGGTGAAGGTGCTGGAGGGGCTGCGGGAGGTTGATTTGGGGCTTTGGCAGGGAATGCTCACACGCCAGTTGAGGCTGAGACAGCCTCGGGCCTACAATCAGTGGGTTCACAATCCTGTTTCGATGTGTCCTCCCGATGGAGAGAGCATACTTCAGGCCGGCGAGCGCCTGGAACGCGCTCTGAAGATGATTCTGAAGCGGCATAAGAATGGTGCGTTTGCGATGGTCTGCCCCCCGATAGCGAGTGCATTAGTGCGCTGTTTGGTGAAGGAGGTCGACCTTAACAAGGTGTGGGAGGTGCTGTCGGATAGTCCGGTGTGGGAAGTATGCGAGGTCGCCGAGAGCCCATAAGGAAGGTGAGAGAGATTGGCGTGGAAGTTCGGACGTAGAAAGAAGGAACTGCCAGACGGTCTGTGGATAAAGTGCGACGGGTGCGGGGGGACGGTTTTCAGGAAGGAAGTGGAGAAGCTGCTGAAGGTGTGCCCGGAGTGCGGGTATCACTTCAGGATAGGTGCTCGAGAGCGAATTAGCTTGGTGGTTGATGAGAACTCGTTTGAAGAGTTCGATGCAGAGCTAGTCACGATAGATCCGCTGAAGTTTTCGGACCGGATGGCATACGCGGAACGGCTGACCCGGGCGCGAAAGCAGACGGGCTTGAAGGATTCGATGGTCGCCGGGCGCGGCAAGGTCGGTGGTAGGGATGTGATCATCGGCGCGATGGACCACTCCTTCATTGGGGGTTCTATGGGTGCGGTTGTCGGAGAGAAGGTGGTTCGAGCCGTGGAGCGCGCCGTGGAGCAAACGGCTCCACTGATACTCTTCTGCGCCGGCGGCGGCGCCAGAATGATGGAGGGGATGATTTCTCTGACCCAAATGGCCAGGACCTCCTGCGCCGTGGGAAGGCTCCGCGAAGGCGGCCCCGTCTACATTTCGGTGCTGACCAATCCTACATTTGCGGGGACCCTGGCAAGCTTCTCGTTTCTCGGCGACATAGTAATAGCCGAGCCGAAAGCGGTTATCGGTTTCACCGGGGCGCGGGTGATCCGCGAGACTCTGCATCAGGAGCTGCCGCCAGGGTTCCAAACGGCGGAATTTCTTCGGGAGCACGGATTTGTGGATTGTATAGTGCCCAGGGGTGAGCTGCGTTCGTGGCTCGAGCGGGTTCTCGGCTATGCCAGCGGGTAAGGGTGGAACTGGTCGAAGCGCCAGATAGCCGTGTGTCCACATAAGGAGGGAAGGTGTGGAGCGCACTGAAGAAATCGCC
>CAZUUK010000150.1:0-6837 GCA_964622675.1 uncultured Planctomycetota bacterium | reverse complement strand
ATAGGAAAAAACACGCCGCCGCTATCACCAAAATCAAACGACGCCTGGAGTCTGAGTTCAATGCTTCCTCCGTCATGAATGCACAAGAAGCAGACGTAATACTAATGTCGCCTCAGACTTGTGTCAACGATGGCCGCGGCGGGGGCGGTCAGCTAGCTTGGAGGGTTTCTCTCGCGGGCCGATGCGCGCTACTCACGACGGCGAAAAGCTGAGCAGTCGTTCAAACCCTTTTCCGTTTCCAGCCTCCCCTCCCGAACCAGGCGCATACGATCAGTGTTTGGAGGACGCTGGCGGCGGTTGCTCCCATCCACACACCCGTGACCGAGTGGAGCCACCAGGCAAGCCCGACGGCAAGAGGGAGCCTCCCGCCTAGAACGGTGAGGAGCGTAATAACCATCGGCGAGAGAGTATCACCGGCTCCGTTCATTGCCCTGTTGAGCACGATGGAGGTTCCGATGAAGAAAAGCGCCACGGCACTGTAGAGTGCGAAGTCGGCCCCGACCTGGACGACCCGCGGGTCGCTGTTGAATACCCGGACAATAGGTTCTCGCGCAGTCCAAAGGACTACGCCCATGGCGGCGGAAACCATGGCGTAATATCCAGCGGCCAGCCACCCGGAAAGCTCTGCACGTCTGGGCTTACCCGCGCCAAGGTTCTGCCCGACCAGAGTTCCCGCGGAGCCGCCAAGGCCCATAGCGGGCATTATCACCAGGCCGCGGAGCCGCAGGACAATTGCATACCCCGCCATGGCCTCGGTTCCAAAGCCAGCGACAACACGCGCCAGGATCAGCATTGATACGTTGCGAATAAGCATTTCGGCGGAGCCGAAAACCCCTATCCTAACCAGACGCCACATCATAGTGGTGTCCGGCCGCAGTTCCTTTGCCCTTAGGTGGATTTGATGCTTGCCTCGGAACATTATGTAGAAAAGGATGAGGGTCCCGAGTCCTCTGGCGCAGACCGTGGCCAACGCGGAACCCGCGACGCCGAGGGGGGGGAAACCCGCAAGGCCGAAGATCATGATCGGGTCGAGGATAATATTGGCCACGACGCTGATGAGGTTGATGATCAACGGCGTGACAGCGTCGCCCGCGCCCCTCAGGACCGAGTAGAGGGCGATGCTCGAGAAGAAAACGAGGGAACCAAGTGCAGAAATCCGAAGGTACGCGGTACCCTGGCTGACGACGTCCGGCTTGCCTCCCAGGGCTCTTATGGCCGTTGGCGCAAGCGGATAAAACGCAACGACCATCCCGACCCCCAGCACCAAAGCCAAGAGAAGTGCCTGCATGGCCGCATGCTCAGCCTCCCTCTGGTCGCCTGCCCCGATGCTCCTGGAAACAACAGCCACGGTGCCGGCATATATGCCTATTCCAAATGTGTAGGCCAGCATCAGGATCGTGCCACTGAGGCCTACGGCAGCCACCGCGGCCGGACCCAACCGTCCGACGAAGATCATATCGATCACGCTGAAGACGGTTAGGAGAGCCGAGCTGGCCATGGTGGGAAGGCCGAGCCTCCAGATGTTCCTTGAGAGGCCCCCTTCGGTTAGTGTCGGCAATCGCATCGGGCCCAACGAGTATTGCCCCCGTCTTTGGGATTAGTGGCGCAACTGGGCGGTTGACAAGCGACCTTGTATACTAACGTGTTTTATGAGGCGGCGAAACCGTTGCGTCGGCCAGTTGCCGGTTTGACGGCGTGTTACAATTCATGCCATAATCGCGCGGGGAGGCGAGGAGAAGCGAATGTCACTGAGAATAATCGGAGGGAAGGCGAAGGGGAGGAGGCTGAGGACACCCTCCTCACAAATAGTGCGTCCCGCTTCAGTGCGGTTGCGGCAGTCGCTGTTTTCCATACTACAAGCGGAGCTTGCGTCGGCCGAGGTGCTTGACCTGTTTGCGGGGGTGGGAAGCCTGGGCCTGGAGGCGCTTTCGCGCGGGGCGGCCCGGTGCGTCTTCGTTGAAAGCCACCCGGTTTGCGTCAAGCTGCTGCGAAGGAACGTAAGTGAACTCGGCTTCGATCAGGAATCGAAAGTGGTCCGCGCCGACGCGCTCACGCTGCTAAGGGCGTTTGAGGTCTCCGGCGAGAGCTTCTCGCTTGTATTCGTGGACCCACCTTATGCCATGACGGACGATTCAAAAAAGTCTGCGCGGCTTTTCCAGTCCCTGGAGCGCGCCGGAGCGCGCGGGGTCTTCCGTGGCGACGCGCTGGTGGTAGTGAGGAAACGGAAGAAAGCTCCTGCGCCAGCCGCCCTGCAGCACCTGGATATGGAGACGTCACGAGCTTACTCTCACGCAGAACTCCTCTTCTTTCGCGTGAGGCTTTCCTCGTAGCGCCGGACGGCTTCCTCCTGTTCCTGTGTCTCGATATAGGAGCTTCTCTTTTTGCGAACCGTGCGTATTGCCTCTTCCGCGGTTAGGCCTTTGGAGACGAGGTAGCAGGCGAGCATCGCGCCCGTTCTGCCGGAGCCCGTGCCACAGTGGACGACGACCCCGATCGCGCGAGCGTTCATCTCGTTTACGAACTTGACGAATCGCTCTACCTGACGCAGTTTCGGTGCGGAGAAGTCGCGAATGGGCAAGTGGAGCTTCTCGAAACCCGCCTTGGCGAGCAGTCCGGCGTCCAACCGATCTTCAGTTAACGAGACGATAGCTCCGATGCCTTCCCCCTTTAAGACACGCAACTCCTCGCTCAGGTCGGCGAAGATGCCCGGTCTGCCCATGCCGGCGAGCTTGCCATCTACCACGAAGCAAAAGCTCCTGAGAGACTGCGGCTTGTGGCGAGACTTGCCCATGGTCACCTCTGCAAAGGGAAAATCTCCAGTTGTCCGCGCGCCAGACTGCCGGCAGCGTCAAAGGATAGCATCAAGAAGCAGCTAGTCAAGGGGTTAGAGTTGCTGCGTGGTGACAGGTGGGAGCGCGAGGCCAGCGGAGTGAAGTTGACCCGCTGCAGGAACGCGGTAGAATGGGGGGCGTGCTGCGGCTTGTGACGGCCATGGTTCGCCGGAGTGATTCAATCAACAAGTGTTTCTCTCGTGAAAGGGGATGGTTGAATGAAGATCGGTGTTCTAACCGGAGGCGGAGATTGCCCGGGGCTTAATGCGGTGATCCGAGCGGTCATGAGGAAAGCGATTATCGGCTACGACTACGAAGTGGCCGGCATCATGAAGGGATGGCAGGGGCTCATCGAAGGATGGGTGAAGCCACTTGGCATTAACGACGCTCACGGCATACTGCACCAGGGCGGAACCATACTGAGGACTTCGCGGACGAATCTATTCAAGAACCCCGAAGACGCCGAGAAGGGGATGGCGAACCTTAAGAAGTTCAAGATAGATGCGCTGGTGGCTATCGGCGGCGACGACACTCTCGGAGTCGCCTACAAGCTGTGGCGAGAGGGTGTGAAGGTGGTCGGCGTTCCCAAGACGATAGATAACGATCTCTCGGGGACGGAGGTCACTTTCGGGTTCGACACGGCGGTGAACATTGCGGCGGAGGCGGTGGACAGAGCGACGACTACGGCCGAGTCGCACGATAGGGTTATAGTGGTGGAGGTGATGGGGCGGCATGCCGGCTGGATTGCGCTTCATGCGGGTATTGCGGGCGGGGCGGAGATGATCCTCATCCCCGAACGGCCGGTGGACCTGGATGAAGTGTGCGAGCGGCTGAAGGCAAGGCGCAAACGCGGAAGGGACTACGGTATTGTCGTAGTCGCGGAGGGGGCAACGCTGGGAGAGGGGCAGGTTATCACCTCGACGGAGAAGAAAGACGCCTTCGGCAATGTGCGGCTTGGCGGGATAGGGAACGTTCTTGCCGAGGAAATAGAGGAAAGGACGGGGTTCGAGACGAGGGCGATGGTATTGGGGCATTTGCAGAGGGGGGGCACGCCGACGGCTTTCGACAGGGTGCTGGGAACGCGGCTGGGGGTGGCGGCGGTTGAGCTCATTGCCAAGGGGGAATTTGGCAAGATGGTGGCACTCCAGTGTAATAAGATCGTGCCCGTTGAGCTCGGGGAGGCTATCGAGGAAAAGCTGGTCACAGACGACTGGTACGAGATGGCGCAAGTCCTGTTCTGACAGGGACTTGCGTTGAATTATGAGGGCGCGGGGGGACTCTCCCGCGCCTTTTTCTTTTCCAGCCAAATTTTTGCTTGACTAAGCTCAGCCTTATATTATACTAACTTAATACTAACATATGGTCGGGTGATGATCGAAGAGGTAGGCGAAGAGATAGGCGTAATTGCGCAGTTCCAGAAGGGGAAAATCACCCCTCTGAAATTCCACTGGAGCGGGCAGACCTACTTCGTGGTGAAGGTGCCTTTCAAGTGGCTCTCCCGAGACGGAGACTTTCCTCAATTTCACTTTTCGGTGCTTGCCACGTCAGGGGACATTTTCGAGCTGAAGCTCGACAGCTACCGGATGAAGTGGTTGCTCGAGAAGGTTCGGATGGAAGGATGATTCAGATGGAGAAGATCATTCTCCACATGGATATGGACGCCTTCTTCGCCTCGGTGGAGGAACTCTCCGACCCCAGGTTAAAAGGAAGAGCCGTCCTGGTCTGCGGCGACCCTGAAGGGAGAAGCGTCGTCTCCGCCGCAAGCTATCCCGCGAGGAGATTCGGGGTATCGTCCGGGATGCCTGTCCGAACTGCGAAAGCGCTCTGCCCTGACGGCCTTTTCATTCCAGGCGATCCGAAAAAGTACGTCTTCACGTCGCTCCTGGTGAGAAAGATATGCGAGGAGTTCACGCCCGTGGTCGAGGCGTTCAGTATAGATGAGTTCTTCCTGGATGTTACCGATACGGCGGAGAGATTCGGAGAAGCTTTGTCTCTTGCGAAAAAGCTCAAGCAGAGGATCAGACAAAGGACCGGGCTTGCCTGCACCATAGGCATCGGGCCGAATAAGATCCTCGCCAAAACCGCCTCGAGTCTCAACAAGCCCGACGGCATCGGAATCATTCAAAAAGATGACGTGCCAGAGAAGATCCATCCACTTCCCGTGGAGAAACTTTTTGGAATAGGTGAGAAGACGGGGGAGAAACTAAACCTGCTGGGAGTGGAAAGCATTGGAGACCTGGCCGAGACGCCGCCGGAAATGCTCGAAAGGATTTTCGGGATCGTCGGGGAGATGCTCCGCCGGGCAGCCAGAGGGGAGGACGAGTCGCCGGTGATCTCCGAAGAGGAGACGCCCGAGCCCAAGTCCATCGGGAACGACTACACTCTTTCGCAGGACACCGCGGATGGAAGGAAATTAGAGCGGGTGCTGCTTGGGCTTTCCTCCAAAGTGGGAAGGAGGCTCAGGAAAGCCGGCTACAGCGCGCAGACAGTGACTGTAAAAATCCGCTTCAGCAACTTTGAAACGATCACTCGCGCGCGGACAATTTCACCCGCGATGAGGCTGGATCAGGAGATATTCGAGGAGGCGAGAGATCTCCTTCACAAAAATAAGCTGAAAAGACCCATCAGGCTTCTCGGCGTAAGCGTTTCCAACCTCCGGCGGAAAAGAGAGGTGCAAAAGGAACTCTTCAACATCGCCCGTTGGATCAAGCTCGAAATGGCGACCGAGGCGATAGACAGCCTCCGCGACAGGTTCGGCGAGTACGCCATCACGTGGGGGAGCCTCGTTAGAGAGGAAGCGATATGATTTACGTCGGGACGTCAGGTTATTACTTCCCCGGTTGGAAGGGAATCTTCTACCCCAGCCGGATACGAAACGAGAGCATGCTTTCTTTTTACGCCAGACATTTCCCTGCGGTGGAACTCAACTTTACTTATTATGGAATCCCCCACCCTTCCGTCTTTGAAAAGATGATCGAGAGGACTCCCGAGGGATTTCTCTTTTCAGCCAAGCTCAACGGGAGGATAACGCACGAAAGGGACACGGAAGCCATCTATGAATTCAGCGAGTCGATAAAACCGCTGAGAGAATCGGGAAGGCTTTGCGCGCTTCTTGCTCAATTCCCTTACAGCTTCAGCCGTTCCCGCCGCAATATGAGATACCTGCGGTTGCTCCGGGAGATGTTCCCTGACGACGAACTTGTCGTAGAGTTCCGAAACTCCTCCTGGCTGCGCCGGCGCACATTCGATTTCCTCAAGCGAGAAGGATTGGGTTATTGCTGCGTGGACGAGCCGCAAATTCCCGGTCTGCTTCCACCAACAGCACTTGCCACATCCCGTATCGCGTACGTCCGCTTCCACAGCAGAAACGGGAGAAACTGGTACGGGAATAACGGCCAGCGATATAACTACCTGTTTTCCCGGAAAGAGCTGATGGAATGGACGCCGAAAATAGAAGCGCTTACAGACGAGGTGGAAAAGGTTTACATCTTCTTCAACAACTGCCACGCCGGCCATGCCGCCGTTAACGCGACGGAGCTTCAAGACCTTCTATACGATCTCGGCTACGAGCTGCCCAATATGCTTCGGGGAGTCTCCAGAGCCGCGCACCACCTGCAACTCGCTTTTTCTAAAGACTGACTTGCACCCATTGGTCCCTTGATCTCGGACTTCGGCGCTGTATTCTCATATCTGAATCTCTTCTTTCGTGACACGGGTTGACAGCCGTCAGAAAAATGCTTGCTACAGAGAGTTCGGAACACCCAAGAGTGTGGGTGCGGTGGCTTTGCCCCGTATCGGTTTGGCTGGCTTGCTTCGCGATAGCGATGCAGTTGGTTCGAGGGTACCTCCAGGGGCGCGTGGCGCAGGCTGTTGCTTTGACAGCAGGGACGGGTGGGCGGACGCCGGAATTCGATGCGCTGGCTGACCCGGTTGTCCGGGCAGCCGACACGTTGATGTTCGTAGGATTCGCGGCAACGTTCTTCGCTCTTGCCCTCCTCATTATTTC
>CAZUUK010000149.1:0-7050 GCA_964622675.1 uncultured Planctomycetota bacterium | reverse complement strand
CCCGACGACGTTATGTACGCCGCGACATCCCCCGAATCGTTCTTCACCACGAACGAGCCCGCCGGCGCAGTCAGCGTCCCCTGATTTTCATGCACCGTCCCGCTGATAGTCATGTTCCCGCTGCTGTCTATCGCAGCCACCGCCGCCCCGCCTCCGTTCTTCACCAGAAACTCGGCGCCGCTCGTCGGGCTGGGCGCGGAAGATTCCGTCAGCGTCCCCTTCAGGTACAGCCATCCATCCGACGAGAAAATCGCCACCTTCGTCTCGTCGCTCAACCTCACCACAAGCTCCGCAAGCCCGAGCACCAAAGTCCCAATTCTCGAAGAAGGCCCGCTCTCTCTCCCCTCGCTGTCCCTGCTGTAGACGCGAAAGTATATCACCCCTTCGGGCAGGTCATAAAAGGTATGCGACAGACCCGGAATCCATCCGCTCGTCCCGCCTATCGTCTCGAATCCGTCCGCGCTCCACTCAACCATGTACCCAACCGCGTCCGTCTCCGAAGTCCACTGCACCGTCACGGGATCGCCCAGATTGTGCGTCCGCGGCGCGCTCGCCGCAGGAGAAAACGGCGCCGTCCCGACCACCACGTTATCGTACGCCGCCGCTATCCGCCGGCTCATCACGAGACCCGCATAGCCGTCCGAATACATCGTCGCATCGGTCACGCTCACCTGTGTGGACGCGTCGTTATTCGCCTCAGCGGTTATGTTGCTCCCGTTAAACGTCGCCTCCACCCGCACGAAATTGCCGCCGGGGACCGGTATCCTCTTCTCCACAAGCACCGTAAGATTCTCGTCCGATGCCGTCTTTCCGATACCCAGCCTCCAGTTCGACTGCCCACCGCCGTCCAAATCCGAGTTCTGAAGCCGCCGCACCACAACGTAATATCCCGTCCGCCTTGTCCTGTCATGCTCATACGGGCTGTCCTCCGGATGCGTCATCCGAAACCCCATCCCCGCCCACTGGTTCGTGTAACTGTCGTCGAAATCCAGCGCCCTCACGTCGAACGACGCGCTGAAATTATCGAACGTCCACGCCTCAATCACCGCCATCTTGGCGTTCAAGCCGTAAGGATCCGTCGGAAACGGCCGGTCGTCCACGTCAGACCTGTACCACGCGATGTTACTCACATCCAGGCCCCTGAGTTCCGGCATGACGAACTCACCGTTCTCCGCCTTCCACCACGTATCGTAATCCTTCAGCCCGCTCGGAATTGACCCGTCGAACGTCTCGCGGAAAGACCCCAGCCCCGTCACACTCGCCCCGCCTGCATTCGTCGCCTTGAAGATTCGGAAATCGCTGAACACCTGCTTCCCGCTCTTCCGCGCCTCCAGCCCCACCACAAACGGCGTCGTCCCGTTCACCTGCGGCGCCGTCCACGAAAGATCCACCTGATCCACATCCGCGATCGGCACCGAAACAACCTGCGTCCCCGAATCCGTCACCTTGTCGTAAAGCCGCACTTCCCAGTTGATAGTAATGTCGGTGCTCAGGTCCTCCATATCATCGTTGTAAACGTCGTACGTCCGCGTCACCAGCGTCCCCTCAGTGTACGTCGGCACGTCCATCCCGCGTATCTCCCACACCCCCATCCCGTCGTAGTCATGGTCGAACACCGCCACCGGCGACATGGACTTTTTCATGAGCATGTGCGAATTCCGCGTCGAGTAAGGAGTGCCCCCGGCCGACCACGTCTGCTTCAGATTCTCGTGCCCCAGCGTAAACGGCCGAATGTCCGAAAACCCCGCCAGCCGGTACCCGCGAAGCTGAAGCGCCTTCAGCCGTCCCCAATTCGACGGGCACTGAATGTTATTCGTGTTAGTTGATGGCATCTTGTTGAACATATACTCACCCACGCCCAGCGGCACCGTCGGCGGATTTATCCCCGTCACCCAGTAGATGTTGCTGTTATTCGACCAGTTAGTGTAAGCCCGCGCCGGCCCGTCGTCGTTCACGTTGCTCACGCTGCCCGGATAGTGCTTGTTCTTTATCTCGAGAAGCCCGCTCAGCGTCCCGTCGCTGTCCACGCCTACCGGCCTCGTCCCATCCTGCGCCTCGATCACCGGCCTTATGTCCGCAATCCTCTGTCGCGTCGTCGCGTTATACGGCGGCTCGCCCCCGTAGAACACCTCGTTCTCTATGCTCCATATGATTATCGAAGGATGATTCCTGTAATGCTTCGTCAGCGCCTCCGCCATCGTCGCCACGTTCGCCTCGAACGTCGGGTTCCCGTAATCGTGGTGGTAGATCGTCACACCGTTCACCGTCCCACCCTCGTTCTGCCCGTTGTAATTCATCTCCGCGTAGCAGAGCATCCCCTTCTCGTCGCATATGTCGTAAAAAACCTGAGGAGGCGGAAGCGCCGCCCCGTGACGTATTAGCCGGCTCCCGAACGTCTTCAGCGTCTCTATCTCGTACTCGACCATCTCTCGGCTCAGCCACAGGTTGCAGTTCATCGTGTTCGTCGTATCGCCCCAGCCGTGAAACGGAACCCCGTTCAGACTGTATCTCGCCCCGTCAACCTTTATCTCCCTGAACCCGAACCGCACGTCCCCCTTCTGATCTATCGTCGCTCCCGACTCCACCAGCCGCGTCCGCAGCCGGTAAAGCTGCGGATCGTGCGGCCACCACAGCGCCGGATCCGACCACGTGTCGTTCAGCACCACCTCCACTTCCTCCCCGGGATTCACCGTCGTCGAAGAAGAGCTGTTCAGAGTCCGCTCAAGCTCGGTCTCCTCCAGCGGCTTCAATTTCGTTATCCTCAAGATGTCGTTCTCGATATCAACCGTGTGCGTGATCGTATCCTCGTTCGCAATCGTCACCTTCAAAGTGATCGTTGACGTCTCCACCGACGTGATCACAAGGATTTCCTTCACGTAAATCTTCGCCACCGCATAGAGCATCACATCCTGCGCGATCCCGTTCATCTTATTCGCCCACATCGGATGCCCGAACGGATATAGGTACTTGCTCATGTCCGACGGGTTCCGCAGATCGTTATGGTCCCACACCGTCACTTCCAGAGTATTCGTGCTCGGGAATGGCGTGTTCACGAAATTCGTTACGTCGTACTCGAACGGCACGTTCCCCTGATAATGTTTCGGCCCGACAAGAGTCGAGTTCACCCTCACCTCCGCCGAGTGATTCACCTCGCCGAAGTAAAGCTTGATCCGCTTCCCCGTCATCGAAGCCGGCACGGTGAATGACCTCGTGTACTTCGCCTGCTCGATGTGTTTATCGCGCGGATCGTCATTCGGCCAGTCGTCATCCCAATCGGGATTATGATCGCTCCACCAGCGCGGAACCGCGATCGGCCCGGGCGGGAACGTCGTCGGATTCCCCTGATAATCCTTCGCCACCAGCGGAGTGAACGTCCATATCCCCGACGCTTTGCTCGCATTCAGCGACACGTAGTTCCGGTAATCACCGAACGAACTCGCAAGCGGAATCAGCATCACTGCAGCCACAATCATGAGGCACAAGCGGCTTCGTCTCTTCATCTTCACCTTCCTCTCAGCTCAGAGCGCTCATCCGATCGGCCCCCCACCCTTCCCCGTACCCGATCCCGCGAAATCGCCAGACGGAGCGGAAATCGTCAAGGCGGGAAAACTCTGCGGCCCGAGCGCCCGGATATGAAACAACCCCAAACGAACCTTTGCTCGAACCAGAAGCTTTCATAGGCGGCAAAAATATGCTCTCCCCCGCAACCACGCCCCCCAACATAATACCCCCAAATCCTTTCAGAGCAAGCACAAACCACACCAATGGTCACGCTGTCACGCCAAATAGCACAACGCCCCTCCCCCGACGCGTACCCAGGTCATTCAAATTAGACAAATCGCACCACCGAGTAAAACGCATGCCACAATAGCGGGTCCGCGCCCATCGAGAGACAAGCTCCTTCTGCTCGACGGGAACGCAGATAGATCTTCGAGTACTTCCGGAGCCTGCCGCCCGAGGTCAACAACACTAAAGCAGACACAGAGACACCGCCACGCTTGCCCGTCACTCACCTAGATCAATGACGGTGTGAATGATCCCCATTCCACCTCCCTCATAATCAAACTCGGTCCCCTCAATCATATGGCCCTCCCTTCCACCCCCAGCATAAGGGTAGCGGAAGAACTCTTTTGTTAGATCCAACAACTCCCGGTCCCGATCACGCCCGGCCTTGCTTCTTGCCGCTGAAAGTAACTCCCAAAGGAAAGCCCTCGCCTGAGGATCATCGAAGCCCTCTATCATGAAAGCGGGCTCACCGATTCCCATCGTCAGATACTTCCTCGAGAAGTCAAACGTGTCCGATGCGTAATGCCAACTCCAGCAGAAAGGGGCCAACACCCACCGCCGCTCTTCCCGGTAACGCCTCGTCAGCCAGAGCCATATTTCTGGGTCGGGGGGGACATCAGGATAAGCGCCGAAAGCCATTCCCAAGCCCTGTCTCCCCTGGTACAAGTGGGCAAGCTTGCTCTTCCTGATGCTTCTCTTGTGGCCCAAAATCGAATCCAGAGTGATCGCGCTAACCAGCGCAAAGTCCCCCGGCCTGTACAGCAACCCGTACGACCCTAGGCATCCTGAATAATTCGCCAGATTATGCTCTATGTTTGGCACAATAGAGCCGCTAACACCCCTGAAAGTCGGCCATCTCGATAGCAAGAACAGCTGTTTCCTGTTGCTCACGTCCCAAGATACAACCCGCCGGCGCGAGCTGTCTCGCTTAAACTGGGTGATGGTGAACTTCTCGAAGCACCTCTGCCCCTCGTAGACAACCGAAATGACAAAAATAAGGTCGCCCAGTTCCCTCCTGGAACGCTCACCGCGATAATCGAATTCCACCATGGACCTGTTTCCATGGATGAACGCCGCCTTGGTTCTTAATCGCAGTCCCCTCCCCCTAACCTCCAGCGCAGCGCTTCGTAGACTGTTGACAACACTTTCTACCGTCTGGACAAGCTCGGTTTCGGGCTCCTCCTCCGCATACCCCTCCGCTAGAGATGCACATAGTCTGCTGCCGAACTGATTCGCGAACCGCGCGAATTCCTCGCTCCTGACCGCCTCCCAATACTTATCCAAAGCTCTTATCACATCCATTTCTCCTAACCTCCGTCGCTTTGACACCATCTCATTATCAGCCTACGCCCCCCGCCTTTGACGGAACCACGCGCTCTATCGACTACTGACCTCCTTCTCTGCGGCCAAATGAACCCATCAACCCTGGAGGAAAAGCTCCTTCAAACCCCCGACGCAACCAGTGCCGCTTAAGCAAATAGGTCTTTGCCGAGAAACTGAGCCGAGTACGCAGAAACAAAATCCATTGCGCGATCTACCAACTCACGGCACTCCGACTCCGCCACATCGATACTCTTGTGAACTACTTGGTCCCTAAGATATGCCAGCCTGTCCAGGTCATTGCGGAAGAGCACCACTTCGTTCCGACCTATCCTCCCAAGCTGCTGGAGATGGCTTTGAAAACGTTTTAGGGCTTTTCTCATCCCGATGGTTTCTGATCCATCGAATATCCGCACATTTACAGTAACAAGGCTCAACACCCCATATAGAAATGCCTCGATCCCGTGATACGCCGAGATGGTAGCGAGCCTTCGCGAATTAGGGTTGCCCTCAGTTAACAGTCGCGTGGCCATCTGCAAGAAGCCCTTAGCCGTGGACATGTAGCCACCCAAATTCACGCCTACGAGACGTTGTGTCTCTAGGAACTCCAGAACCAGTACCGTAAGAAACGGCCCGGGAAATGACTCGTGCCGCCACATGCCCAACTCATCTTGACGCGCCAGCACCCACTCACGCCCTAAGTCGACAGAGTTGCCGACGTTTGCGATCCCGCTCCTTACTATCGCCTCAAGGCAGAGCAGCGTCACGAAAATATCCGGCCTCAGAACGACCTTCCCTGCCGCCCCCCGGGGAACCGACCAGCTACCATCTGGGTTCTGCCTTTCTAATAGCCACCGAGCCCCCGCTGCCCCCTTTTCCATTAGCTCATTGGAGCCCGACAGCTTCACAAGAACGACCGAGCAAAGGGCAGTTGTGTAGATGCTAGGGAGGTACCTCGACCTTTCTACCCCGTCCTTCGCGTCCTTCCCAGCCAGCTCCGTTGTCATAAAGTCAGTCCACCATCCATCAGCATACTGCAGTGCGCCAACTCTGCGTAGCGCCATGTCGACGTATACGCTGATCCGCAAGGGCATGCGACGACTCCGGCTCACCAACCAAAGATTACGAGCCACCCCCGTCAAGTATTGGTCTCCCCAGAACGGCATGAACGCCGCCTCCCGGCCGCTCGAGCCTTCCAGCAACGCCCCTGCCATCATCCTCTCCACTTCGTCAAAAGCTGGCTCAAACTCGCCTATCTCAAACCGCTCACGAAACCTGTATCGGGACACCCCATCCGTCGTCTCCATGAAATCGCGGCTGACCCAGAATATGTCCCCCCAAGGGATAGGATCGTTTTTGTGCTGTTCGTAGTGCTCCTTAGCTTCCATCTTCCATTCACGCACTACCGTCGCAACCGTCTCATCAGCAATCTGGTCATGCAGAAGCGCCATCGCATCGTATGCCTGCTCAGACTTCCTAAAGTATTCCGCGTCCACCATGCCTAGCAAGGCATCGCGTGCCTTGTCCAATGAATTCGGAATGTCAGCGATCCGCTGCCTAAGCGCATTGCGATGAGCTACAAGGAATCGTTCGAGGCTCTTTGTCGGCCTCCTTGCCTCGCTCAGTGACTTTGTATGGTACCTGAACAATCTTTCATACCGAGTCCAATCGAAAGAAAATTGGCGACCAGCTTCGAACACCCTTTCTATCGTCTTGGCCGCCCACGCGCTGATCTCCACACCGCCCTCACGAACTCTCCGAAACGCCAGCGGCAGCACAGCAACAACATGCTCGCTAAGGTCGACAGCCCTGTTGTATTCTGCGAACAGTGCCCTGCCTGAGGCTTCAGGACCCAAGGACCACACTCCTGCCCCTCCCGAGGACAAATCCGTCAACCACGGAACCGAGCCCGGAGCATCGCTTTAAGAGTTCCGCCGCAACCCC
>CAZUUK010000148.1:0-7110 GCA_964622675.1 uncultured Planctomycetota bacterium | reverse complement strand
TGTGGTGATCATCGGAGTGGGAGGCATAGGGCTTCTGTGTTTGCTGGTTGCGAAGGCGGCGGGGGCGGCGCGGTTGATTGTGGTGGATCCGAGCGAGTTCGCACGGAAGACTGCGCTGAGGCTGGGGGCGACACATGCGATCGACCCTTCTGATGGTAAAGCGAAGGGGCGCGTGTACGAGATTATTCCGGGGGGACCGGACCTGATAGTTGAGGCGGCGGGTGCCATCGAGGCGGTGAAGCTGATGGCGGAGATGCTGCGGCGGGGGACGAGGTGGAACGTGTTCGGAATTACGACGCACGAGAAATTCGAACTGGACGCCGGGCTGGCACATTTTCTGGAGGCGCGGATGGATGCGAGCTTCGGGACGACGCCGCTGGCGATGACGCAGGCGATCCGGTTGATGGAGAGGGGGCTGGTTGACGTGGAGCAGATCATCACGCACCGGTTTCCCCTGGAGAAGATTCACGAAGCGATGAAAGTGATGGCCGGGCAGGAACGTAACAAGGTGATAGTAAATCCATGACTGCCGGCGCGGCGAGGGAACCAAGAGATAGATACGGCGGATTTGCCTCCATTTCGCTGGAGGCAACGGGGTTCTTCCGCGTGGAAGGGGGAGGCAGGAAGTGGCATCTTGTGGACCCAGAAGGACATCCGTTCTTCATGGTCGGGATAAATCACATAGACGATGCTTCGCTGAAGTACGACGAGAACATTCATATCTGGAGGGAGAGATACGGGTCGCGGGAGAAATGGATGCGCGAGTGCGCGCTGAAGTCGCTCTGGGGATGGGGGTTGAACACGATCACGTGGACCAAGGAATGGGTGACGCCGGAGTTCCGGCATTCGCGGGAGTGGACGCCGGAGGAGTTCCGGCTGGCAGAGATGCCGTACATTCCGCATCTGGACTTCGTGAGTATGGAATGTTGGAACCACCAGCCGTTCTACCCGGACGTTTTCAGCAAAGCTTTCGAGGAGTGGTGCGACTACCAGGCGCGTTATTGGTGCACATCGCTGGCCGACGATCCTTATCTGGTCGGTTATGCCTATGCGGCGCGGCCGCGGTGGGTGAAGCATCCGAGGGCACGAACGTGGGTTGAGGACGAGGATCTGAGCACGCCGGCGGGCCGGGCGCGGCTGCGGGAAATCATCCGAAAGTACTATCAGACGACGTATGGTGCCATCCGGCGCTACGACAAGAACCACCTGATTTTCGGCGACCTTATCGAAGGGAAGGACACTTCGCCTCCGGGGGAGTTTTACCCGCCGGAAGAGGTTTTCGATGAGATGCGGCCTTACGTGGATGTGCTTTCGGTTAACTGGTACGACTTTTTTGAGAAACAGGCGCCGACGATAGAGGAGTGGCAAGGAAAGACGGGGAAGCCGGTGTTTCTGGCCGATTCGGGATTCGAAGCGCCGACGGAGCTCAAGCCCAAGGCGGCGCCTCATATACGCGTGGAGACGCAGCGTGAGCGAGGTGAGGCGTTCTGCCGGTTTCTGGATGAGGCGTCGGCGACGGGGTACATCATCGGCTGGGGCTGGTGCGCGTTCATGGAGAACAAAGTGCGGCGGCGCGGGCTTAAGACGCTGATGGACGAACCGTTCCGCGAATGTACGGATGTGATGGCGGAGTACTGCGCGGAACTGTACCACCACGTGCTGCCGGAGCTGAGGGAGCGCGGGCAGAAATGAGCGGGCTGAGTCTGTATGGAGGAGATTTGAAGAGGCGTTTCGAGGCGACGGGATTTTTCCGGGTGAAACGGGTCGGGGAGCGGTGGCATCTGGTGGACCCCGACGGGTCAGCGTTTATCTCCATCGGGCTGAATCACGCCGAGGAGACGAATCTGAAGTACCCGCACAACTTTCACGTGTGGAAGGAGCGGTACGGGTCGCGGGAGAAATGGATCCGGGAAGGAGTGGTGAGGGACTGCAGGAGATGGGGGTTTAACACTATCGGGTGGACGCAGGATTGGATGACGCGGGACATGAGGCACGGGCACGGATGGAGGAGGCGTGATTTTGAAATCGCCGATATGCCCTACTGCGTGCTGCTGCCCATTGCGGAGATCGAGGAGTACAATGCGCATCCGTTCTATCCGGATGTATTCTCGGATGAGTTTGAATCGTACTGTGAGTACACGGCGCGAAGCACGTGCGTGGACCACGCCGAGGACAAGAACCTTATAGGGTACTTCCTCGTGGACGTGCCTGCGTGGGAGGGGCACCGGACGGGGGCGTATTTCCCCACGGCCGGCGAACCAATAACGGAGAAGCGGACAAGGAAGCTCGCGGATAAGTACTATGAAACGATTTGTGGGTACATCCGGAAGTACGATCCGAATCACCTGATACTTGGCGACCGGTACAACGGGAAATCGGGGATCAGCGAGGCGGTTCTGGAGGCGATGAAGCCGCACGTTGACGTGCTTTCGATCCAGTACTTCGACAGATACGATAACATGATCTCTAATTTGAGGAAGTGGCAGGCGGAAAGCGACAAGCCGGTGCTGCTAGCGGACATCGGCCGCCGCTGCCCGACCCATTTTCGTCCGAATGACCACGACGAAGGGATTCTGACTCAGGCCGATCGTGCCAGGTTCTATATTGAGACCATGAGCGAGCTTCTCAAAGAGCCGTGGTTTATCGGCTGGCACTGGTGCGCTTACGTTGAGAACCCGGCGCGGTCGAATGGGGTAAAGGATCCGTGGGACGAGCCGCACGAGGAGTTTCTGGAGCCGGTGGGCGAATTCAACCGGAGGGTATGCGAGCTTCAGGGGTAGGTCGAAGAGAGGAGTAGGGACAGTGCAATCGTTGACCGGACGAATTGCCTTTGCGAAGACCTTCAAAAGCGAATGGGTGTGAGGTAACATATTGTCAGGGCGATAGGGTCGCGGCGGGGCGAGGATTTCGAGTCTGCCTGTGTGGGTGGAACTCCCTCATATTGTGCCAGAGAAGAACCGTTCCTGAGAACCGAGGGCCAGACAGCTAAGGAGAAAGTGCGATGGAATACCGGCAGCTTGGAAACAGCGATCTGAAGTTACCGGCGGTTTGTTTCGGGGCGTGGGCCGTTGGCGGCTGGATGTGGGGAGGGACGGACGATGAGGCAGCGATTCGCGCTATCCAGAAGGCGATAGACCTCGGGATCACTTGCATCGATACGGCCCCTGTATACGGGATGGGACACAGCGAGAGGATCGTAGGCAAGGCGATAAAGGGAAGGCGTGATAAGGTTCTCATTGCGACGAAGTGCGGCGTTCGCTGGGACGTCGTGAAGGGACATCACGTTTTCAACTCGAAGATGAACGACGGGACGCCGGTGCAGATCAGGCGGTTCCTGGGTCCTGAATCCATCAAGAAGGAGTGCGAGGAGAGTCTGGAGAGGCTGGGGATTGACGTGATCGATCTTTACCAGTGCCACCAGCCGGACCCGACGACGCCGGTGGAGGATTCGTGGGACGCGATGCTGGAGCTGCAGAAGGAGGGGAAGGTCCGGTGGATAAGCGTAAGCAATTTCACGGTGGACATGATGAGGAAGTGTCTGAGCAGAGGGCCGCTTACAAGCGACCAGCCGCTTTACAATCCGCTGGAGCGGGACATCGAGAAGGATATCCTGCCGTTTTGCATCGAGAATAACATAGGCGTTCTTGCGTACAGTCCGATTGCGCAGGGGCTGATGACGGGGAAGGTAACGATGGACAGGAAGTTTGCGGAGGATGACGTGCGCAATTATAAGCCTTGGTACAAGCCGGAGAACCGGAAGCGGGTTCTGGAGATGCTGAAAAAGATCCAGCCGATTGCGGACGGGCACGGGGCGACGCTGGCGCAGGTGACCATCAACTGGGTGATTTCGCAGAAGGGTCTCACGGCGGCGCTGGTGGGCGCGAGGAACGAAAATCAGGCTGAGGAAAACGCCAAGGCGACGGACTTCAAGCTGACGGGGGAGGAGTTGGCGACGATCCGCAACGCGGTGGAAGAACTTGGCAAACCGATACAATAGAAGCAGTTTCCTCTGCCGAACGGGTTGCAGGAGGCGGCGAGCAGTCTTGGCGCTTGCAGCACCTACCGGCAGAATGGAATATGGTGGCACTGCAGAAGCCCTGCCCAGGTCGCGAGCGGACGTGCAGGGCGAGCCTTCCCGAGTGGGCATTGTCCCGAGGTGTTGTCTTCCCAACAGCGTTTATTCATGGAGGAGAGATGCGGGTAATGAAGCTTAGAATCAGCGTGGCGCTGCTGGCAGCTATTGGTCTGCCAGCCGCGGCCGTGACACTTTTCGCTACCTTCGGCTACGGAGCATCTGAAAGTGGAGACACGATGGAAAAAGAGACTCTTCCCAAACCGACGTACGAGAACAGCTTTTTCGTGACCTTCAGGTGCCGGGAGTTCATCAAGGGCTGGAAACGGCACGGGGAGGACAGAGAAGCCGCGGGCAAGTTCCAGGAGGAGGTGTGCCGCGACTTTTACAAAAGGCTGGGGAAGCAGCGGCTGTACTGCCGCTTCGGTCCCCGAGGCGGGGGGATGCCGGAGACCGTGGAGAAATACCACTACTTGACCCCCACTGGCATCCCCGGGTGGCATCGGATGTATAAGAAGACACTCGGAGGGAGTCTGAGAAAACTTGTCGAAAAGGATCGGAGGCTGCTGCAGTGGTTCTCCGACGGCAGGACAGAGACGAAGAGGTCAACGCATTTCGGGCCCTCGTACGTAACCGTATCGCGGTATGCGTCAGCTTTGTGGAATCCGATCCTGCAAAGCCAGAAGATGAGCGCCGCCAAGACGGCGGCGACAATCCAGGCGACAGGCGACAGGAACTACGGCTTCCACGCGGTGCTGACGGGGCCTGGGGAGCCGAGCCTCCTTGAGACCGGCTCGCAGGAGGGCCTCATCTGCGATTACTCTCCCTTCGCCGTCGCCGAATTCCGCGACTGGCTCACGCATCGGAGTGAGTACGCGCCGGGCGGGAAGTTCGCCGGACAGGGACGGAATGGAGGCGAGATCTTCAGCGAGGATCCATCCCCAGGCACGACCCGGGGGAGACCGCACAAAAGCTTCAACGAGACGTACGGCACTGACTTCACAACCTGGGACCTGCTCTGCTGGGACCTGAAGAAGTATCCCGAGCCGCTTGCCCACGACGCGAATCCACAGCCCGGTCCGGGCGAGAAAGGACACACGCCGGGAGGATTTCATGCGCCTGTGGAGGAAAACGAGTCCGACCCGTT
The DNA here is from genome assembly GCA_964622675.1 of uncultured Planctomycetota bacterium. Classification (GTDB taxonomy): domain Bacteria; phylum Planctomycetota; class DG-23; order CAZBND01; family CAZBND01; genus CAZUUK01. The sequence continues at coordinate 1,891 of CAZUUK010000148.1, read as the reverse complement.
CTGGCAGGCGTGGAACAATGAAGACCCCGGGAATCCGGGCTTCCGCCAGATGCTCATCAAGCACTACATAGACGACATGAAGAAGCCCTATTTCGACGCAGGGGTTCCGCTGGACAGAATGTACAACTCCGTGATTTTGCTTGGCACGGACGGCAAAGGGGCAAGGCGGCGATATGCCGACGCGGACCCTCCCTGGGTATCAGCGGGTCCTTACAGTTCGGTCGGCTATACAATTTACGGCAAGCCCAGCCATCTGGATGAGACGTATGAACGGATCGAAGAAGTCCTCGCCATGGTTGACTCCAGCAACTGGGGGTTCGTCGAGTACCACCCCTACCCTCTTCCGCCGAAGCTCTACACGGCTTCGACGGAGCAGTATCTAAAGGCGATGGAGGTCATGTACAAGTACCGGCCGCACTACGTGGAGGTGGAAGGCTGGGAGGGGCTCACATTCGGCGGGCACTGGGGCTACGTGACCAAGGACACGAATTTCGAGATGGCGTGGCGGAAATTCTTCGCGTCTCTGCCCGATCAGCCATATTACCTGAAAGAGAAGAAGGACTACGCAGCGCCGCCTGTGAGGGAAGTGGAGATAAACCGGAAGGAAGGGTCGGTGGAAGTCTCGTGGTCGGAACAAATCTGGGAAGATCGGCCGTTCGTGTGGGAAGACTGGAGTGAATTCAGCCACTTCGCGGTGTACGGCGACGGGAGGCTGATTCTGGAAACGGCGGCCGGCCGAGCCGCCCTGGCATCTCCGAATAACCGCTTCGAGAATTACGAGGTAAAGGCCGTGAAGAAAAGCGAGTGATGTCCACGCGGCGTGTTCCCTTGCCGGGAGTGCGAGCCCTCGGCATAATAGAATTTGGGCCCGGCAGCCTACGCTGCGGCCGTTGTTGGAGAAGGTGATCATGACCTCACGCGAACGAGCCACCAAGACGCTGAACTTCGAGCGGACGGATCGCGTGCCGCGCGATCTGATGAAGCTTTACGGCATACTCATGATGCGGAAGGACGAATTCGACGAGATGAACAGGAGGTTCGATTTCGACTACGTTCGTCCGCCTTTCAAGCCCGGAGACTCGAGGAAGGAGAAGGGGAAGTACTGCGAGGTTGGGGAATGGGTTGATGCGTGGGGATGCACGTGGAAGGTTGGCGAGCGAGGGGTCTGCGGGGAGGTGAAGGAACATCCGCTGGCGGATCTCTCGGCGGTGGCTCGGTACAAGCCGCCGTACGAGCTTCTCAAGGGAGCGGACTTCGACGTGACGAACCGGTTCTGCGCCGAGACGACGAAGTTCGTGAACGCGGGCTCCGGGGCGCATCCGTTTGAGCGGCTCCAGTTTCTGCACGGGCCGGAGGCGACGTACGTTGACCTGGCTTACGGCACGAAGGAGCTCTTACAGCTTCTTGATATGCTCCATGACTGGTCATGCCGCGCGATGGAGCTTTGGGCGGAGACGGACGTGGATATGGTGGGGTGGATGGATGACTGGGGGTCTCAGGATTCGCTGCTTATATCCCCGGAGATGTGGAGGCAGATTTTCAAGCCTTTGTACAAAGACTACGCCGACATCCTGCACGCGAAGGGGAAGTACATTCAGTTTCACTCCGACGGCTTCATCGAGCCGATTTATCCGGACCTGATAGAGTTGGGGGTTCACTCGGTCCACTCGCAGCTTTTCTGCATGGATGTGGAGGGAGTGGGTGAGAAGTACAGGGGGAAGATCACGTTTCACGGGGATTTTGATCGGCAGTATTTGCTTCCGTTCGGCACGGTGGAGGAAGTGTGTGAAGGCGTGCGACGGGTACGGAGAGCCCTGGACCGGAACCAGGGAGGGGTGGTTGCTTCATGCGTTTGGGGGCTGAAGGATCCGTTCGAGAACGTGGCGGCGGT
>CAZUUK010000147.1:3452-7112 GCA_964622675.1 uncultured Planctomycetota bacterium | reverse complement strand
CAAGGACGACGGGCGGCCGGAAGCACGAGATAACACACTGGGTCGTGACTGCGAGGAAATGAGCGAGAGACAAGGAAACACACGCGTGATGGGGACGGGGGAGAAGGAGTGGGAGGAGGTGCTGGATGCGGCGCCGATGGGGGATGTGTATTTCTCGCCGGAATATCACCGGATTTTCGAGGAGTACGAGGGAGATACGGTGGAGGTTTTCGTTTTGCGACGAGGGGAGAGATTTATTGCATATCCGTACATGCGGCGGGACCTGGGGAAGCTCGAGCACCTAAGTCTCGAAGGGGAGAAGCTTTACGACATAACGTCGGCGTACGGGTACGGGGGGCCGTTCTGGTCGAAGGATGCGCCGGATGAGGGGATGTGGCGTGAGTTCAGAGAGGAGTTCGGAAGGCACTGCCGTTCGGAGGGGATCGTGAGCGAGTTCGTGAGGTTCCATCCGTTGGCAAGAAATCAGGCGGCGTATGAAGACGCGGAGAGACGGAACAGGACGGTGTGGGTGGATCTAACGGTTTCAGAGGGTGAGCTGCGGGACGGGTTTTCCGCGGCGAACCGTCGGAACATAAGGAAAGCGGAGCGAAGCGGGCTGGAGTTTGCGGAGGTGGAGTGGGAGGATTACGGTTCGGAGTTTCACAGTGCCTATACGGAGACGATGGAGCGCGTTGAGGCGAGCGGGTTCTATTTCTTCCCGATGAGTTTTTTTGAGAGCCACTTCAGGATTCTGGGTGAAGGTGCGCGCCTTTTCGGGGTTTTTCGCGGAGGCGAGCTGGCTGCGGGGGCTATTTGCATGAGCTACGGGGAGTTTTTGCATTATCATTTCGGATGTTCGTCGGAAGAGCATTTGAGTTTGAGGCCGAATAACCTTTTGTTTGCGGAGATAATCCGGTGGGCGAGGGAGCGGGAGATGCGGATTTTTCACTTAGGGGGCGGATACGAGGAGGGGGACAGCCTTTTTCGGTTCAAGGCGTCGTTTTCGGGGCTGAGGGCGGATTTTTTCGTATGCAGGCGGGTTCACATCGCTGAGGAATACGAGCGGCTGGTGGTGGTTAATGACGAACGGATTGCGGAGGAGGGGAGGAAGCTTTCGGCACGAGAGAAGGAGTTCTTTCCGGCATACAGGCGATAAGGAGGCGGAGGTGCGAGAGGCGTTTGAGGGGAAAAGGATACTGGTGACCGGCGGCACCGGGTCCATAGGCTCGGAGATAGTGAGGCAGCTTTTGGAGTACGGGCCGAAGGTGGTGCGGATTCTCAGCCGGGATGAGCATAAGCAGTTCGTTCTGCGGCAAAGATTGGGAGCCAGGAGTGACGTGCGGTACCTGCTGGGGGACATACGGGACAGGTATCGTCTGAAGCGGGCGATGGAGGGTGTGGATATAGTTTTCCACGCGGCGGCGCTGAAGCACGTGCCGACGTGCGAATATAATCCATTCGAGGCGGTTCAGACGAACGTGATCGGGACGCAGCACGTGATAGAGGCGGCGCTGGATGCGGGTGTTTCGGAGGTGATCGGGATAAGCACGGACAAGGCGACGTCACCGACGAACACGATGGGGGCGACGAAGCTTCTTTCGGAGAGGCTTATAACGTGCGCGAGCGTGTGGGCGAAGGGGGTGCGGCTTGCGTGCGCGAGGTTCGGGAACGTGATCGGGTCGCGGGGGTCGCTGGTGCCGATTATCAAGGAGCAGATCCGGCAGGGAGGACCGGTAACGATTACGGACAGGCGGATGACGCGGTTCATGATGTCGATCTCGGACGCTGTGGGGCTGGTTTTGAAGGCGAGTACGATGTGCAAGGGCGGGGAGGTGTTCATTTTGAAGATGCCGGCGCTGCGGATTGAGGACCTGGTTGAGGTGATGGTGGAGAAGCTGGCGCGGGGGTACGGCTTTTCGGCGAGTGAGATTGAGATTAGCGACATGGGGATTCGGCCTGGGGAGCATCTGGAGGAGCGGCTTCTTACGGAGGCGGAGAGCTGGCGGACGGTTGAGCTGGAAGATGTGTTCGTGGTGACGCCGGAGTTTGGGGCGAACGAGTGGGGGGAGGGGAAGGAAGTTGCGCGGGAGAAATACATCTCTTCGGAGGCGCGGCTTTTGAACAAGAAGGAAATTGGAAAGCTGCTGGGGAGGGCGGGGGCGTTTGAGGGATGATACGTCTTTCGGGGCCCGACATAACGCTGGAGGAGATAGAGGAGGTGGTGGGGGTGCTGCGGTCGGGGAGATTGAGCCTGGGGCCGAAGCTTGTGGCTTTCGAGGAGGCGCTGGCGGAGTATACGGGCAAACGGTTTGCGGTGGGTGTTTCTAGCGGGACGGCGGCGCTGCATGTGGCGCTGCTTGCGCTGGGGGTAGGTGAGGGTGACGAGGTGATAACGACGCCGTTCAGCTTTGTGGCGTCGGCGAATGCGGCGCTTTTCGTGGGGGCGAAGCCGGTTTTCGCGGATATCGATCGGGAGACGTGGAATGTAGATGCGGGGAGGATCGAGGAGGCGATCACGGGTCGGACGCGGGCGATTTTGCCGGTGCACGTGTTCGGGCTTCCGTGCGATATGGATCGGGTGATGGAGATTGCGGGGCGGAGGAAGTTGGTTGTCGTGGAGGATGCGGCGGAGGCGCTGGGGGCGGAGGCGGGAGGGAAGAAGGCCGGTGTGATGGGGGATGTGGGCGTTTTCGGGTTCTATCCAAATAAGCAGGTGACGACGGGAGAGGGTGGCGCGGTGGTGACGGATTCCGCGGAGGTGGCGGAGCTGGTGAGGAGCCTGAGGAATCAGGGGCGGTCGGATGCTTCGGAATGGCTGGAGCACGTGAGGCTTGGGTATAACTACAGGCTGGATGAGATGAGCGCGGCGGTGGGGCTGGTGCAGATGAGGAGGATCGAGGAGCTGCTGGGGAAGCGGGCGAAGGTGGCCGAGCTGTACAGGGAGCGGCTTAAGGATGTTGAGGAGATAGAGCTTCCCGCCGGGCGGCGGGCGGGGCTTAGGAGGAGCTGGTTTGTGTACGTGGTCCGGTTTGCGCGGGGGATAGGGAGGGATGAGGTGAGGAGATCCCTCGAGGAGGTGGGAGTGGAGTCGCGGCCTTACTTTCCGCCGATTCACCTGCTGCCGTTTTACAGGGAGCGTTTCGGTTTTGAGGAAGGGGATTTTCCGATTGCGGAGGAGGTGGCGAGATCGACGCTTGCGCTTCCATTTTACGGGAGTCTGACGGAGGAGGAAGTAGATACGGTGTGCGATGCGGTTAAGGAAGCTATCGCGCGTTTGAAGAGGTGAGGGAGGGGTGAGATGAAGCGGTTGATTTTGGTCTGCGTTGTGGCGGCGGGGGCAGCGGCGTTCAGTTTGTTCCGGCCTCCGGCGGCGGAAGAAGGGACGGAGGTGAAGGAAGGCGGTGTGGGTGAGGTTATCAAGCTGCCGGAGCCGAAGGAGGTTGGAAAGCTAAGCGTCGAAGAGGTCCTTCGGAAGAGGCGGTCGGTGAGGAGTTTTTCGGGGGAGGATATAAGTGTGGGGGATAAGGGGCAGCTTTTGTGGGCGGCGCAGGGGAAGACACACCCGCGGGGGTTCAGGACGGCGCCGTCAGCGGGGGCGCTTTATCCGCTGGAGGTTTACCTTTTGGATCGCAAGGGGGCGTACAAGTATATTTCTTCGTCGCATTCGATGAAGAGGGTGAA
>CAZUUK010000147.1:0-3352 GCA_964622675.1 uncultured Planctomycetota bacterium | reverse complement strand
CGGGGGCGAGGGTTACCTCCGGCATATCCTGAGGGATCTGGCCGTGGCTGAAGACGCGGATGAATTCTTCGCGGGCGCGTTGCGCTTGGGACCTGCCGTGATAGTCGGTGACTATAGCTTCTGCGAGTCGGAGCTTTGCGTCGCGGGGGTTGTTTCCTTCAGCCAGGAGGTTTTGTATTTCGTCTTCGGGGATATCGGTGAGGAGTTGGAAGTAGTTGGGCATTATCTGGTCGGAGATGGACATGAGCTTGCCGAACATTTCGTTGGGGGGCTCGTTGACGCCGATGTAGTTGCTGAGGGTCTTTCCCATTTTCTGTACGCCGTCGGTGCCGAGGAGGATGGGGAGGGTGAGGCAGACTTGCGGCTGCTGTCCGGCGTCTCGCTGGAGGTCTCTGCCGACGAGGAGGTTGTAGGTTTGCTCTGTGGCGCCGAGTTCGACGTCGGCTTTGACCATGACGGAGTCGTAGCCCTGCATGAGGCAATAGATGAGTTCGTGGAGGAAAATTGGGTTTGCGGATTTGAATCTTTCTTCGAAGGCGTCGCGTTCCAGTGCTCGGTTGACGGTGAGCTTGGAGGCGAGGCGAATGGTGTCGAAGAAGGACATTTCGGAGAACCACTGGCTGTTTCTGACGACCTCGGCGAGAGAGATGTCGAGGATGCCGGCGATCTGGTCTATGTAGTCTTTTGCGTTGGCTTCGGCCTGCTCCGGGGTGAGGCGGGGGCGGGTTTCGTCCCTTCCGGAGGGGTCTCCGACCTGGGCGGTGGCGTCGCCTATTATGACGACAGCTTTGTGTCCCAACTGCTGGAACTGCCGGAGCTTTCGTATGGGGACGGTGTGCCCGAGGTGGACGTCGGGGGAGGTTGGGTCAATGCCGTACTTGACGCGCAGGGGACGGCCCATCTTGAGCTTTTCGATGAGCTGCTGCTCAGGAATGACGTCCACAACGCCGCGCTTTATGAGTTGTAGCTGGCCTTTCCAGTCCATTTGCTGCTCCACGGGTAAGCACTCATTATATGAATCGCGGCGAAGAGCGTCAACGGTTTGGGCCGGGCGACGATGGCGAAGGGTGCGGAATCCTGCGGGATCCGTGTGTCGAGGCAGCGAGAGCTTAAGCCAACCAAATCCGTTCGACGGCTATGCCCAGTTCGCGCGTATCGGTGGAGCGGGGGATGCACTCGGCCGGGATGAAAGTATTGTCGAGACGGAGGCGGAGTTCGATGCGGGAGACGCTGCCGTCGCTGATTCCTGCGCGTACGGTTTCGGGGAGGGGGACTACGGCGTCGTGTGTATCGCGGGGTTCGAGGGCGAAGGCACCAGCGTCCTGCTGGTTGATCGATATGCGGCCGGTGGCGCGCTTCGGGCCGGCGTGTCCGCGGATGATGAGGGAAGTTTCGTTCCCCTGGGGTTTGAGGAAGACCGTTGCTTCGCGTTGAGTCCAGCGGAAGCGCGGGGGCCAATCGTCGAAGTCGTGCCAACCGGGGCCGAGTTGAAGGGAGTCGCCGTGGCTCATGACGATGGCATTCTGGCGCACGCCGGCGTTGTAACGCCAGGGGCGGACATAGAGCCAGGTGGGAAGGCGCTGGAGGGGGGGGCCGCTGGCGCGGGCGATGGCGAAGATGTTGTCGCGACGGTGGCGAAGCGGCCCTAGGCGTGTGAGCCAGCGATGGAGACGGCCATGGGGGTATGCGTCGTCTACGATCACTTTTGCGTCGAAGTTGTGGAGCTTCAGCAGCTTGGCCAACTCGTCAGGTGCATACTCGCGGTTGTGGCGAGCGTAGGCGGAGTCGCCGGTGTAAGGGTGGAGGACGTTGCGTCCGCGGAGCAATGCGGCGATGTAATGGAGGCTGGTGACGTTTGGAGTGGAGAGGAAGAACCAACCGCCGGGCTTGAGGACGCGGTGTGCTTCGCGAAGCATGTGGCTGGGGTTTATCAGGAGGTGTTCGATGAGTTCGCAGCAGAGGACGAGGTCGAAATGGCCGTCGGGGAAGGGGAATGTGTCGAGCTCGACGTTGAAGAGCTTGCAGCGGAAGGTGTGGGATTCGCGGAAGCGGGTGCTGGTGATGACGAACTCGTCCTCGCCCTGACCTGCTTCGCCGTAGTCACCGAGGAAATTGGCTGTGGTGACTTCGTAGCCGAGGTATTTTTTGATGAGGACGGTGAGAAGATAGGGTGGGGCCCCGAGTTCCAAGGCGCGGACGTTTCCGGTTAGCGGTGGGAGGAGATTTAGGGTCTTTATCAGGCGGTGGAGGTGGTAGGTGACGTAGTTCTTATAGGACTCTCTCTCTTGTGATTTTTCGTTCGTGTCAAAGCTGAGGAAGTATTCGAGGATCTGTTCGCTGGGTGGCAGGTTAGGCTTCATGGTGTTCCTCCGAGGCGAAGATTATACGCTGTGGGGGGGAGGCGTCAACGGTTTGGGTTGACTTGGGATGTCGGAGGGTGGAGAATCGGATGGGGACAGGGGGATGAGGATTCGATGGAAACGATAAAGTTCAAGTGTCCAAATCCGAGGTGCGGCAAGAGGCTTTCGGCGCCTGCGTCGAAGGCTGGGAGGAGGGGTAAGTGTCCGCGATGCGGGACGATAATGGCGGTTGGTGAGGAGGCGGAGGTAATCCGGCTGCCAAGGCCTGAGAGGCAGCCGGCGCGGCCGCAGGACCTTCCGCCTCCACCTGAGCCTCCTTTCAGGGTTGTGTGCTCTTCGTGTGGGGCGAGCTTGCTGGTTGGTCCGGAGATGGTGGGTGAGTTGATAAATTGCCCGCGGTGCCGGGAGTTTATGACGGTGCCGGAGGCCGAGGAGCTGGTGGAGGTCGAGGAGGATGTGGAGGAGCTGGAGGTGGTTGGAGAGGGTGAGGCGGAGAGGCGGCGGCGTTGGGTGCCGCCGGGGAAGCTGGAGCTGGAGCCGCTGGAGGGGGTGGGAGAAGAAGCGGAGGAGAAGGCAAGAGAGAGGGCAGCAGAGGAAGCGCCGCGTTCGATGTTGAGACGCATTTTCTGGCCGGGAACGGTTACCGGTTGGGCGATATCGGTGGTGATACACGTTGGGATCATTGTGATCCTTACGCTGGTAACTTTTGTGACTATAAGGGAGGTGCGGGAGCCAGTGGAGAGGGCGGGGGTTGAGGTTGTGGAGATGAGGCGAACGATGGGACCGGAGATTCGTCCGGAACTGAGTGCTCCGACGGAGCCCTCGGACGTGAGGGTGGATACGGGTCCGCCTTCGATTTCGGCGGAGCTTCCGCTGGCCGAGCGTACGGAGATAGCGTCGGGGTTTGTGGGTGAGGGGGGGGTGGGGGAGGGTTCGCTGCCGATACTGGGGGTATCGTCGCCATATGGGTTGCGAAACTGGGGTGGGAGGAT
>CAZUUK010000146.1:0-7184 GCA_964622675.1 uncultured Planctomycetota bacterium | reverse complement strand
GTTTTGTGCGCCGGCGGATATGCCGAGGGATATTCGCTCTGGAGGGGCGATACGGCGGCGGAGAGTTCGCTCTTTCGCGACAGGGGGCCGATTGCGTTCAAGAAACATGACCTGATTACGATTCTGATCGAGGAGGAGTCTTCGGCATCGAACGAAGCGACGCTGGAGATGGAGAGCAAATATGATTTGAAGCTCAAGGAGCTGGACGTGTTGATCACTCTGCTGACGGACAAGCACTTCGGGACGGATGAGCTGGCCGGTCCGGAGGGGGATTACATGTCGGAGAAGAAGATGGATAAGGAAGCTTCGGCGGAGCGGACGGATAGGCTGAGGGCGCGAATTACGGCGGAGGTGGTGGAGGTTCTGCCGAACGGGAATCTTATTCTGGAGGCGAGGAAGAAGATAACGATCAGTGAGGAGAAGCAGGAGATAACGCTTGTAGGAATGGTGAGGCCGGAGAATGTTTCGTCGGACTACACGGTGCTTTCGCGGTACCTGGCGGATGCGGATATTACAATGAAGGGTGAAGGCCCGGTTAGTCGAGGGGGAAGCAGGCGAGGATGGCTGGCGAGGATAATTGACTTTGTATGGCCGTTTTAGGAGCTGAGGCGATGATGAGGAGAGCGGGGTGGTTTTTGAGCGCGGTGGCGGCGATGGGGCTTGCGGGGGGCGCCTTTGCGCAGACTGCGCGGGTTAAGGACGTGGCGACGCTTAAAGGGGTGCGGGACAACCAGCTTTACGGGTACGGGCTTGCGGTGGGGCTTAACGGGACGGGCGACAGCAGGAACTTCATGCCGGCGGTGGCGGCGCTTTCGAACATGCTGACGCGGATGAACGTTACGGTGCATCCGACGCTTTTGAAAGCGAAGAACGTAGCGGCGGTGGTGGTGACGGCGAGGCTGTTTCCTTTCAAGGAGGAAGGTTCAAAGATAGATGTTGTGGTTTCGTCGGTGGGCGATGCGAAGTCGCTTGCCGGCGGGAACCTGGTTCAGACCCCTCTCCAGGGCCCTGACGGCAGGGTTTATGCTGTCGCTCAGGGCCCTGTCTCCATTGATGGAGAGAATCCGCTTTCGGGGCGGGTGGTGCGCGGGGCGATCGTGGAGACGGAGTTGCCTGATGATTTTGTGCGAGGGCGGACGCTAACTTTCGTGCTTGAGAAGGCTGACTTCAGCACCGCGGCGCTATTGGCGCAGACAATAAATCAGGAGATACAAGAGCGTATTGCGTTTGCGAGGAACGGGAGCACCGTTGACGTGGAGGTGCCGGAGAAATACGCCGAGGAAGTGGTGATGTTCATATCGCGTCTGGAGCAACTTCCGGTGGTGTATCCGTCGAGTGAGGCGCTGGTGGTGATCGATCAGAAGACGTGGACGGTGGTGATAAACGGAAGGGTGGAGATCATGCCGGTGGCGATTTCGCACGGTGACATTACTCTGACGGTGCCGGGGCCGGAGCGGCTTATCGAGGTGAACGCGGAAGGGACGCCGCTTGAGAGCGTGGTGGAGGGGCTGAAGCTGCTTAAGGCGTCGCCGCAGGACCTGGCGCAGATAATTATGGCGATCGATCGTGCGGGGGCGCTGAAGGCGAAGCTTGAGATCGTGGAGTAGTAGAGATGCAGATTTCGGCGGCAGGTTCTTTTTCGATTAGCGGTGGAGCGAATGCGGCAGGCGCGCAGAGGGAGCTTGCGGCGGCGTGCAAGGAGTTTGAGGCGATCTTCCTGCGGATGTTGATGCGGTCTATGAGGGAGACGGTTCCCAAGGAAGGGATAGTGCCACGCACGACGGCGTTGGAGACGTTTGAGGGGATGCTTGACGCGGAGTATGCGAGGGTCGGCGCGGCGTCGGGGGGATTCGGCATCGCGGATATGCTTTATGAATACCTGTTACCTGCGGTCAGTGAAAAGGGAGGACAGTGATGGAGAGCCTTGTTCGCAAGCTCGAGGACACCTTGAAGGGGCTGGACGCCCTGCAGACGGAACTGGAAAGAGTGATCAGGCGGCAGCGAGAAGCGATCGTCAAGATGGATCACGAGGAGCTTTTGAGCGTGAATAAGGCCGAGGCGGCGGTACTTGAGCAGATAGGGGAGCTGGATAGGAGGAGGGGGGAGATTTCGGCGGAGCTTGCGCAGAAGCTGGGCATGCCGCTCGAGGAGAAGCATACTCTGGAGCGGATCGCGAAGGAGCTTCCGGAGGAGAAGCGGAGGAGGCTTTTGGCTCTGAGGGAGAGGCTGGTTGGGAGGGTGGAGGCGTTGGGCGGGGAGGCGGAGATGAATTTCGGTTTGGCGCGGCTGGGGCTGGAACACGTGCAGAGCTGCCTGAACATAATATTCGGGGCGGGGAGGAAGAGGCCGACTTACAGTCTGCGGGACGTGGGGAAGGGACCGGTTTCAGCGCTGTTCGAGACGACCGCTTAGGAGGTAGGGATGAGTCTGATAGCGGCGTTGAGCATAGGGCGGTCGGCGCTTCAGGCGCAGCAGCGCGGGCTGGAGGTGGTCGGGCACAACATTGCGAATGTGAACACGGAAGGGTATACGCGTCAGCGGCTGGACCTGATCTCGGCGCGGCCGATAACTCTTTCCGGCGGGATAATCCTGGGTGCCGGGGTAGACGTTAGGATTATAAGGGCGACGCTGGACCGTTATCTGGATGAGCGGATCAGGCTGGCGGATTCGACGCTGGAGGATTTGCGGGCGAGGCGTGAGACGCTTGCGCGGATCGAGGCGATAGTGGGGGAGCTATCGGAGACGGATCTTTCGTCGGCGTTCAACAGGTTTTTCAATGCGGTGGAGGATCTGACGAACAATCCGGAGGATCTATCCACGCGGGTTACGCTGGTGCAGGTGGCGGAGGGGCTTATATCGGAGGTGCAGACGGTTTACAGTCAACTGCAGCGATTCCGGGAGGAGAGGGTGAGCGCGGTGGAGGTTGCGGTGGGAGAGATAAACCGGCTGGTGGAGAACATAAGTGAGCTGAATACGAGCATAGCGGCGCGGGAATCGGAGCCGTCGCCGCAGCTTGCGAACGATCTTCGTGACCAGCGAAGTGCGCTTCTTACGGAGCTGTCGAGACTGGTTTACGTGCGTTCGTACGAGGATGAACAGGGGATGTTGAATGTGTATTCGGGGAGCTACGCGCTGGTGCAGGGGGAAACGTACAACACGTTCGAGTACTCTACCGAGGTGGTAGACGGGGTTGTGTATCCGGTGATCACGTCGGAGCGCGACGGGCGGGAGCTGGAGGTGACGGGTGGGCGGCTTTTGGGCTTCACGGAAGGCGGGGAGGCGGTGATAGGGGAACTTGTTTCGGATCTGGAGAAGCTCATATCGGTGTTTATTTACGAGGTGAACCGTGTGCATTCGCAGGGGCAGGGGCTGTTGGAATACAGCCAGGTGAGCAGCACGCAGGGGGTGAGGGATGGGACAGCGTTGCTGAATGATGCGGGTCTTGGGTTCGCCGTGGAGAACGGTAGCTTCAACTTCAACGTGGTGAACAGACAAACGGGAGAGGTGAAGAGTTTCAACATAGATGTGGACCTGGATGGTGTGGGGGCGGATAGCTCTTTGCAGTCGTTGGTTGCGGAGTTCGCGGGGGAGGTGACGGCGGAGTTTTCGGATATTACGGCTTCGATGACGGGTACGGGGAGGCTGGTTATCCAGAGCGGGTCGAATGACTACATGTTCACTTTCGGGGAGGATACGAGCGGGTTTCTGGCGGCGATAGGGTTGAACACATTCTTTACGGGCCGGGGTGCGGCGGATATGGGTCTGAATGAGGCGATTGCGTCGGAGCCGCGGCTTTTGGCGGCGGCTCGGTCCGGAGCGCCGGGTGATAACTCGAACGCGCTGGCGCTGGCGACGCTGCGGCTTGCGGCGATCGAGGAGCTGAACGGGACGACGTTCCAGGATTTCTATCAAGGTATAGTCTCGAAGATGGCAGCCAAAGGTGCGCACGCGCAGGATATGGAGGAGAACCAGGCGGGGCTGCTGACGTCGCTGAGAAACGAGCGGGAGAGGATATCGGGGGTGAGCCTGGACGAGGAGGCGATCCAACTGATGGCGTATCAGCGGGCGTACCAGGCGGCGGCGAGGTATATAAGCATCGCAGACGAGATGATGGATACACTTATGTCATTGTAGGGATTGAGGTGAGGAGTTGGAGCTGAGTCCGTTTTCGCGAGTGACGCCGAACCTGCAGTCGAACTCGATTCTGCAGGATCTGGGGCGGAATCTGGAGGCGCTGCTGAATATTCAGCAGCAGATAGCGTCGGGGAAGCGCATTACGCGGCCGTCGGTGGATCCTGTGGGGTCGAACAGTGTTCTTGAGTTTGAGGATCTGCTGGAAAGACACGAGCAGTACGTACGGAATATAGATGGCAGCATAGGACGGCTTTCGATGGCGGATGCAGCGCTTACGGATGTCGCGGAGCTTTTGGTTCAGGCGAAGGAACTGGCGATAGAACAGGCGAACGATATAAGCGCGAATGCGGAGACGCGGCTTGCGGTTTCGCGGCAGGTGGGGGAGTTGATAAATGAGGCGGTGAATATTGCGAACCGGCGGTTCGGCGGGAGGTACATATTCGCCGGGTCGGAGACGGGAGAGATGCCGTTTGTGGTTACGGGGGATTCGGTGGTTTATAAGGGGAACGACGAGGCGATTCAGATAGAGGTTTCCGACGGGACGTTTTTCCAGGTAAATATAACAGGAAGTGGGGCGTTCGGGGCGCTTACGGCGGAGGTGGGGGGGACGGCGGATGTGGACCCGGCGCTTTCGGACGGCTCGGGCGGGGACCGGGCGACGCGGCTGGCTGATTTAAATGGGGGTATGGGGGTGAGGGAGGGGGCGGTCAGAATATCGGACGGGGTGACGTCGGTGGTGGTGGGCCTTTCCGAGGCGGAGAATGTGGGTGATGTGATCGCGATGATAAACGACCAGGCGGGCGCGCTTGTAAGCGCGAGCCTGACGGCGACGGGGATAACGGTTACGGCTGTGGGTGGCCCGGTGACGGTGGAGGAGGTGGCGGATGGTAAGACTGCGTACGATCTGGGGATTGTGCAGGGGACGCCGGCGGGCGTGATAACGGGCAGGGACCTCGATCCGGTGCTGAATTTGCTGACGGATGTGGATCTTTTGCTGGGCGGGGCGGGGATCGATCTTAGTGGGATCACGATTACAAATGGGACGCAGTCGGCGGTGGTGAGCTTTGCCGGGGTCGAGACGGTGCAGGACGTTTTGAACGAGATAAACGGGGCGGGGGTGGATGTGAAGGCGGAAATAAGTTCGTCGGGGAGGGGTATAGTGATTCGGTCCCGGCTGAATGGTGTTACAATGACGGTGGAAGAAGCGGGAGGAGGTACGAGTGCGTCGGATCTCGGGGTGCTGGAGGCGACGGGGGTGTATGCGGACAGCATATTCACGCCGCTGTGGCGGCTTAAGGGAGCGCTTATAGCGAACGATCAGGCGGGGATATCGGCGGAGATAGGAGCGCTGGATGAGGCGCTTGGGACGGTTTTGGATGCGCAGGCGACGGTGGGGACGAGGGTGCAGAGGCTTGAGCTGACGCAAGAGCGACTTGGGCGGGAGGAGATTCAGGTCAAAGAGGTACTTTCGATGCTGCAGGACGTGAACTTTGCGGAGGCGGCGGTGGAGTTTCAGCAGCAGGAGGTTGCACTTCAGGCGACACTGCAGATGGCTGCGGCGATTTTACGGACGTCGCTGCTTGATTATCTGACATAGATCGGCGGAGGTCGGGCATGAAGGTTAAGACGACTCGGTTCGGAGAAGTGGAGGTGGGCGAGGAGGATATTTATCGTTTTCCGGAGGGGATACTGGGGTTTGAGCGTTTGAAGGAGTATGCGGTTTTGCGTCTTGCGGGAGAGGAGCCGCTTTTGTGGCTTCAGTCGAGGGAAGATGCGGGGGTGGCGTTCATCATTTGCGATCCGGTGCTTTTCATGCCGAAGTACCGTGTGGAGGTGCCGAAGGAGGAGCTGGGGGCGATAGAGCTTGAGAACGTGGGCGAGGGGAAGGTTTTCGTTATCCTGACGATGTCAGCGGAGGCGAGTCTGACGACGGCGAATTTGCAGGGACCGCTGGTTTTCAACACGAGGAAGGGGCTTGGGAAGCAGGTTGTGCTGACGGGGGAGGAATACACGACGAAGCACCGTGTTTTCGCGGAGTCGGCGCCGGAGAGCCAGGAAGCGGAAAGTAGCCAGCAGAGATAAAGCGGATAAGGAGAGGGGACGCACTATGCTGGTGCTGACGAGACATACAGATGAAGCGATAGTGATCGGGGATGGGATAGAAATTGTTGTGGTTGAGGTGAGGGGGGACCGTGTAAGGCTGGGGATATCGGCGCCGCCCGAGGTGCCGGTGCACAGGAAAGAGATTTACGAGCTGATCCAGGCGGAGAACATCAAAGCTTCGAAGGCGGCGGTGGAGGAAGCGGAGAAGACGAGGAAGCTGCTGCGCGGGAAGCGGGGGAAGGGAGAGAGGGCGAGTGATGAAGCGGGGACGCGAGCAGGTGAGGAGTGAAGAGGTGCGAGGGGAGGTGGAGGAGTGGGCAGGGTAAACACGAATATAGCCTCGCTTATTGCGGCGGACTATTTGAACCGCAATGCGGAGGCGCTGAGCAGGTCGCTGGAACGGCTTTCGTCGGGGTACAGGATAAACCGGGGTGCGGACGATCCGGCGGGCTGGGTGATGGCGGAGCTTCTGGAGGCGGAGAGGAGAGGGCTGGCGAAGGCGATAGAGAACTCGGAGCGGGCGTCGAACGTGCTGGCTACGGCAGAGGGGGCGCTGAACGAGGTGAGCGCGATTCTGATCACAATGCGGGAGCTGATGACTCAGGCTACGCAGTCAGGGGTGCTGACGGAGGAGGAGATTGAGGCGATTCAACTGCAGGTGGACAGCGCGGTAAGCTCGATAAACAGGATTGCGGAGGCGACGCGGTTCGGGGAGGAGACGCTTTTGGATGGTTCGTTCGAGTATCAGACGGCGAGCGTGGATCCGGCGGATGTGTCAAATCTGGACATTTACCGGGCGGCGGTTGGGGCGAGTGGGCTGACGGTGACGATTTCGGTGCAGAGCGCGGCGGACCGGGGGAGGCTGTTCTATTCGGGGGTTGGTACGAGCGCGGATCAGGCGCTGCGTGTGACGGGGGCGGAGGGGACGGAGGTGCTGAGCATAGGGG
>CAZUUK010000145.1:0-7197 GCA_964622675.1 uncultured Planctomycetota bacterium | reverse complement strand
GTGCATAAGGGAGAGGTGCGCGGTGGGGGACAGGGTGATAATCCACACGGGGGCGGTTATCGGGAGTGACGGGTTTGGGTATTCGACGGTGAGGGGTGTGCACTACAAGATTCCGCAGGTGGGCATAGTGGAGATAGAGGACGACGTGGAGATAGGAGCGAGCGTGACGGTTGACAGGGCGCGTTTTGGGAAGACGCTCATCAAGAAGGGGGCGAAGATAGATAATCTGGTTCAGATAGCGCATAACGTGACGGTGGGGGAGAACTGTATGATAGCGGCGCAGACGGGGATAGCAGGGAGCACGGTGATCGGCGACAACGTGCTGATCGGGGGGCAGGTGGGGATAGCGGGGCACCTGATGATAGGGGACAACGTGAAGATCGCGGGGAAGTCGGGTGTGACGAAGGATCTGCCGGCGGGAGCGTGCGTTTCGGGTTTTCCCGCGCAGGAAAGGACGAAGGAGCTCAAGACTGTGGCGGGGCTGAGGAAGCTGCCGGAGCTGCTACGGTTGATAAGGAAGCTGGAAGACAGGGTGAGTGAAGTTGAACGGCAAGCAGCGGACAATAAGTAAGAGTGTATCGATAGAGGGTGTGGGGCTGCACACGGGTCAGCCGGTGAAGGTGGTGTTCAGGCCGGCGGAGGAGGATAAGGGGGTGGTTTTTGTGCGGGCGGATCTGGAGGGGAGGCCGGAGATACCGGCGTCGATTTCCTTTCTGAGCAACCGGGTGAGGAGGACGGCGCTGAGGCGAGGGGAGGTGGAGGTTTTCACGGTGGAGCACGTGCTTGCGGCGCTGGGGGGTCTGGGGATTGATAATCTGATAATCGAGATAGACGGGAGCGAGGCGCCGAATGGTGACGGGAGCGCGCTGCCGTTTGTGGAGGCGCTTCAGAGGGCGGGGATAAGGGAGCAGGATGCTGAGAAGCACGTTTTCCGGGTAGAGACGCCGATGGCGGTGCGGGAGCGTGAGATGAGTCTGATGGCGCTGCCGGAGGATGATGCGCTTTCGATTTCGTACGTGCTGCAGTACGATTGGCCCGGGATAGGGACGCAGTACCTTGCTGTGGAACTGAATGAGGAGTCTTTCTGTAAGGAGGTGGCGCCGGCGCGGACTTTTTCTCCCGAGGAGGAGGTGAGGGAGCTTCGGGAGTTAGGTTTGGGAAAGGGTGCGAGCTATGATACGGCTCTTATAGTGAAGAAGACTGGGGAGGTGGAAGATAATAAGCTGCGCTTTCCTGATGAGTTTGTGAGGCATAAGGTGCTCGATCTTATAGGCGATTTGTTTCTTTTGGGAGCGCAGATAAGGGGGAGGATAGTGGCGATGAGGTCAGGACATGCGTTGAATGCGAAGCTGGTTGCGGCGATGAGGGAGAGGATGGTGAGGGGGCAGGGTGGAGCTGGTTCAACGGTTTTGGACATTCAGGCGATAAGGGAGATCCTTCCGCATCGTTATCCTTTCCTGTTGGTGGACAGGATAGTGCATATCGAGGGCGACAGGCGGATCGTGGGGATAAAGAACGTTACGAATGATGAGCCTTTCTTTGCGGGGCATTTTCCTGATCGGCCGATCATGCCAGGTGTTTTGCAGATAGAGGCGATGGCGCAGGTGGCGGGGGTGCTGCTTCTGCGGAAGGCGGGGCGGAAGGGGAAGATGCCGTTTTTGATGGGGCTGGATAAGGTTAAGTTCCGGAAGCCCGTTGTGCCCGGGGATCAGCTTCGTCTTGAGGCGGAGGTGGTGCGGGTGAAGACACGAGCGGGACACGTGAGGGCGAGGGCTTATGTTGGGGATCAGGTTGTTGCGGAGGGGGAGATTAAGTTTATGCTTCTTGACTGAGGTCAGGTGAGATGGGTCGGGAAGAGTTTGCATTTGTGCATCCTGATGCGGAGATAGATGAAGATGTGGAGATAGGGCCGTTTTCGGTTATCGGGCCGAAGGTGCGGGTGGGGAAGGGGACGAGGGTGGGCAATAATGTGACGATCATGGGGAACACGAGGCTTGGGGAGCGGAATCGAGTTTTTCCTGGAGCGGTGATAGGGGGGGAGCCGCAGTCTTTGAAGTATAGAGGTGAGGAGACGTATCTGGAGATAGGGGATGGGAATACGATACGGGAATGCGCGACGATACACGTGGGGACCGAGGAGGGGGGCGGGGTTACGAGGGTGGGGAGCGGGAATCTTCTGATGACGTCCTGTCATGTGGCGCACGACTGTGAGGTCGGGGACGAGGTAGTGATGACGAGCGGGGTGCTTTTGGCGGGTCACGTGAAGGTGGAAGAGCACGTTACGATAAACGGGGGTTCGGCGGTGAATCAGTTTGTGACGCTTGGTAGGCACGCGTATATTGGGGGGCTTACGCGAGTTGTGCAGGACGTGCCGCCGTTTATGATAGTGGAGGGGAACCGTGCGGTGGTGAGAGCGGTGAATGTGATAGGTTTGCGGAGGGACGGTTTTTCGGAGGAAGCGATCGAGGCGCTGAGGGAGGCGTTTCGTTTGATTTATCGTTCGGAGCTGGCACGGGAGGAGGCGCTTTCACGGCTGGAGGGGAAGGGGGGGGCGACGGGTGAGGTGAGGGAGTTGGTGGAGTTTCTGCGGCGGATGGAGGGGGGCAAGCACGGCAGGGGGCGTGAGGTGCTTAGAAACTTACAGGGCAACGGCCCGGTGTGAGGAGGGCTGTCGCATCAAACGAGCTTTTGTGGTTTTCTCCAAGACAAGGTGAGATTATGGTTCATCGATCTGCGCCTACGGATCTAAGGGTCGGGGTTGTGGGGGTGGGACACCTGGGCTGTGAGCACGCGCGAGTTTACAGCGATATGAAGGATGTGGATCTGGTGGGAGTTGTGGACACGGAGGAGAGGCGGGGTCGCGAGGTGGCAGAGCGGGCGGGGACGGCATTCTTTGGGGACTACCGGGAGCTTTTTGGGGAGGCGGATGCGGTGAGCGTGGTAACGCCGACGGAGCAGCACTATCAGATGGCGCGGGAGTTTCTGGAGATGGGGGTGTCGGTTTTGGTGGAGAAGCCGATGACGAAGTCGTTGGAGGAGGCGAGGGGGCTGGTGGAGGTTGCCGGAAGCAGCAGTGCGGCGCTGCAGGTGGGGCACGTGGAGCGGTTTAATCCTGCGGTGCAGGCGATGCAAAGGCACGTGGAGATGCCGAGGTATATCGAGTCGATCAGGATAAGTCCGTATTCATTTCGGTCGACGGACATATCGGTGGTTTTGGATTTGATGATCCATGACATAGATATAATTTTGAGCCTATCGAAGTCGCCGCTGAAGGAAGTGAATGCGGTAGGTGTGAAGGTGATTTCGGACACGGAGGATATGGCGAACGCGCGGCTGGTTTTCGCCAATGGATGCGTTTCGAATGTTACGGCGAGCCGGGTTTCGACTAAGACGCTGAGGCAGATGAGGGTTTTCCAGAGGGACTGCTACATTTCGCTGGACTACATTGAGCAGAAGGCTTCGATCTATCGGAGGGCTGCTGTGGGTGAGAGGGGCGGGATGGAGCTGGCGAAGGGAGTAAACGGGACGTTGAACGGGCGCGATCCGAGGGAATGGGGTGAGATGATTTCGTACGAGCAGTTGGAGCTGAGGAATGGGGAGCCGTTGAGGAAGGAGCTGGAATCGTTTGTGGATGCGGTGAGGGTGGGGAGGTGTCCGGTGGTGTCGGGGGAGGATGGTCTGAGGGCGATGGAAGCGGCGGATATGATCGTAAAGGCTATTCAGGAGAACTGTTGGGGCGAGGAGAAATGAGCGGGGTAGTGGTTGTGGCTGGAGAAAATTCTGGAGATCTGCACGGGGCGGAGCTTGCCTCTGCGCTTTTTTCGAGGAGGCCGGGGATAGAGGTGTTCGGGGCGGGGGGGTCGAAGATGAGGGAGGCGGGGGTGGATGTAGTTGTTGACCTGACGCCGCATGCGGCCATGGGGGCGGTTGAAGTTCTGGGGGGACTTAGGAGGTTCGTGGTTGCATACGATAAGATGAAGAGGGTGGTTAGGGAACGGCGGCCGGAGGCGGTGGTGTTGATTGATTTTCCGGAGTTCAATCTGAGGTTTGGGAGCTACGCGAAGAGGCTGGGCGTGCCGGTGGTGTATTACATAAGTCCGCAGGTTTGGGCGTGGCGAGGGGGTCGTGTGCGTAAGATTGCGAAGATAGTGGATAAGATGCTAGTGATATTTGATTTTGAGGAGGAGCTGTATCGGGAGGCGGGTGTGGATGTGACGTTTGTGGGTCATCCTCTGCTGGATGTGGTTGAGTCGAGGGAGGCGGATCCGGCGTTCAAGGAGAAGTTGGGGCTGGAGGCTGGTGATAGTCTGGTGGGGATTTTGCCGGGGAGCCGACGTAAGGAGGTGGAGAGGCTGCTTCCGATAATGCTGGAGGCGGCCGAGAGGATAAGGGAGGAGCGGCCGGGGGTGAAGTTTGCGGTGTCGTGTGCAGCGGGTGTTGATTGCAGGGAGGTGGAGCGGGCGTGCGGGGCTTCGCGGCTGCGTCCGCCGATTGTGGAGGGGGATACGTACGAGCTGGTGAGGCAGTCGGAGTTGATTTTGGTGGCGTCGGGGACGGCGACGCTGGAGGCGGCGATTCTGGGGACTCCGATGGTGGTGGTGTACCGAGTTTCGCCGATTACGTGCTTTTTGTTTTCGAGGTTGATGAACATATCCGACTATGCGCTGGTGAACATAGTGGCGGGGAGACGGGTAGTGCCGGAGTTGATTCAGGCGGAGGCGCGGCCGGAGCTTATTGCGGCGGAGGGGATGAGGTTGTTCGAGCCGGCGGTGCAGGAGGGGATGAGGGGTGAGCTGGCGGAGGTGAGGCGGAAGCTGGGAGGTCCTGGTGCGAGCGAGCGAGCTGCGGAGGCGGTGCTGTCGGTTATGGCGAAGGCTGGGGGTCGGGTTTCAGGGGGAGTTTCGAGTAGTACGGGTTAGGCGAGGGGGCTGCGGGGGTTCATTTTCGTGAGGATGGGCGGTTTTCACTTCCAGTGAAGCGTGTTCCGTGTTGAGTTCGACTCGCGGGTGGGGAGGAAGCGCGCGTTTGTTTTGACGGTGTTTCCGCGTGTGGTGGTGTAGATTTCCTGGAGTTTCAGGGGAAGACTATGGCTTCGATTCCCTGAGAGCGGAAGTTTTGAACGTAGCGGAGGGCTTCCTGCCAGGAGCGACAGGAGCCGGAGCGGACGGCGTAGAGGGAGACGCTGCGGCGGGTCATCGGCTCTACGCGTGCGCTGATGCCGCGTGAGCCGAGGTCGGCTGCGAGGGTTTTGGCGGCTTTTTCGTTGCGAAAGGCGCCGAGCTGGGCGGCGATGCCAGTGGTGGCGTGGGCGAGGATGTCTCTGGCGATATCGGCGAAGTCGGAGTCGGGGAAGTTGGATGAGAGGTCGTCGAGGAAGGGGACGGCCTTTTGGGGGCTACCGCCGCGAATGTGGGCGAGGGAGAGTTTGTAAAGGACCTCGTCTGTGCGTATGCGTTCGGGATAGCGCTGGAGTGCGGTTGAGAAGGCGGAAGAGGCCTGGGAGAAGTCTGCCTGCATGAGGTATGCGTCGCCGAGGCCCATCCAGACTTTTGCTGTGAGGTCAGACTCATCGGTGCGCTGCATGCAGGCGAGGAAGTCGGCCTGAGCTTCTTCATATCGGGCGATTTTGACGTAAGAGAGGCCGCGCCAGTAGAGGGCTTCGGCCTGGAGTTCGCGAGAGGAGGTTATGACGATGACGTCGGAGAAGGCGAGGGCGGCGCCGCGGAAATCGCCGGCGAGGAAGAGCTGCTGAGCATATTTGAATAGGGGGTCGTCGAGGGGAGCGGCGTCTTTGCGCCTAGTGCGAGTTGGGGCGCAGGAGAGTGAGAGGAAGGCGACGAGCGCGACGCCGAGGATTGCTGCTGCGATAGGACGCCGGGACATCACCGGTGCAGCCTCCTACTGTTTTTGCCCGCCCGGTTTGAACTTTGACTCGGCCCGCCAAGGCGCGTATTATACGTGGGACAAGTTGGGGACGCAAGCGACAAGCGGAGCTTTTCGAAGGTGATGAGGGATGGTTGGAGGGGGACGAAAATGGAAGGGGGAGGTATGGTTTGACGTTGCTGCGGTGGTATTGCTGCTGGGGCTTACGCTAGTTTTTTTCCGGGGTTTTGCGTTTACGGGGGAGCGGCTTTTGAGCATGCCGGGAGGGGACGGGAGGACGCAGTACTTCGGGTGGAGGTACTACGCGGCGGAGGCGCTTGGGGAGGGCCGTGTTCCGCTGTGGAATCCTTATTACATGTCGGGGATGCCGTTCCTTGCGGAGACGCAGACGGCGGTGTTCTATCCGCTGACGCTGCTTTTTCTGATCCTTCCGATAGGGTGGGCGTTTAACTACACGTTTATAGTGCACATATTTCTGGCCGGGGCGTTTACGTATTTTCTGCTGAGGCGGCTTGGGTGCGGGCGTGCGGGAGCGCTTTTTGGAGGGATAGCGTTTGAGTGGTCGTCGCCTTTGGTGCTGCATCTGGTGCCGGGGCACATGAGCAATCTCGTTACGCTTGCGTGGACGCCGCTTTTGTTTGTGTGCGTGGATGCGCTGGTGAGAAGGAGAAGCGTTCAGCTGGCGCTGGTAACGGCGCTGGTGGTGGCGGTTCAGCTTTTGGGGGGGCACGCGCAGTACTTTTATTACAGCATGCTTGGGGCGACTTTGTTTTTTGCTTTCAGGGCGATTGAGGATGGGTTGGCGAGGAAGAGTGCGCGTGTCTTGGCGGGACACGTTGGGCGTTACGCGCTTGCGGTGGCGGGAGGGGCTGCGCTTTGCTCGGCGCAGTTGCTGCCGACGCTGGAGCTTGTGGGTGAGTCGGTGAGAAAGTCGGTGGTGGATCCGAGCTGGGGTGCGAAGTTTTCGTTTCCGCCGGAGAACTTCGCCGGGCTGTTCGTGCCGGACATTTTGGGAGACGATATTGGTTTTCGGTATTGGGGGAGGTGGTTTGGGTGGGAGATGATTTTTTACGTGGGGGTGCCGACGCTGGTGATGGGGATGGTTGCGCTTTTGATCAGGAGGGATAGGAGGGTTTATTTCTTTGCGGGGCTGGCGGCGGTTTCGGGTGTGCTGGCGCTGGGTGGATACACGCCGCTGTTGGGGGTACTGCAGAGGGTTCTGCCCGGGTTCAAAATGTTCAGGGGGCATTCGAAGTTTATTTTCCTTGCAGCGATGTCGCTGGCGGTTCTGGGGGGGATGGGGGTTGAGGCGGA
>CAZUUK010000144.1:6121-7320 GCA_964622675.1 uncultured Planctomycetota bacterium | reverse complement strand
CACCGACACCTTCTGCGGACTGAAAGCCTATTCAGTCCCCGCGCTCGCAAAACTCAACCTCACTGAGCCCGGCTACGGTATGCCCCTCCAGATGTGGATTCAGGCCGCCATGGCTCGCTTCCGCGTCAAAGAGTTCCCTGCTTCTGTCAGGTATGTTGACCCTGAAAGGACCTTTGGCGCCGAACTCGACGTCGCAAAGAAAAGACTCGAATACTACCGCCGCGTCATAAGGCATGAACTCGCCAAAATAACCGTCGGCGAAAGACGCAAGGAATTCTGCAAAACCTGCTGCGGAATGTGCGAAGCATAGAATCTCTTCGTTCCTGCCAGGCCCGCGAGGCAAATCTAAAAACCACTTGCCTCCTTCACTCGAAGGCACCTCCCCACATTCGACCCGCTCCAGCGGCGTCTCGTGGGGGAACACGTCGGTTCCTCGCTTCCCCCTACTCGGAGCTCGGCGGATAGCGCTTCTTCACCGCTCGAAACGCCGCCGAATCGCTCCTACGGTCAGGAGCCCCCGGCCCCAGCTCCCCTATCAGCCCCTTCGCGATCTCTATCCTCATCGTCGTAAGCGGATGAGTTGAAAAATACTCAAACAAGCCCCCCCGCCGCCCCTCTTTTGCCCTCAGCTTCTCAAAAAATCGCACTAGCCCATCCGGCTCTATCCCCGCCCGATGCAGCGTGCGGACCGCCACCGCGTCCGCCTCCAGCTCATCTTCCCGGCTGTGCCTCAGCAGAATCCCCGACCGGATGATCGCTTCCGCCACCTCCGCTAGCTTCTTCGGATCATCTCCCAGCGCCAGCGCCCCTACCAGACCGTAGAACTGCGCCCGGCTTACGGCCTTGGCGCCATGTCGCTCCGTCACGTGACCTATTTCATGGGCTAAAACCGCCGCCAGCTCCGCCTCGTTCCCTGTCTCGCGCAAAAGCCCCACCTGCACGTAGCAGTATCCGCCCGGAATGGCAAACGCGTTCACCTCGTCCGAATCAATCAGTTGAAATCGAAACGTCTGCTGGCACGGAGGTGCCACCTTCACCAGTTCCTCGCCCAAACCCTGCAGGTACGCCGTCGCCTCCGCGTCAGCCCGAAACACCGGATATTCTTTTTCGATCTCCTCCGCTAACTTGTCCCCCAGCTCCGCTTCCTGGGGCGGCGACATTAAAAACGCCGTCTCGCTAACTCGCTCCACCGTCGCGCA
>CAZUUK010000144.1:0-6021 GCA_964622675.1 uncultured Planctomycetota bacterium | reverse complement strand
CCGCGTCCAGAAGCGTCTCCTGCGGAACCGTCTTGCCTTTGGGCACGCGCACTACCACGTGCGAACCACGCCCCCCCTCCACGTGAAACCACAGGTCGTTTCCCCTCGCCAGATGCAGAATTAGATGATCGTTCTGCACCATATTCCTGCCCACGAGCAAATCCATCTCATCTGCTGATGCAAATCTCAGCGGTGCCAACCTGTCACGCGGCTCACCGTGGACTCTTCTCTCCTGCGGCCGCGGAAGCAGACCCTCCTCATAGCATTCCTCCGCAACCTCCTCCACCTCGCTCAGTTTCGTCTTTTCCTCTAAGCTTCGTTCGACTTCTTCGAGAACCCGCACCTTCTCCTCCGCTTCCGAAACTTCTTCCTCCGCTCTCGTCGCCCCCGCCTTCATCTTCTTGTACCTCTTGAAGTACCTCTCCAGGTTCTCCTGCGGCGAAAGCCGCGGATCCAGTTCAACCCTCACCTCCGTCCCGTCGCCATCCATGTAATTTGGCACCGCAACCTCTTTCATGCCCTTCCTCGCCAGCGAAAGTTGCCCCTTCAGAAGCTCTCCCTTAAGCCGAATCTCCTCCGCCTTCTTCGCGCCTTCGGCCTTCCGCCGCAGGTTCACGATAAGGCGCTCAAATCTCGCCTTCTGAGTCCCGATCTTCTTCCCAAGCTCTCTCCTACCCGCCTCCAGCTCCTCTTGCGCTTCGAGCTCGGCGTAATACCCTTCAACGGCCCGATTGTAGCTTCCCAGGCGCCCTGCAAGCTCTCCCAGTCCCTCATCCAACCGTGCCGCAGCCTCTCCCCCTCCTGGCGGAGGTTCATATCTCTCACCTGGCCGGACGGTCCTCCTCTTACCTCGGAACCTCCTCATGCACGAAACAACCCTTCCGTCTTCCC
This sequence comes from uncultured Planctomycetota bacterium, assembly GCA_964622675.1. Lineage (GTDB taxonomy): Bacteria > Planctomycetota > DG-23 > CAZBND01 > CAZBND01 > CAZUUK01. The sequence goes on along the minus strand of CAZUUK010000144.1, from coordinate 5,130 downwards.
CAACCAGCACAACGTTGCTGTGAGTCCCCGTCAGCTCCGCCGCCAGTCTGTACAACCTCTCTCCTTCCTCCTCTCCCCTCGTCCGGACTTGAAATACCACCACCCTTTCTCCGGCCTCCTGCCGAACGCTCTTGACGATTCCCCCCTCCAACCTCTTGCGCAGCGACTGGAGAAAGGGCGACGTTACCCTACTGGGAGATCGCTCAGACACAGAATGAATCCGGCAAAACTTGCGACCGGCCGAGATAAGGAGGCGCAGAGGGCGGCCTTCATTTCTAATGGTCAGGACTAGAGAGTCCTTGGTCCGTTGCCGGACCTTTTGAATAGATCCGCCTTGGATCGCCTCCTTTATCTCAGCCAGTACCTTCTCGATTTGTGCCGCGGTCACCGACACCGAACAAACCGCTCAGTCCCGCAAGAATATGAACCGCACTATGAACAACACCGGCAGCGTGTAAACCGGTCAATGATCATTTCTACCGCCGCCCGTCAACAATTTCAAGAACGAATACGAAATGAATCCGAATACAATCCCCTCGCTTATCTTCATCGTATATCCCATCACCGTGATCGTCAAGAACGCAGGCGCCGCCTCCGTCAAATCGTCCCACGTTATTTGCACCGCTCTCCGCATTATAGCCACCCGACCACGATAAGCGCCGCACCGATCGCCGGATACATCACCGCGTCCATGTCCATCCCCGCCGACGAGAGCACCATCGGCTGCACGAAGATGATGTACGACAGCGTCATGAAGGCCGTCGCCCCGCCTACGATCTCCTTGTGGACGTTGGAGTCGTTTGCCCGAAGCTTGAAGAGTCTCTCCAGCATGCTGCCACTCCAGATGCCGGTTTGAATCAACGTCGCCAAAGTATTCTATTCATCCATCCCGGACTCCGTCAAATATTTTTCGCAACCCCGCCGCCCCAATCCGCGTTGACACCGCCGCGTCCCGCCCTATAATTCCGTGTGTACTTTCAGATTTCTTTCACGGGGGTGCACACATGGACGAATATCAAAGCCCGGCCTTCCAACCCATCCAGCCGCGTCCCAGGTCCGGCTCTCGCCGTGTCGCCGTCTGGATCCTCTCCATACTCACCGCAATCTTCTTCCTCACCAGCCTTCTTCTCTTCGCTGTAGTCGCCGTTGTCCTCCTGGGGGCGGCTGCAACTTCCGCCGTCAGAGACGGCGACTACAAGGAGCGCGTGTTGATGGGGGAGGGCCCGGACAAGGTTTTGCTCCTTCAGGTCACCGGCCCCATCGCCGATTACCAGTCCTTCGGTATCTTCGGCGCCACTGAGGACACCGTAGAGTCCGTCCGCAGGCAACTCGACCGCGCCGCCGAAGACAGCGCCGTAAAGGCCGTCCTCCTCGAAATCAACAGCCCCGGCGGCGGAATGACCGCCAGCGACACCGTTCACCATCTCCTCCTTAAGTTCAAGCGCGAAACCGGAAAGCCCGTCGTCGCCCACTTCACCGACATCGCCGCATCCGGCGGCTACTACGTCGCCACCGCCGCCGACACCATAATCGCTCACCCCGCCACCCTCACCGGCTCCATAGGCGCCCTCTTCGTCCTTATCAACATAGAGGGCCTCTACGAGAAGATAGGCGTAAAGGACGTTACCATTAAGTCCGTCCCGCTAAAGGACATCGGCTCGCCGTCCCGCCAGATGACGGACGAGGAAAGACGAATCCTTCAGGCGATCATAGACCGCATGCACGAAAGGTTTATTCAGATCATAGCCGACGGCAGGCCCGACCTCTCCCTCGAACGGGTGAGAAAAATCGCCGATGGCCGCATCTTCACCGGCGAAGAGGCCAAAGACTTGGGTCTCGTTGACGCGCTCGGCTACCGCGAAGACGGTTTTGACCGCGCAAAAGAACTCGCCGGGATACCCCTTGCCAGGCTCGTTCGTTACGAGCGCGTCGTAAGCCTCATGAGACTCATCACAGGCTACTCACAGATGGGTAAGCAGCTTCCCCTCGACTTCCGCCTGACCGAGCCGAAGGAAATGATCCTCCCGATGTACCTCTGGCGTCCGAACCTGTGAAAAATCCCGGCGGCACTCGGTACACCGCGCAGAGCGTTACCCCCGCTTTACGCTTCACAAAAACCGGCTCCCCCCTCCTCGCAACCTCCCTCAATGTCCGCGTCAGCTTCCCCTGCCGGTTCACCACCACCATGTAATCGTACGGCGCATCCCAGTGCTCCACCAGCTCGATATCTTCGCGAATGTCGTATAGAAGCGGAAGTAGCTCCAGCGCCTGCGACCCGTAAGGGGAAATGGCCACCCTTAAGCCCCTTTCGGGCCTCCCGTTTAGAAACTCCACCACCTCCCCGTCAACCACCTCTCCCCAGTAGGTCGTTTCAAATCCCAGCGCGCTTGCACCTCTCGCCCCTCCCACCAACAGGTTGTAGTACGCAAGAACGAACGGATAAACGGTCGCCGCGGAGACCACATGCACCGCGAAGAACACCGACATGACTGTTGCCCCCGCCTGGTGCTTCCTCCGAAAGCTCTTTGCCAGGTAATCCCACGCCTCCGCCAGTCCCAGCCCCGCAAAGCACGCCAGAAACGGAAAAGCCGGTAGAAAAAGCCTCACCCCGTCGTACTTCGGCACGTTCGGAAGCATCGCCACGCCGTAAACAACCCCCAGATTCGCAAATAGCAATCCCACCACCGGCGACCGCCGCAGCTCCGCCCCGAATCTCACAAGCCCGTAAATCGCAGCCGCCAGCAGGCCGAGCGGCACCGTAACGAAGGTCATGACGATAGGGTAATGCCACGGCGCTCCCGCCTCCCCGTACACCCTTCCCAGGTAATACGTCTCAACTGGGTCACGATTCATCTTATCCTGCACGTACAATACAAGTTTCCCCACCGTGTCGTGCCAGAGCCACGGCCAGCCGGCGAAGAATATCACCAGCCCGACGCAAAAAGTCACTGCCAGCGGGATCAAAGCCTTCTTCCGGTGATAGCTCAGCCCCCATATGGCCAGCGGCAGCAGGATGAAAATCCCGTTAACCTTCGTCAGAAGGGCCAATCCAAACCCTATTCCCGGAAGAAACCACAGCCTCCTCGCCTCAACCGACCTCGCAAAGAGCACTGCCGTCAGGAACCACGTCGCCGCCATCGGCAGATCCAGCCCCGCCAGCATCGCGTGCCCCAGCACTCTGGGCATCAAAGCGAAGCTTGCGGCCGAAAATATCCCCGCCGCTATCCCCCGGTACCTTGCCATCAAGTGGAAAATCAGCGCGCAAAGCGCTCCAAAACACGCCGCCTGGCAAACTCGCGCCGACTGCAGCAGACCCAGACCTCTCGCAAACACCGCTATCCCGGCTGCCGCCATCAGCCTCCCCAGAGGCGGATGCTCCGATCCCCTTACCCAGTAAAGATCTATAGCCTCCCAACTCAGCGCCTCGCTGGGCCCTAACCTTATCCACTCCAGGTACGCCGACCCCGCCGATATCGTGCCCGCCTCATCCCACGCTACCCCCGGAAGCATTATCGAGTAGAACGCGATCGCGAAAGCCCCCAGCCCCACCACCAACGCCCCTATCAACAGCGGAGGTTCTCGCTTCGTCCTTCGCATCACCGCTTCTCTTCCCCGCCCGTGCGCTTTTCTGGAGACCCTCCACCGCAGGCCCCCGCCACCTCTCGCAGTCCTAGCTTGGACAGCAGTTGAGACGTTGGCACCCCCTCAGACGACCAGTTCCGCAGCCGGTAATAGGCTCCCACAAGCTCCTCAAGCCTCTTTCCCTCTCGTCCCGGCGCAAGCTTCGTCGGCAGCCTGTCTTCAGTCGCTGCCGTTCCCGCTGCCAGGTTATAGCACCTCTCCAGATTCCAGATTCGGCTCCCCATCGCGCGAAGCTCCTCAATTCCCATGGCCGCATCCAGGACCGCCGAGCACAATGCCCCGACTCCCTCCTCCCCAAGAGCCTCCGCGACGAATCGGCACAGAATCAGCGAGTCCATCGCCGCTTCCCTGTCCTGCCATGCTATGCATCTCCTCGCCACCTCCTCGGATTCTATCGGTTCCTTGAAAGCATCTCTGATCGCTTCCACGGGCGGCACGCTCCGGTTGTGGCAGGCTCCACGGTTGGATGTCGCGTACGAAAGAGCAAGCTCCGGCACTCCCCGCGGGTCGAAACCAGGGATCTCCATCCCCTTCACCACCATCGCCCCCTCCTCCCAGCCGTACCTCGCAGCAAGCCTCAGCGAGCCCTCGGCCATCTCCCCGCCCATTCCTTGCCGTCCCGCTATCTGCTCCAGAATCGAAACCAGCCCTCCCAAACCATCCGGAAGCAACTCCTCGTCGAACACACCTCGCTCCGCTAGCAGCCGCGCGCATGCAACCGTGCTCCCCGCCGATATCGCGTCCATACCCAGATCGTCGCACAGCGCCGACGCCTCCTCTCCCGCCTCGATGCTCAATTCGTTCCCTCCGGCTCCCAGCGCCCAGATCGATTGATACTTCAGCGGCGTCCTCCCCTTTTTGCTCACGCGCTTGCACCGCACGGGGCAGCCGCCGCAGCCATACGTGCCCGTCTCCGGCATCCGGCTTCCCGCTGCGACCGAACTCCTCCGCGTGAAATCGCTCGAAGGTAGCATCCCAAGCCTCTCCATCACCTCCAGCAGCGGCAGAGTCCCGTGCCTCGAAAGCCCGTGCTCAACCAGCGGCAGTCTCTTTATCCGCTCCTCCCAGCTTGCGCTTCCCCGCATCCGTTCCGGGAATTCCTTGGGTCGCACGAAAACAACCGCCTTCAAATTCTTCGCCCCAAGCACCGCACCCAGCCCCCCTCTTCCAAAAGCTCCGTAGTCGCTGCAAATCACGTTCGCAAACAGAACACCGCTCTCTCCCGCTGGCCCCACCGCTACTATATCTGCGGAACCATGTGTCTCCTTCAGCACCGCGAACGTCGCCCTCGTCGTCTTCCCCTTCAGATCCTCGCCACGCAGCAGCTCCGCCCCTTGTTGTCCGAAAACGAGGTACGACAGCTTCGGAGCCTTTCCTTCAAACCGGATCGCCCTTATGCCGGCCGCACCCATGCACACGGCTCCCGCGCTCCCCGAGTTGGAATCAAGCCGTGTGCCGGTAAGGGGGGACTTCGCCCAAAGCGTCAGC
>CAZUUK010000143.1:0-7339 GCA_964622675.1 uncultured Planctomycetota bacterium | reverse complement strand
ATCACCCAATGACAACAAGATAGCCTGGTACGAGAGCGACGGTGCCTCCCCTCTGTCATTCACCGAACGCGTCATTTCCACCTCCGCGGACCGTGCCTGTTCCGTCTTCGCATGCGACGTGGACGGGGACGGGGACATGGATGTTCTGTCGGCTTCGTCTGGGGATGAGAAGATAGCCTGGTACGAAAGCGATGGCGCCTCCCCTCCTTCATTCACACAACATGTAATCTCGACTGGCGCGGCTGCTGGCTGCGTCTCTGCCGCGGACGTGGACGGCGACGGAGACGTCGACGTTGTTTGTTGTTCATCTCCCAACCCCACGATAGCGTGGTACGAGAACGACGGGGCCTCGCCGGCCTCCTTCACCGAACGCGCGGTTTTCACATGCCCCCGGGGTCCGCAGTGCATCTTCCCTGCCGACGCTGATGGTGACGGAGACACGGACGTTCTCGCCGCTTCGTTTGGAGACGACAAGATAGCGTGGTACGAAAACAACGGGGGCTCACCTCCGTCCTTCACAGAGCGCGTAATCTCCACATCCGCGGACGACGCCCTGAGTGTCTTTGCAGGGGATCTGGACGGTGACGGAGACACGGATGTTCTCTGGGCCTCGTTTGGAGACGACAAGATAGCCTGGTACGAAAACGACGGCACCTCCCCTCCATCCTTCACGGAACGCGTGATCTCTATCGCGGCCGACGGCGCGCAGGCTGTCTTTACAGCGGACGTCGACAGCGACGGGGACATGGACGTGCTTTCCGCCTCAGAGTGGGACGACAAGATAGCCTGGTACGAAAACAAGGGAGGCCAGTTTGCGCTGCCGACTACAGACGCGGCACCTGCCAGGCTTTACGAGGACGAAACCGACGACATGCTGAAGGTGGTGGCGACGCACAGAGGCCGGTCGGGCGATACCGACATGGAGCTGGTCACGCTGGAACTTCTCTTCGAGGAAACCCCCGCCGATCCGCTCAGCAGCGCGGAGGCAAACGCGCTGATCGAAAACCTCTTCATCTACCTGGACGACGGCTCCGGCTCCTTCGAGGCCGGTTCCGACACATTGGTCAGCACTGTAGCGCCGCTTGGCCTCACAGCGGGCATCGAGACTGTGACCTTTGCCGATGCCGACCCGAACGTGCAGGTTTCCCAGGGAACGCCTGAGACCTACTTCGCCGTCGTCGAGACTACCGCAGACGGCGGCTCCCAGACCCCGAACAGCTTCATGGTCACGCACCTGACGGAAACCACCAGCACGGCCGAGGATCGCGACAACGACATCCCGCTCAAGCTCGAGTACGCCGATGACGTCTCCTCCACCATTGTGGTCATCCCGTCCGGAATGCCGCACTCGTTCATAGCGAAGAATCAAGCGGGCCAGACGGTGCTTCGCATAACCGACGATGGGGATGTGCTGCTCAAGGGAGTGCTGACCGCCAGCCTGGGCTCGATTTCGGCGACGAGCGGCAGTGAAGTGCTTGTGAAGGACAGCGGCGGCGCGGTCGTTGCTCGCATAGAGACGTCAAGCGGGGACCTGGACCTCGCGGGTTCCATCACCACCCGGCAGGGGAGCATCACGCCGACGTCCGCGGGCGAGTTCATCGTGAAAGACGGCGGAGGGAGCGTGGTCGCGTACATCAGCGCCAGCGGGGATATGGTCATAAAGGGCGAGGTGCACGAAGGGTTCGTCTTCCCGTAACTGTCGCCCTACAACGAAGTAGAAACTGCTGAGCAACTGCTCAGAGAGCGGCCCGAACCGTTGGGAACATTACTCACTGGCGCTAGCCCGCGGTGAGGCCGCTTCTTCCCAAGTACGCTCCTCGAGCCCCTCATTCGGCGCGAGCAGCGGGCGAAGGTAAGTATCGTCGAAGAAGCGCATCGGGTCGCTATCGAGATCGGCAAACGTGTAGCGCTTTCCGGAGAATCGCTCCAGCTTCAGCCCGCGCTCTATCAGCCCGATAACGTTCTCCATGGCTTTGGTGTTGCAGCCGGACGTTCCCGAAGTAGCCGCATTCCCGTAATGCCAGAAGCCGCTTTCCATCGTAATCGCCCCCCGAGTCCCCGCGAAAGCGTGTATCCGCGTCCCTGTGTCTTTCCCAAGCATGTGCGCCAGTCCCACTGTCTCCGCTCCTCCCCCGGCGACGATGATGTCGTCAAATCCGAAGCCCGGGCCGCAGGCCGACCTCACGTGCTTGGCGACCTGCTCCGGAGCTGTGCCTGGCGGGTCGATCACGAACTCCAGCGGCTCCCCTTTCGTGAATAGCTTCCTTCCGAGCTCCGCCTTCTGCTCTGAGCGGACCAGCATAACCACCTTGCTCGCGTGGCCCACCGGGATCTTCTCATCTCTAGAGAGCGCCAGCGCCGCCGCTATGTAAGCCATGGCGCCCGACCCGATTATCGCGGTCGCGCCGCCGCGCTTCACCCCGGGCTTAAAAATGTTTCCGTGATTCCCCTGCCCTTCCGGATGCGTCGTCAGGTTCAGGCAGTCCAAAAGGCACGCCGTCGGCTCGACGAGCGCTGCCTCCACATCGGAAATGCTTTCGCTTACCCGAATGAGCGACCCCGAACGGATCATCTCCGGCGTCAGCCGGAGGTACTGCGCGAAGCCGCCGTCCAGCGTCATCGCCATATTCTCGTGGTTGTCGCCCAGAAGCTGAACGCCGCGCACATCCGGCCGTTTCAGCAGATGTTCCGCGGGCGGCTCATATCGCGCGATACGCGTCTGGATGGTCAGCCGCTCACCCGGCTTGAAATCCAGATACTCATCCGGGAGCCGCCCCAGCCGCTCCGTGTAGCCAAGCGGCTCCGTCAGATTCCTCACGTTAGATCCCACTTTCAGCACCGTTACAATCATCTCGTGACCGAGAATCCTGCCGCCTTCCCTCAGGACCCTGTCCAGAAACCATCCCCTCTCTTGGTCTGAAAGCGCCGAGACCATATCCGCGAGCGTACCGTAAAGCCCATCTTTCACGGACGGGTCCATATTGCCATCTTCGAGAATCTGGAAGTAAGCAGCCGCGTTACGTGCGTCGTACTCACCGGAAAGCCCGGCTATATCGCCCAAGTCCGAAATGATGCTCTCGTCAATCTGGTCCGCGCGCCCGTTCCTCGCGGTCTTCACGTCCGTCCCGCAGCGATGGATGCAGTCAACCCGCGCCAGCACGTCGTTCTCCGTCCAGAATATCGGCCGGTCCCGCACCACCGCCGTCTTTCCCCTGCAGTAGTACACAAGCGCCCACATTTCCCCGACCGCTTCGACCTTCGCGGTTCTTCCTCGCTCCCGGTACTCACCCCCCGGCTTGAGATCGATAATGCACTGGTACTTACGCTCCACTCGACACCTCCGCCAGCGTGTCATATCGGAACGCGTCGAAGTAGTCGCGCGTCACCCTCGCCACCCCCAGCCTGTGTACCTCGTTCCGGTACGTCGGCGAGTTTATGGCCAGGTTCCGTTCCTTCAGAACCATCTCCTCGTTTGCCTTCAGGTCGCTGTAAACCCCGACCCCGCTCTCAACGGCGATCCTCGTATAGATGTTCACCTTTATTATCCCGTCGTCCACCAGTGTGGTTATCTCTCGTGCCAGGCACGAAGTCCCGTGAAGCACCTGCTTCCTCCCCACAGCTTGTGTGATGGCCCGCGCCCGCTCCTTCTCGTATCTCTTAACGTAGCCTTTCTCGGAAGTAACGCGGTGTTCCGTGCCCAGATTCGGCACGATGAAATCCACCCCGGTCTCTTTCAGATACTTGACTGCCCGCTCCGGGGTCGTCAGCAGCTTGTCTTTCGTAACGCCGAGCTTCAGCGCTTGCTCTTGCTGGTATATCCGGTCCACCGCGCCTTCCACCACGACGAGCTCCCCGAACCTCTTCACGTACTCCGCCGTGCGCGCGATGTTTTCCTCGAACGAGAAATGCGACGCGTCGAACATCACCACCGCCATCCGCTCCAGGCGCTCCCGATTCTCCAGTATTTCCTTAGACTCGACCGGATGCGTCGGCTGCCCGTGGTCGAGAAAAGGAAGCACGTCCACTGACTCAAAACATCCGTCGAGCCCCGCATACGTTTCCAGGTGCCCCATGATGATCTCGAACCCTTCCACCACGTCGCCCCCATCCAGCGCATTCCCGCCGTTCGAAAGCCGGCACGACGTGCTTATCTTGAGAAGCTGCGCGTTCTCCGGATAGACGCCCGTGAAGCCGATGTTGACCGGAATGCGATCGATCCGGTGCTCCTCGGCGTACGCCTGCGCCGCCATAAGGAACCCCTCAATCTCCCCCGTTGACTCGCAGCAGGCAGCCACCATCGCCACGCCCGCCTTCGCGCAGCGCGCGTAGATCCTCAGTGCTTCATCTCTCTCCGAAACAAGTCTCATCTCAACCTCACTTCATCTAGCTGGGTATAGCTCCTCCGTTGATTCCATGGGTCTGCGCGTTTACGAAACCCGCCTTTTCCGACGCCAGAAACGCCACGTACCAGGCCACGTCGGAAACGGTGCAGCTCCGCCGCATCGGGTTTGACGCCTCGCGCTTCGCCCTTATCTCCTCGAGGCTTTTCACCCCAAGCTTCTCCTTCGTGATCTCCAGAAGGCGCGTCTCCTTCCAGCTCCCCGACCCGTAAGCCTCATCGGGATACACATCCGACGGGCAGACTACGTTGGCGGTAATATTGAACTGCCCGAGTTCCTGCCCGATGGCTCTGGCGAAACCGATGTCGAACGCCTTCGACGCCGAGTAAAGGGAAAGCCCGGCGCTCCCCTTCTGTCCCGACCCCGAGCTTATGAAGATGAGCCGCCCAAAACGCTGCTTTTTCATGTATGGCACAACCGCTTGCGTCGTCAGCAGGTACCCCTTCATGTTCACCTCGAAGGTCTTTCGGAGCGCCGCCTCATCCACCTCATCAATCCAACCGGCGATGGTGCGGCCCACGTTATTTATAAGGACGTGGATCGTCGAAAACTCCTCCGCCGTGCGGGCGACCATCCGCTTAATGCTTTCGGCGGAGGTCACATCGGTTTCCACGGCCAGGGTCTTCCCGCGAAATCCCGTCTCCCTGAACTCCACCTCCGCTTCCTTCGCCCCCTTCTCATCCACATCCGCCAGGACCACGTTGCAGCCTTCATCGGCCAGCACCTTTGCTATTCCTTTCCCTATCCCGGCTGCTCCGCCTGTCACTATCGCCACCTTGCCTTCAAGACCCAGATCCATTCCGCGCTCCTTTACTCTTGAGAAAGCGGCTCAAGATTCCGGCGAAGCGGCTACTGGACTATTTCGTCGAAGTCGTCCAGCGTAATCCTGTCGCCGCTTCGAACGTACTGGGCTAACATGCGCGCGCTCGGCAGCGCCCTGGAGATGTACTTCCGCGCAACGACCAGCTTCCGCGCGCTTTTCTCCGACAGCCTCAGCAGAAGGTAGCCGTTTATCACGTCCATCGCAAGCTCCACCAGCTCCCGCGCATGCAGATCAGTGTAAGCCGAATCGTCCTTGGCCTTGAGAAACGCCGTCGCCTCCTTCGCCAGCTCAAAAGCCTCCCGAAGTGATTTCCTGAGCTCGCCGTCAGCCGAGTCATTCAGCGACGCATCCAGCTCACCGGCGAACTTCTCGAACGTCCCGCTCATTATCCCTCCCATCGCCGCCACTACCTGAAGCTCCGTCGTCCCCTCGTAAATAGTCGTTATCCTCGCGTCGCGGTAGTAGCGCTCCACGTCGTAATCCTTCATGTATCCGCTGCCGCCGTGAACCTGCATCGCCGCGGAAGTTATCTCGAGCGCCTTCTCGCAGGCGAAATGCTTGCACATCGGCGTCAGCATCGCCGCGTACTTCGCAACCTCCTTCTGCCGCCTGCGAAGCTCCCGCGATTTCGTCTTATCCTCCGCCGCTCCCCAGTCCAGATAATGCTCCAGCCCCTCCGCCAGATCGACGATCCTGGCCGTCTCGTAGACGAGCGCTCGCGACGCCTCGATATCCGTCTTCATGCTTGCGAGCATCTCCCGTACCGCCGGGATGTCCTTTATCTTCTTTCCGAACTGCTCCCTCGCGTCCGCGAACTCCTTCGCTGCAGCGAACGCCGCCTGCGCAATCCCAAGGCCCTGCGCAGCGATGGCTAGCCGCGCTCCGTTCATCAGCGCCATGACGTACTGCGTGAGCCCCCGCCGCCTCTTTCCGATCAGATATGCCGGCGTGTCGCAGAACTGAATCTCGCACGTCGGCGATCCTCTTATGCCGAGCTTTTGTTCGATCCGGCGGATGCGAACCTCCGGGCCCCGCTCGCAGAGAAAAAGGCTCAGGCCCCGCGCGTCCGTCGTGTCCGGCTCGCTCCGCCCCAAAACCAGCAGAACGTCCCCGCAGCCGTTCGTTATAAATCGCTTCACCCCGTTAAGCCGCCAGAGCCCGTCCCGTTCGGGGTCCTCGGTCGCCCTGAGCATCACCGCCTGCAGATCCGACCCCGCATCCGGCTCCGTCAGCACCATCGCCCCGGTTACTTCCCCTGCTGAGAACTTCGGCAGGTATTTGTCTTTGAGCTCATCGCTCGCGAAAGAGTTTATCGTCTCGGCTATGTCCTGCAGCCCGAAGAGCGTCATCAAACTCGCATCCGCCCGCGAAACGGTCTCAATCGCCGCCGCATAGACGATGACCGGGAAGTTCAGGCCCCCGTGCCGCCGCGGCAGCGTCATCCCCATAAGGTCGGCGCTCGCCAGAAGCTTCATCGCCTTCACAGTCTCCGGCGCGTAGCAGACCGTCCCCTCGCAGAAACTCGCACCCGCCTCGTCCACCTTTTCCGCAAGCGGCGCTATCTCCTCACCCGTTATCTCGCCCAGAAGCTCGAGCACCCGCAGGTAGTTGTCCAGGGCGTCTGCTTCGTCCACCGGCGCGTAGTCGTACTCCTTTGCCTCCGCGAAGTCCCGCTCGCGGTATCGAATGACCTCCGAAAGGTCCGCCGCCTTAAGCAGAAACTCGATGTCCGGATTGTCCCGGTAGAAATTCGTCAACTTCAGCAGCCTCCCCTGCTCTTGTACGCCTCGACGATCATCGGGATGACCGTGAAAAGGTCGCCGCAAAGCGCGTAATGAGCTACCTGGAAGATCGGCGCGCAGCGATCGGTATTTATGGCTATTATGTTCGCCGACTCCTGCATCCCGGCCCTGTGCTGAACCGACCCCGAGATCCCGCAGGCAATGTAGAGAAGCGGCCGCACCGTCGTCCCCGTCTGCCCCACCTGATGCGCCTTGCTTATGTAGCCAGCGTCCACCGCCGCGCGGCTCGCGCCCACCGCACCTCCCAGCACATCCGCAAGCTCGCGGATCAGCTCGAACCCCTCCTTGCTGCCCACTCCCACCCCTCCCGACAC
>CAZUUK010000142.1:0-7419 GCA_964622675.1 uncultured Planctomycetota bacterium | reverse complement strand
GGTGTATCTTCGCCGGTACCGTGGGTTCGAATCCCGCCCTCTCCGCGTTTTTCTGTTTTTTTTACTTGCTTACCGGGGGATTATGCCGAAGCCGCCCCACAAGGCGGCTTTTTCTATCGGCCTCCGCCAGCACTTGCGTTAAGTACATACTTCCGACTTGTGCAACACGCAAGATTACAGTGTATGTTGACAAACATCGTCAAGTTGCAACAGGCCGAAAGCTATTCTAGGATAGTCTTACTTAACTTTACTCATATAAGTTACAGCCGGGGATGTAAAGACCATTGTACTGAGTTCCGAGAAAGCTTGTCAACAAAAACCTGAGCAACAGGCAATTATTCTGGAATGTGCTCCATCAACTTGGCTATTGGCTGGGGCGCAACTGCCCGGGTCATCGTCTCGCAGTTTCTTCCATAAACCTTCATGGTGGAGGTTATGATGCCTACGACTCGTTGCTTTCTGTCCAACAGGGACCCGCCCGAAAATCCAGGAACAGCTCCGCCGTCGTACCAGACATAATCCTGATTCGTTCGGCTGATGTGACCTTTGGTGACCATCCTGGCTGATCGTATCGGCTCTATTTCTATCAGCGTCGGATAGCCGACAGCGGTAACTGGCAGACCCACAACCGCCTCAGCCAGACAGTAAACAGTGTAATACTTCAGTGACCGAAAGCGTATCAAGGCCAGGTCATGCTGAAAGTCCATCCGGCACAGTTCGATCTTATTGCCGTCAACCCGCAGGTCCATTGGAGGCAAAGCCACATGCCCTGCGGTAATAGCATACCACCAGCCGTGGGAATATCCCACCACAGTAGCCGTCCCACTAGCCTTGCCTTGAGCGGCCAGGCAACCCGACAATGAAATACGCGGAGTCGGGTCGGCCATCCACACATAGGTATCAGAAAAGCGGGGCGTGCAGCCGATGGTGAGCAAGAAGATTAGCGCATAGCGAATCATACGCTTTTGCCTGCCTTGAGTTCTTCGATAACGACCTTGAGCAAAGCAACCGTTTTCCGGGTTTCTGCACTCATATCACCCATAGCCTTGTTCATCTTGGCCTTGTCTTCAGGCGCCAAGGTATCTCGATACTTCTGGACTGCGCCCACCGTTTCCTGAAGCTGGCTTTCCATTGCGCGCACCTGCTGCATGGGTTTGTGCCGACCCCAAACGCGCCCGACTAAGCCAACAATCGGAAGCCCCAATACCGCAGCCCAAGCCTGAAGCTCAGACGAAATCAGTTCGTCATCGCCCTCAGCTTCTTTCACGGCGTCGAAGTGCTCGCGAGCGCCCTCGACCTCTTTCTCTTCGCCGCTGGCGTCGGTATAGACGGCCGTATCCGCCTGGCCGTCGTTGTCTTCGTCAATGACCTCAACGGTGGCCGTAGGATTCTGCACCTTGAAGCGGTCGAAGAACTTTTGCGCGTCTTGCATTGCAAGCGACGTACAGCCCCCGACAAACAGCAACATCAATATCGCAACGTGTTTCATTCTGTGTCTCCCTTCTCCAGTTTGTTTTCAATGCGTTCCAAAGACTTCTGTATGAACTCATACCGGGTATCGTTCACCTTCCGGCCTTCGGTGTTTTCCCGGATTCGTGCCCCGTGGTCAGTTAGAGTTGTATCCTGTTTCTCGTTGGCGGCGTTGGCCATGCCTATCAGGGCAGTCAGAAATACCGCGAGAATCGTGCCGATAATCCCCATCGCCCACTTGGCGTATTTGCCGTTTTCCCCCTTGGCCATCACTTCCCCTACTTGTATCTACGGGCCCTGGCTTCCGCCTGGAGCTTGGTTATCTTCGGCGCGCCTGGATACCCCTTCTCCCACTCGTCCAGAACCTTCTGCGCCTTGGCCTTCTGGCCCTGTGCCATGAGCCGAGCGGCCTTGTTCAATCTATAGCTTCGCCTCTGGGAGATGGACTGCTTGATACTGGACAGGGTTATCCGCTTCTCGCCCTTGCGCTGGAAGCGACGGATAATCTCCCCCACTCTCTTGTTGTCGCCTGCAAGTCTGGCGTTCACAGCAAGTATCATCGCGCCCTTGCGGGTCTCGAACAGCAGCCTAGTTGTCTCTTCATCGTCCACATCGAAGTTCACCAGATACTTCTGCGCGCGCTCCCGTTTGTCGGCATCTTCGCTGGGATTGACTGATTGATATGCCTTGCTGCGCAGAAGCTTGTTAACATCAATCTTCAGTGGCCTGGTCTCGAAGTTCTCTTTCAACTCCTTGGTCATGTACGGGCTCGACAGAACTTGATCCACAAGCGCGTTGTATGCGTATATTGCCTTGCGTGGCTTGCTGATGCTCCCCAGCCTTTGGTAGAGCATTTCCTGGCTGTCTCTCAGCTCCCAACTGTCCCGCGCCACCTTATCAACCTTCTTGTCGAACTCCGAGGTGCTCGGCCGAACGCCAGCCATTGCTGTAAGCAGTGCGACCCCCGGCGCAATCTTCTTCTTCATCATCCGTCGCGCCACGCTCGCACTGATGGGTTCCAGCTTCTCCGCTTCGTGCAGCAGCAACTTATTAAGCTTCGTCAGGGCGGGGTCGGTGTGGTAATAGACCTTCTCTCCCCTCCAGTCCACTATCGCGCGCCCCATTGCAAGAGACGCCACGTCCACGGCCACATCGAACGTCCCGGCCTTCATGCCGCCAACGCGCTTAATGAACGCGCTCAGGCCCTCTTCGGCGCCTTCGGCCGGCGATTCGCTGATCGCGGTCCACGCCGGGGCCACTAGGTGATTCCAATAGTCCTTGTCGTACGTGAGAAGGTCGATATAGACCGTGTGCTCTCGGCTGTCCTTCCAGGGGGTCTGTATCTTGAACAGGTCGCGGAACTCGTCCTTATTCTTTGGCGCCTTGGGTGCCTTGCCGGTGAGTATCAAAGTCCCCACGGTTGCAGTCATGGCCGTCAGCAGCAGAGAGTTGGGGATGTTCCACCTCGACCGCCCGGCCTCGGCTTGGGTCATCGCCTTGCCGATTGTACGCGCGTTGCCTTCGGCAAACCCCGGTGCCATGAAAAGGAACCGCAGAGCGCTTGTGGTCGTAGCGCTTCTGCCAAACAATCTCTCGTTCATCTCGCCGTAGAAGTTCTGGCCCTCTTTGATGATGGACTGCTTCTCGGCGGGGGTTAAATCTCGACCCAGCTTCTTAGTCTGCTTGGCCATGTTATCGAGGTACTTCATGTACTTCACCCGCGGGATGTATCGCTCAAATAACCAGTTGACGTACACCCGCCCGGGCGCGGATATTACTCTTCCCGGAGTGCGCATCGTCCGCCAGATGGCGTTATATTCCTTGGAGGTCATCCACCGATTGAGCGCGTCTTTGGCCTCGGCCTCCATGCTGTAGTGATGCCCGCCGCCGTTGCGGATGTAGTCGTGATATTCGGGGGTTTGGAAGGTAGGGTCGTTCTTCTTGAAGCCCGGCGAAAACACCTGCTTGATGGTCTTGCCCCAGTTCTTGGGGTTCAGGAAGCCCATTGGGCCATTGTCGGCCACGGATTGTTTTGCTATGCCCAGATGGTGAAACCCCGATCCGATGAACTTCATCGACCTGTACGCATTGTTGACTTCCCGCAGCGCGGACAGGCCTTTGGATTGGGAGATCATATTGGTGGAAATCAGCCCGTTGATTAGAGAAGCCAGTTCAGGCTCCAGCCGCACATCACTAAACGCGGGCTCTTCGACCATATCCCATTCAGGTGGGGCAAGTTTGGAGTCCTGGATATACTTGCCCCTGCCCGTCTTCAATAGGTCATCCCTGAGTTTGGTCATGTTATAGAGCCGAGATATGGCCAGGAACTCCCTGGACAGGTTATCGACGGGGTTAGAGTCGCGCAGTTCCAGGCCAAAGTTCGCCGCGTCGGCGTAGGTGGGAAAAGCCTTGTGCTTCAGGAATCGGCTGGTCGTTTTCCAATACGCCACGAACTTCTTGACCTTGCCGGGATTCTTATACAGGCCGTAGAAATACTCATCGACGTAGTTAGCGTCGGGATCGAGCTTCTTCAGGAGCTTGTAGTTGAAATCCGCTATCTCGTGGAGGGGTCGGGCCAAGGCTTTCAGTTCTGGGTTTAGCTCGCCTCTTGCGGCGGCCTGAAGATGCTTGGCGTCGGGGTTACTGGCCACCCCCCGCGAGAGCATGAAGTTTTCAAGTTCATCTGGCTGGAAGCGAGAGAAGTACTCTTTCAGATCGCGGAACAGCATCCCCTCGTCTGAAACAAGCTTCTGATTGTGCCATCTCAGAACATCAGCTTCTGGTCCGTGGATAGCCTGCATCGTCCTAGCGACAGCATCGGCACCAGATGTTCGTTCTGCGAGCTTCGCGGGTTGTATGAGCTTCCAAAATGGGCGAGTAACCTTCTGCCCAGCCTGGCGTACCTTCTGAATATCGACTGCCCCGGCTTCGTCAGAGAGAAATTTGCCAATCTTGCCAGATTTAACCTGAGCTTTCTTTTGGGCCTTTCCCTTGGCAACTAGGCCGTCAACGGTAGGCTTCGCCCCCTTCCCCTCTGTGGGCTTGGCCAACGCTGCGTCAGCCCACTTCTCGCCTGCGTATTCTTGAAGGACTGCGCGGGGAACGGGCTTGCCTTCGTCGAGGGCTTGCTTAACTACACCGACACCGTGCACAATCCGCGCGTTTTCTCCAGCGACCAGCACTCCTCTTGGGGTGTTCGGTCGCGCCTCTACGGCCAGCCATTCGTCCAGCGTCATCTCCCACGGCTGCTTGGCCTTCGATTGGGCCGGGGGCTGGGGTACTTGTGGTGTGGCAGTCTTGCGGGCAGGCTCAATTAGCTGTGGCCCTCGGGTAATACCTCGGGCTGCAAGCACATCCTCAAAGCTCTCCATCTTGCCGCCATAACCTAAGTGCTTCAGGTCCCGGTCAATCCCCGCAATTGCTTCGTCAATTTCCCCCTGCCGTGTTACTTGAGCAAAGTCACCGCCGATAGAATCCTGAAGCTCTCCGACAGCATCCTCAATAATCCGACTCCGCTCATCAAGCAAAAGGTCAATACGGCTCTGTCGCTCCCCGATATCGAAATCACCGAGCCTCTCTGCTGGCTCAGGAGCGGCTATCTCCCCCTGGGTAGGGGTAGGGGTCGGTTTTTCGGCGATAGGTCCAAAATCACGAGCTACAGCGGGTTGTTTCGGCGCCACGGGGCTTGTGGGGGGTCTGGCTGGCGTGATTTCTTGCGCGGGCACGGGAATTGGCGCAGGTTGCTTGATTGCGGCTAGGTTCTGCTTGCTGCGGGCGACAAGGCTTGCGGCTCCGGGGCGAGCTGCGGGGACTATGCCAGGCGCGCCGCCGGGTTTTGCCCCAGCGGGCTCCCGGATAGGCTCCGCTCCATATGCGCGCCAATGCTCTGGCCCCCTTGCCCGCCCGGCCAAGTAATCGAACACTTCTCCGATTTGCTGCTTGGTGGCCGGGGTTACCTGCTGACCTTTGGCTACGCGCTCGGCAGAAGCCATCTCCACAAAAGCCTCTCGCACCTTTGAATATCCGGCTCCGGGCTTCAGGCCAAGTCGCTTAAAGACGCTCTTCTTATATGCCCGCATTTGGGCGCTCTTGGCTGCGCTTGAGACAATCATGGGCAATAAAGTCCAAGTCGCCCAGCCCGCCGCAGCACCAGCGGCGCTCATCGTTCTTTGCTCTGGGGTAACGCTTGGTCCCTCAAGTGGCAGCTCGCCGAGGGTAAGCATATTCCAATAGCCTGTTGCTGCACTAGCATAACTGGGGAGCGTGGCCACCGTGCTCGTATATGCCATCTCCGTCAAAGTTCGCGCAGCCATCCGGTCGGCAAGATTCGGGCTATCTCGCAAAGCTTGTATGCGTTTGCCCCTATCACCCTGAGTAAAAATGTCACCTGTATTGATGCGGTCGAGAAGAATATCTTTCGCAAGCGTACTCAGGCCGGACAGCGCCCCCTTAATGGCTGATTTGTATGGATGAGCCTGCGCATATTCGTTGGCTTGCGCAATAGCTTCCAGCGCTGGTCGCATCTCCTTGTAGAGCTTGGCAACGTCGGGACTTTCGGGCCCCATATGCGTAACCCCCTCTGCCGACGACAGGGCGTCCTCAATAGCGGGGCGACTTTGGGGTGAGTGAATATAGAACTGTGCCGCGCCGGGAATATCAGTCACGGCATCGGGGACAATAACTGGGTGCGATACTCTTTTTAGTCGTTCGCCGCCAGGGCCTATCCCTGTTTCGGGCTTCCATGCGGCCGCCTGCTGTTGGGTCATGCCCCTGTTGCCCTGAAGCCCGGGGATTATATCGAGAACCGCCCGGCGGAGCTGTTCTTGCCTTTCCACAGGTTCCGGTTGCGCGACCGCCGCGCGCTGCGCAGAGGGTGTTATTCGCTGCGCATCGGCGGGCGCATCTCCCGTCCATTGGGTAAACTTGGGAATGTCCGAGACAAGCCCATCTGGCGGGTCAGGCACAAATCCTTCGGGCGGGTCTAGCACAAACCCACGCGGCGGTTTCATTACACCGGTTGCCATTTACCGTCCTTGAACACTACGCGCTCGCCCGTTTTGGGGTTCGTGGCCGTCGGGCCAGATTCCTCTCCTGAATCCAACTCGCCCCTAATAGCCTCAATCTCCTTGTCTAAAACTGCCATCTGCTCCCGAAAGGCTTGGGCATCTTGCTCCTCAGGCGCACCCTCACTTAGCGCCTTGATAAGCTGTGCTTTCTGTTGCAATAACACTTTCCATCGCTCAATACTTTGCTTGCTTGCAGCGGTCTCGCCCTTTTGTTGTAGCTGTTGCTCTTTTACCGCAACCTCTCGTTCGTCTAGTTCATAATCGCGCTGGGCTTGCTGGACGCCGCTGGCGTGCTTCTCCCTCTCGAAGCTGAGTTTTTCTTCATCAAAGGCCAGCCGTTCGCTCTTAACCCCCCTTGTCTTAGCCGCTTCGCCTGCCTTGAACTTCTCCCCTGCTTGCCGCTCCGCGCCCTCGTGTTCCTGTACGTCCTCTCTGGTTTCCGCCTCATGGCCGAACTTGTGTTCCTGGACAATCAACTTCTGTAGCGTTTGCGGGTCCACCTTGCCTTTCAACTGCTCGCTCAACGCCGCCAGCTTGCCCGCAGCACTTTTGGGGTCTAGTTGTGGCGCAACTCGGCTCACTGCCCCGCCTATCATGCGCTCGCGCGGGAGTCCCGGCTGCGCAGCCCGTCCACTCGACGCCATCTGCCTCAATCGGTCAACGGCACTAGCTTGCGGCCCTACGGCCATGCTTCTATATGCCCGCTCGCCCTGCGCGGCAAAATCCCTAAACGGGCTTCCCAATGTCCGCTTAGGTCGTCTACGCCTGGCCGATTCGATTATGCCTGCCATGCTTCCCCCTAGTTCGCCTGGATGCTCATGCCCTCTTGCGGCGCTATTCCGTTGGTCCAAGTAATAACGTTGTTGGTGTCTTTCACCTGCCC
>CAZUUK010000141.1:0-7514 GCA_964622675.1 uncultured Planctomycetota bacterium | reverse complement strand
GAGGGCATCGTGCCCAACTGCGGATTCGTTGGGATGCTCTTCAGGCCGACCCCTCTAGCCGCCGCGGGCCGAGCGCCGGCGACCTTTCTCTGACTCGTTCCGTCGTCCGTAAGCCATCAGTCTGTCACCTTCCCCTATGGCATTATTGTTTAAACCCTTGGCTTTCGGCAGACTTAACAAATCAGACTCATGCAACCGGAGAAACTTCTGGCACGCCCGTCTATGCCACACCACCTTCTCTATTCGGGGATCCTATCCACGGCCACATATTTGGCCACGAGGTCTTCCGAGGAAAGCAGGACATCCTCTTCCCCTTCGATGCTGATTTTGGTGCCACCGACTTCCGTGTAAATGACGCGGTCCCCCACAGCGATCTCTTCGGGCGCATCCTCCGCCACGGCTATGACCTCCCCTTCTTTCTGACCTTCACGGGCAGTGTCCGGCAGATATAGGCCGCCGGCCGTCTTCTCCTCCGGCTCCAGCGGCCTCACCAGCACGCGACTGTTAATCGGACGCACTCTCATGATTCGCTCCTTTCACTGGGGATGCCAAGGAGTCTGTCCACTTTGCTCCTATCAAAACCTACCACGAGGCCGCCGTCAATGTCAGTCTGGGGCACTGCCATCTGCCCGCTCCGGCGCACCAGCATCCGCGCAGCACGCTCGTCCCGGGATATGTCAACTTCCCGGAATGCTATGCTGTGGCGACGCAGGTAGGACTTGAGCATACCGCAGGGAGGACAACCCGGCCCGCTGTATACCACAACCCTTTGCGGGCGTCTCTCAGGTTTCTCCCCCGGACGTGAAGGTGCTAACCCGGCCAGTGCGACAGCGTAGAACTGCGCACTTCTCACCCCCTCCAGGGATTGGGCGACTCTGCCCTTTTTTAGGACGACAACAGTCGGAACGTTTTCCACCCCGAATTCCTTGTGCAGACCTTTGACCTTCTGGACATCGATTCCAAAAGCAGGTACGTCCTCGTTTTCACGGTTGAATTCCTCCAGTTCGAGGAGCGCCCGCTGTGCCGGTTCGGAGAAAGCGCCGTAGAAGAAAATCACCAGAAAATCGTGCTTTTCCTTCAGCTTATCGAAGTGTTGTCGATCGGTTATCCAATTCACTCTGCGCCCTGTCCGCTGAAAACAAAAGAATGTGATCTTGCCAGACGCATTGCTGCTTGTCTTCCCTTTTCAGCCCTGTGATGCCCGCCGAAGTGACTCCATGTATTCCTCCACGCACTCTTTGCACGTCTGGCCGTCGGCACCTTCCTTGATGAACCGGCGAAAACGCTCGAGCGACTTTGCCCCATCCGGAGAATGCGGCTGCATGAAGGCCAGAAAGCAGACGAAACGTTCCAGCGCTTCCCTGTCTATCACGTGTTCCATATCGCAGGCGGCGGCGTCTGCTCGCTCGGCCTCCAGGCCCAGAACATTCTCCAGGAAGTCGCGGATGATGCGATGACGCGTGGCGAGTTCCTCCGCCCGCTCTCGTCCTTCATCGGTGAGCGTAATCAGTTCGTAGGGCTCGTAGTTTACGAGCCCCTTTTCGGAGAGGCTCTGGAGGGCTGCCGTGACCGTAGAGCCCGCGACGTTCTGCGCCCGAGAGATGTCCCGAGGCCGTGCAACCCTCTTCTCCTTTTCTATGTGGTAGATGGCCTCCAGGTAGTCCTCGAGTGTTGGGCTCAGGTCTTGCTCCATACAATTTCCTCTTCTTCGCCCTTCGACTTATCAAACATTATACTATATGGAAAAAGGACTTCAAGCGGTACGATCGAGTGCTCTCTTCCGCAGCAGCCCGGCCAGCATAACCGTGGCGACCACAGAGCTGACGAAGGCGTCAAGCGAAGCCGAATTCCGGCAGCGACGCCAGCGTTTCATGAGGAGGACACAGCAGGATCACGGTGGTCAACGACGACTACGAAGGCGAAGAGGCACTGGATATAGAATGGCGACTCAGTTGCTTGTTGGAGGGGTCGGAAAAGGCCGCGCTTATCGATACCGGTGCCGACGGAGAAATCCTTCTGCATAGCATGAAAAAGCTCACGGTGGAGCCTGACAGTGTGAACGCGGTGATGCTCCCGCACAACCACTGGGATCATACGTGCGGATTAAACACGTTCCTGCAGAGGAAGAGCGGGGCAGCTGTCTATGTCCCGCGGGTTATCCCGGAGAGCTTCAAGAGCGCTATTCGAGAGGCGGGCGCCCGGGTTACAGAGACCAGTCAGGCTACCCCGGTATGTCCAGGCATATCGACCACCCCCGTGCTCGGCGGACCGCTGTGCCTCCCAACAATCCCGCCCACCCTGCCCTGCTTAGACTTACGTCGCCCCTCCCCGACCCCCATCCTTGCTGCTGTGCTTGAAGTTGCGAGGAGGGCTGTTTCCCGTGGCCAAGCGGCGGAGAGACTGAGTCCCTAACCAACACGGAAGCTTGCCGGATCTCGAACCGGATCAGCCTTCTATGGCCCGTCACCCGCCCAGCCAAAGAGCCAAGCAGGCGGGGAAACCCCTGTCTTGAGGGCAATTTGAGGCAACGGGCGGTGAGAAACAGAAGACGCGTCGCAAGTCATTGAGATAAAACGACATCTGATGTGCACAAAAAAAGCGGAGGGAGTAGGATTCGAACCCACGGGAGGCATAAAGCCTCCAGCAGCTTTCAAGGCTGCCGCCTTAAACCGCTCGGCCATCCCTCCGTCAGGAGTCTTCCTCTTGCTTGGACTCGCGTTCGAGTTGTTCGAGGACCTGCTCATCCACGAAGATAGGAACTTCGGCTTTCATTGCGAGCGCGATGGCGTCGCTGGGGCGGGAGTCAACTTCTACAACCTTTCCGTCCTGCTCGATGTAGAGGCTCGCGTGATAGGTGCCAGTACCGTCGGGGTTGGGGACGAGCTGGGTGACCGCCATTCTTACAAGCTTGCCGCCCATCGCTTCGATAACGTTGGCGACGAGGTCGTGGGTGAGGGGCCTGGGGAAGGGATCTTTGTCGATTATTCTTCTGATGGCGAGGGCCTCAAAGACGCCGATGACGATGGGGAAAGCCCTGTCGCCGTTTTTCTCCTTGAGCACGATTACGTGCTGGGTGGATAGATCTTCCATAGTTATCTGGGCAAGTTGCATCTCGATCATTATGCATCTCCAGAGTTCAGGGGCCGGGAAAATCTCCAATTGGAGTTTACAGGACTTGTTTGGAGGTGTCAACAGCGAAGGTTCTCCAGGAGGGCGGCGGGCGCGAAGGCGTGTTGACGATGAGAAGGTGAGAAGTTATTATTCGGCGAGACAGCCAGTAGGAGTGACGCCGTTGGCCGAGGAGCGAGGGCGCAACAGGTCGTTGGTGTGGAGGAGGGTCGAGGACGTTTTGCTGATCCTGGCGATAGCGGCGCTGTGGGTGTGGGTTCTGGACGTCAAGGGCATATGGGTGCTGGCGGTGAAAGCGATCACGCCCGTAGTCCTTATTGTAATAACGGCCAGAAGGGTGGCTCGGCTGAGACGGCTTTCAAACGGTTCCTAGGAGCCAAGGGCCGCAGAGACGCGGTCGGCGAATTCTTTGAGGGCATCGGCGCCGTCGAGGACTCCTATCTCGAGGCGGGTGTGCCTAATTTCACCCGGCTTCATGAACTGAAGGGTGCCAGCGCGGCGTTCGTTTGCCCTGCCGGTCACGAAGCAGTTGGCGGGCTCCATTCCGACGACGTATTCTCCTTCGCCGACCATTTTCCATTCGATGAAACGCGGGAGTACCTCTTTCGGATAGGTGATGTAGACACCGAAAGGGCCTTCAGGAAGTGATTCGTTGACAATTGCGGCGCTGACGAGTCCATGCCTGTCGGGTTTCATTTCGTGGTAGAAGACCTGCTCGGCGTAGCCTGCGACGGGCGGCGGGAAAGAGGCGTATTCGTCTTTTCCTTTTTCGGCTTCGGCGTCGCGCGGCTTTGCAGAGAGGGTGGGTGAGATGAGTCTGGCGCCGGCGTCAACGACGGGGAAGCCGGTGTTTACGTGGTAGAGGATCATGAAGGGTGTGTCTTTGAAGCCGAGGTTTTCGATTTCGTCTTCGACGATAAGGCGTGATTCGCCGAGGCGTGCGGATATTTTGCGCCTGAGTTCGAGGTTTTCGCCGAAGACGATTGCCTGGCGGAGCTTTCCGGAGAGGAACATTATGTAATCGTCTGCGTCCCAGTGCTGGATTACGGCGAGGTCGTAGGCGGGTGTGTGCGAGATGCGGCCGTGGAGGCCGAGGCGTTCTCCCTGGTCTTCGCAGGGCGCGCCGCAGTAGGTTAGGCCACAGGTTGTAAGGAGACCTGCGTAGAAGGTGCGGAGAAAGCCGAGGCCTTCGGGCTCGAAAAAGGCGGGAGAAGCTTCCTCGGTGGGGGAAATCCAGCCGACGGGGCGACCGCGAAACTCCGCGTGGGAGATGTCCAGACCCCTGTCTATGAGGACGGTGAAGCGGAAACCGGTGCCGGTGCGGAAATCGGCGGCGCGGAGGCCCCTGGCCTTTCCGTCACCCAACTCGTGGGTGCGAATTCCGGCGATCTGGCGGATGTCGCCGACGCGGCGGAGAAGCTCGCGTCTGGCGTAATTCCTGCCGAAAATGGTGGGCATATCGGGGCCTCCTTGGCTTATTTTCTTGCGTGTCGGCGATGGATATGTTAGGGAGGCGACAGGGAGGTGTCAAGGAGGGTGTATGGGTTCTGAAATTGGGTTGACTTGGGAGGCGGGGGGGGTTAGTATAATCTCGAAGCAGAAGTCTTGCGGGACTGTGATTAAGCGAACCATCCAGAGGACATCCAGATTCAAGGGGCACCCCGTCCCGCGGGCCGTGAGCAAGGAGGAGAAGCGATGAGAAACAAGAAGGCTTGTGGGGCCGTCCTCGGGGCCTCGGCAGTTCTGACAACGCTACTGTTTATTCTCGGGGGCTGCGGGGGCGGGTCGGGCAGTGATGACCTGAACGTGCCGCCGCGGGAAAGTTTCTTTACGCCTATATACAACCCCGACCCCGACGATGCGGGAACATTTGCCGATCCTTTAGACCTCGACGTCGGTGAAGTCTATAGGTTCTTCTACACTGACGACGATTACGATGGAGTGACCGGCCAGGAGGACGATTACCGCGATATTGATTCGATAGCTGAAGGACGCGTGGTAGTAAAGGTTCACCCGCCTGTTGAGCAATACGTAGTGACGCTGGTCAACACGTTCCCCTCGCCAATACCTTTCGTCACACCCATTCCCTGGAGGTTCAACGGCTGGGGCACGACGCGCTACGAGGAGGGGCCGGCGTTTCCGCGAACTGCGAGCCTTCCAAAGCCGCTGTTTGCCCCGTTTGGCGCAGAGAGTGACCCTTACAGTGAGTCTTCGAGAAGTGCCTATGTGCGGCGTCCGGATGAGGATTACGTTCCATGGCGGGCAAGGAATCTTGGACTGCAGGAACAATTCGAGGTGCACAAGCGTTGGTCGAAGTTGGAGAACCTGTTCAGGAAGGTGCGAGTGGGAGGGGTCGATCCGGAAGAAGTTGCGAACATAACGGGGCGGGCGATGAAGGCTACGGTGATGCAGCAGCCGTTGCCCACTCCGTCGCCGCTGGTGCGGGATCTCACTCCGGCACAGCTTGCGTCACTGTCGCCGGGGGATATCGCTTACTTCGACGTACCCACATATTGGGCACTTGCGGAAGGTTTTATCGAGTGCCGGGTGCTCTCGGTGAGCCCCAACTCGATTATATGGGGAGACGTTGACCCCCTTAGCTGGGCGCTCTATGATGTGTTCTTTGCAGGCGGACCGCAGCTTGACTTTGACGACCCCGATATCGTTGATGCTGTCGCGTGGTTCCACGAGGAGTTCGACACGCGAATATCGCCCAGGGTCAGGCTCTTCTACGGAGATCATGACGCAGCGAGGTACAATCCCGACTGGTCAATAAAGACCCCCGGCATAGGTGACGTTGACGGGGACGGGCGCGTGGCGATACTGATGACGCCGTGGGGGTTGGGCGGCTTTGTGTTTCCATACGACTGGATAGCGTATGACCAGAATGTTAACCCGGTTACGAACGAGATGAATATGTTCTACATCAATCCGGTGGAATGGGAGGAGGGGACCTTCTTCCAATGGCCGAAGGAGCTGATGGCGGATATAGCCGCACACGAGTTCTTGCACGTAGTGCACTTCACAGAGAAGACGTACAGGCGGCTGGTGCACATGTACGGACCGGTGTTGGTGACGATGTGGCAGTATGTAGCAGCTCTGAACGCGGGGCTGCCGGAGATGGAGACATGGGTTACGGAGGGGGCAGCGGTGCTCTCAACAGACATAACGGGGGAGTCGTGGGAAGATGCCATGCTTTCGCCGGTGGGAAGGGCGACGGAGTTCCTGCTCCTGCCGTGGTGGTCTCTTGTGGAAAACTCGCATGCTTTGTGGGTTGACGGGATGGGCTACATGTTCTTCAGGTACCTGATGGAGCAGGCTGGGGGAATGAGATTCGGAGACAACCACACCTGGATAGACGACAAGAGGGGGGCGGAGGAGGACTACGACTACATTGCAGAGCGGGTAAGGTATGACGAAGAAGGGATAGATTTCTTGCGGGATATGGTAGCGACTAGGGAGGTGGGACTGAGGGCGGTCGAAACGACATTTTTCGAGTACGACGATCACGGGCGCGCTCACTTCAGGGATCTATTCGCGGACTTTTTGACGATGCTGGTGCTGGATAACGCGAAAGATTACCGCGGCAGGCTTCTGAACACGGATCCGAAGTTCAACCTGAACCGGGAAGCGATATGGCCGATGGGGATCGACACAACGACGGGGAACCCGTCGGGGATGCGAACGCACGAATGGCGGCAATTCCGGGATTTCTACGTGGGATGGTACTGGGCTCCGTACGAAATAGACGGACCACTGCTGTGGGACTACGGCCCATACGCGAACCCGAACTGGCACTTCACGGCAACCGCGACCGGAGGCGGGTTCAACGGGGCGATCGGGTTTGATTCGCCCACCGGGTTGTTCATACACTTCGAACCCCGTGACGACTATGACTACAGCGGCGATTTCGGGTCATACTACGATTCCATGGAGTTTTTCTTCGCAGCGGAAACTCCGTGGTATCAGGCATACATGGGCTACCCCGGCGGCGCGATCTGGATTCGCGTCAGGGATATGATACCGGGGTACATAGACGTCGAGATAGAGGGGGGTTGATCGAGCCAGGAGGGCGGGACCGGAGAGAATTAACGCACTCGCGCGCTGGAGAGCCGCGCGGGCGCGTTTTTTTTGAGCTGGAATCGTTGTATCATCGAAGACAAGAAGCGCCTGGATCTGAGCCCAGCGCCGCAAGAAGCGATGGCACGGGTGGATCGAGGAGGCCATGGGGAAGGAAAAGATAAAGGTTCCGAAGGGAGATGGGGAGGTCGTGGCCAGTCCGGCGTTTGGAGAGTTCGTCAGGCTGCTTGCAAGCGAGCCGCGGGCGCTGGAGGGCAGATGTGCGAGATGCGGGGGTTCATGGGAGGAGCTGCGGCAGCAGGCTA
>CAZUUK010000140.1:0-7526 GCA_964622675.1 uncultured Planctomycetota bacterium | reverse complement strand
ATATATATGTACCCCACCGTCACCTCCTGATCGAAACGCTCCCCCGTCCGCCCATCATAAAGGACCACCTTCCCATCCTCCGGCAAACCCGCCTCCTTCAGCGCCCCCCTTACCTCGTCCTCCGACGCACCGTCAAAAACCGGGCACACCACACGGTACCCCATCTGCTTTGCCGCCCAGCCCAGATGTGTCTCAAAAACCTGTCCCACGTTCATTCGCCCCGGAACACCCAGCGGACTCAAAATCATCTCCACAGGAGTTCCGTCCTCAAGAAACGGCATATCCTCCTCGGGAACGATCTTCGAGATAACACCCTTGTTCCCGTGCCGCCCGGCCATCTTATCACCCACCGAAAGTATCCGCTTCGTCGCCACGTAAACCTTCACCATCTCCAGCACGCCGCTCGGAAGCTCGTCGCCCCGCTTTATCCGTTCCACCCGCCTGTCCCTCTCGATCTCCAGCTCTTCCAGCGCCTCCAGATTCTTCCCGCATATCTCCTCAACCTTCCCCCGATTACTCCGCAAACGGCTCGCCAACCTCTCCGGAGCCAGCTTCTCCTTCAACTGTGCCAGCATCCTCGACGAAAACGCGCGAGGAACCACAAATTCCTCGCCCGTATCAGCATCTACAGGTACATGTCCTACAACCTCCTCAAACGCCGAAAAGAACTCTTTGAGCTGTGCCTCAAACCTCTTCCCATATTCCCTCTCCACCCGCGCGACCTCCTCCAAATCCTTCTTCCTCTCTTCCTCCGTTAGATACGCCTTCCTCCGGAACTTCTGAGCATCTATCACAACCCCTTCCCCTCCCGCCGGCATCTCCAGAGAATCGTTCTTCACATCCTCACCCGCGCGACCGAATATCGCGTACAGCAACTTCTCCTCCGGGCTCAGCTCCGTCTTGGTCTTCGGCGACACCTTCCCCACAAGAATGTCACACGACCGCACGTAGGTGCCTATCCTGACTATCCCCTCCTCGTCGAGGTTTCGCAAAGCCTTCTCAGAAACATTTGGTATGTCCCGAGTAAACTCCTCCCGTCCCAGCTTCGTCTCGCGCACTTCGATCTCAAATTGCTCTATATGTACCGACGTGTAGTAATCCTCTTTCAAAAGCTTCTCGCTGATTATCACCGAGTCCTCGAAGTTGTACCCATCCCACGACATGAAGGCAACCAGCACGTTTCTCCCCAGCGCCAGCTCGCCGTCCTTCGTGCCCGCCCCGTCCGCTATAACCTGGCCCTTCTTCACCCGTTCCCCCGCCTTCACCAGCGGCCGCTGGTTCTGGCACGTCCGCTCGTTCAGCCCCTGGAATTTCTCAAGCTGGTAAACTTCCTCATCCACACGGATATAGTCCGCCGTAACCTCCCTAACCACCCCCCCCTTCTTCGCGCGCGCTACCATCCTTGAATTCTCCGCAACCACACCCTCCATCCCGCTGGCAATAATCGCCGCCTCCGTAACCAGCAAGGGCACCGCCTGCTTCTGCATCGTCGAGCCCATCAGTGCACGGTTCGCATCGTCGTGCTCCAGAAAAGGAATCAAACTCGCAGAAATCCCTACCATCTGCTTCGTAGAAACGTCCGCATAGTCCAGTTCCTTCGGGCCCACTTGACTGAAATCCCCCCGGTACCTCGCAAGAACCACACTATCGACTATCCTCCCCCGGTTGTCCGCCTGAAGCTCCGCCGGCGCTATCTTCGCCTCATCCTCTTCGTCTGCCCTCAGATATCGAATCTTCCCATCCAATTTGCCGCTCCTCACCTCCCTGTAGGGCGTCGTAAGGAACCCATAACCATCCACACCCGCATACACCGCCAAATACGTAATCAAACCGATGTTTGTACCTTCCGGCGTTTCAATCGGACAAATCCGCCCATAGTGTGACGTGTGAACGTCGCGCACATCGAAACCAGCCCGCTTCCGGTTAAGCCCACCCGGGCCCAGCGCGCTCAGCCGCCGCTCATGCGACAGCTCCGCCAGCGGATTCCGCTGATCCGCCACCTGCGAAAGCTCGCTCCGGCTGAAAAAGTAATCTATCGCTGTAGAAACCGTCTTCGAGTTCACAAGTGTACGCGGGCTCTGCTGATCGTGCCCCTTCAGAGTCATCCGCTCCTGCACCGTCCTTCTAAGCTTCAAAAACCCCTTACGCAACTCATCTCCCGCCAGCTCCTCTATCGTACGCAGCCGACGATTCCCCAGGTGGTCAATGTCGTCCACACCCCCCTTGCCCAACCTCAGCAACACCAGATACCTCATCGCATTCAAAATGTCCTCCGGATGCAGCGTCTGGTGCGACTCATCAACGTTAAGCCCCAGCTTCCTGTTCAACCGAAATCTCCCTACACGCCCAAGCCTGTACCGATTCGCATCGAAAAACTTCTCACGAAATAAATCCGCCGCCCGCTTCAGATGCGGCGGATTACCCGGTCGAAGCCTTCCGTAGATCCTCAAAAGCGCCTCATCCCGAGTCGCCGACTTGTCCTCCCTCAGCGTGTTGAGGACCAGCGGATCATCGATCCTCTCAACCACCTCCACCGTCTTCACGCCCGCCTTCTTTATCTTCCTCGCAAGCTCAGCCGTGATCTGCCCCCCGCTCCCAACTATCACCTCACCCGTGGACTTATCAACTACGTCTCCCACCGAAACCTTTCCCGCCAG
This sequence comes from uncultured Planctomycetota bacterium, assembly GCA_964622675.1. Lineage (GTDB taxonomy): Bacteria > Planctomycetota > DG-23 > CAZBND01 > CAZBND01 > CAZUUK01. Next base: position 4,869 of record CAZUUK010000140.1, on the reverse strand, counting down.
CTTCGAGGTCGCCCGCTGCTTCGACAGCCCCACCTTCGCAGTAGGGTAAAACAACCTGGCTATCTGCTCGTTCGTCGAGTAATCGGGGGACGACGCGCGAAGCAACATCGTAGCCGCGAACTTGCCACTCTGGTCTATTCTCACGTCCAGAGCATCCCGCCGCGACACGTTGAACTCTATCCAGCTCCCACGCTCCGGAATGATACGGCAAGAATGCAGCCGCCTCTCAGATACCCGCCGGTCTTCTACAAAGTCTATCCCCGGTGACCTGTGAAGCTGCGTTACGATCACCCGTTCCGTACCGTTGACTATCAACGTTCCCCCACCAAGCATAATCGGCATGTCCCCCAGGTACACATCCTCCTCCACCGCCTCATCCCCCGTAACCAGCCGCAGCCTTACCACAAACGGCATCCCATACGTAAACCGCAACTGCCGGCACTCCTCCGGCGCATAACGCGGACGCCCGAACTCGTAACCCACATACTCCAACCTCATCGTCCCATCGTGGCTCTCGATAGGGAACGTCTCCCGGAGTATCCCTTCGATCCCCTGAGCCTCCCGTCGGCTGCTCGGCGGAACGTCCGCCTGCAGCAATCGCGCGTACGATTCCGTCTGAACCCTTGCCAAGTCCGGGATCGGAACAACATCCTTAACCTTACCAAAATGCCGAACTTCCATTCGGTCAGCTCCCTGTAATAAGCAAGACTACTTCAACTCAACCGTCCCACCTGCTTCCTCCAAGACCTTCTTTGTCTTCTCCGCCTCCTCCTTGGATACACCTTCCTTAACGGGCTTCGGTGCACCTTCCACAAGCTCTTTCGCAGGCTTCAGACCCAGATCCGTCACCGACCTGACAGCCTTTATCACCTGGATCTTCTTGTCACCGTATTCCTTCAGAACCACATCAAAGGAAGTCTTCTCTTCCTCGGCCTCGGCCTGTGCCTCACCCGGCGCCGCAACGGCCATCGCCGCCGGCATCGCGCTTACACCAAACTTCTCCTTCAGAATGTCCACCAAATTGACCAGCTCCATCACCGTCAGCGAGGAAATCCCCTCCACCAGTTTCTCAACCTTCTCAGAGGCGTATTCCACCTCCGCCTGTGCTGTTTCCACCATATCCGCTTACCTCCTCCAAATGACACCGTCAGCCCGCTTGCGCGGAACCTCCTTGCTTCTCCTTTATCCCCTCCAGCGCGTGAACCACACACGCCAGTAACTGCTGCAGCACCCCCACCAAGCAACTCGCCGGCCCCACCAGGCTCCCTACCAGCTCCGCTCGAATCCTCTCCACCGACCCGAGCTTCGATAACCTTTCAACCTTCCCCGGCGAAAGAACCGCACCATGAGACACCCCCCCCAGCACCTCAACCACCCCCACCTTTTTCTTCCAACCAGCCATCACCTTTGCCAGACCAAGCACACCCTCCTCCCCCCCAAACACTACCGCTGATGGGCCATCCAGAAGACTGCCCATCCTCCCCATCCCCCCACCCTTCACCGCCAGCCTCACCAGCTTGTGCTTCACCACTTCCATCTCCACCCCTGCCCTCCGAAATTCCTTCCTGGCATCTGCCATCTCCCTTCCCGTAACTCCCCGGCACCTCACCACTAACACCTCCGAGACCCCTTCAAAAAGCCCTTCCAGCTCCCCTACTATTCTCTTCTTCACCAAACTCGGCACTTCAATTCCCCCTCACGTAACCGCAAGCCTCACGCTAGGCCCCATCGTGGCGCACAGATAAACCTTCTGTATGAACGCCCCCTTCGCCGTCGCCGGTTTCGATAGCCGTAAGTGCTCCATAAACGCCTCAATATTCTCTTCCAAATCCTTATCCGCGAAGGAAAGCTTCCCCACCGGAACGTGAACGTTCCCCCCCGCGTCGCACCTATACTCGATCTTGCCCGCACGGAACTCCCTAACAGCCTTGCCGATATCTTCCGTCACCGTACCTGACTTCGGCGACGGCATCAGTCCCTTCGGCCCCAAAAGCCTCCCCAGACGCGCGATCATCCGCATCATCTGCGGCGCCGCCACCGCCACATCGAAATCCAGCCATCCGCCTTCCACCCGCTTAACCAGATCCTCCCCCCCGGCGGCAATCGCTCCACCTTCAAGCGCCTCTTCCGCCTGTTCTCCATCCGCAAACGCTATCACACGTGCCTCTTTTCCCGTTCCTTTCGGCAGGCTGAACGCCCCACGAACCATCTGATCCGACTTCCGAGGATCCGCACCCAGCTTCACAGCTAGCTCCACCGTCTCGTCGAACTTCGCCTTCCCCTTACTCCGGATTTGCTCCAGCGCTTCCGCTACAGCGTAACGCTTCGACCTATCTATATCGTTCCTCGCATCCCGGTATCTCTTGCTCCGCTCAGCCATCTACCTGCTCCTCAGCGCTTTCTGAAGACACAATCTCGATGCCCATACTCCGCGCGCTCCCCTCTATCATCCTCACCGCCTGCTCCACATCCTCCGTATTCAAGTCGGCCAGCTTCGTCTTCACGATCTCTGTAACCTGCCCCCTTGTAACCCGGCCAACTTTCTCCTTGTTCGGCTCGGCCGAACCCTGAACGATCCCCGCGGCACGCTTCAGCAGCACCGACGCCGGTGGCGACTTTACAACGAAAACAAAGCTCCGATCTCGATGAACATCTATCTCCACAGTGAATATTAGCCCCGGCGAGTCCTTCGTCTTCTCGTTGAATTCCGAAACGAACTTCCCAGGGTTCACTCCATGCGGCCCCAGCGCCGTTGCTACCGGTGGGCCCAGACTCGCCTGCCCACCAGGCACCTGAATCTTCACCTTCGCCAGAACCTGTTTTGCCATCTGCTCCCTCGCTACGACCAATTCACCGACAAATATAGGGGCCCGCTCCTTCGAGAACCCTGGCTTGGCTTCCTCAAATGCCTAGATCGCTTCCACCTGCCAGTATTCCAGCTCGACCGGCGTCGCCCTGCCGAAGATCGTAACAATCACACGTACAAGACCTTTGGCAGGAACCACTTCCTCCACCGTCCCGTCGAAGTTCTCGAAGGGCCCCTCTTTGATCTTCACGCTATCGCCTTTTTGGAAATCTATCCTTACTTCCGGCTTGCCTTCTCTCTCCTCCCCTTGTCCCAGCACCCTTTCCACCTCGTGCGCCTCCATCGGAACCGGCTTCAAACCCGTACCCACGAAGTCTCCTATCCCCGGCGTTTCCCTAACCAAAAACCACGTGTCGTCGTTCAACTCCATCTCCACCATTATGTATCCCGGGTACGTCTTACGCCGCGTAATTCGCTTCTTCCCCTCCCGGATCTCCGCCTCCGTCCGGCTAGGCACCAGCACTGTAGAAACCTGATCCTCCTTCCCCGCCGTCTTCACGCGCCGCTCCAATGCCTCCTTCACTGCACTCTCCTTGCCACTCTGAACCCGAACCACGTACCACCGCTTATCCATACGTCAGAATATCCCCCTGAGGATCCTCCTGATAATCCCCGCCATTACGCTGTCCGCCGCGTAAATGTACACCGCCAACACGATCACTAAAATCAGTACAACTACCGTGCCGCCGACGACCTCCCGTCTCGTAGGCCATGATACCTTCTTCAGCTCCCCCTCAACTTCAATAAGAAAATCGGCAACGCGCGGGCGATTCACCACAAAGTAAACGCCCACCACGGAGCTAAGAAGGATTACCGCTGCTACTATATGGGCTGCCGAAAACTCCCGCCCCAAAACTCCAAAAGGAAGGCCGCTACGGTCCCTGATTATTATAGCATCCCCCTCCTCGCTGATGCCAGCAATTACTTTCACCCCCCGCAATGAATTTATACCCTCCACCACACCACCCACCGTATCCACCCCTCCACCCGAAAGATCCAACTCCTCCGACCGCCCGCGTTTATCCGTTATCTTGATCGTCCCCAACCCAACCCCCGCACCTCCGTTCACCATCTCAAGGGGAAGCGACCACAGCTCTCCAACGATACTTTCCCCGATCAGCAGCGCCCCCGTGCTCTCCCCGGCAAGACCCAACTGTTCCGCCACCTTGCTTTCTCCAACCGACTCCACCGCCAGACTCCCACCCCCCTGACTCAGATCCTCCAGGACGATGCCATCCCCGTCCTCCCTCACCCGACCCTCTACAGCAGCCGCATTCTCAATCTCCCTCAGCACGTCTCCCACTGTAGCCGCCTCCTGAAGATCCACCTCAAATGTTTCTCCGCTCCTCACCGTAACGCGCAGGTCCGCCCCACTCACCAGACCGGGACCACCCGGCAGCAGCTCGCTCAGTAACGTATCATCCCTCACATTGTTTATGTCACTGCCCCGCAGCACCTTCGTCCGCCCGACTGTCCTGACGATCCCCAGGTCACGTGCCGCGGTCCCCTCCCCCAAATCCTCCACACTCAGCGGCTGCGTCGCCAGTAACCAGAAAAACCCCTCCCTCGCCGCAAAAAAAGCAATAGCCAGAAGGAAAAAAGCCGCTATCCCCCTCGCTACCACCCCTCGCCGGGGTTCATAGAACCGCAAGCCCATACTCTTACGCTTTCCTGCCTCTCGGCCTCTACACCCGGACACCCGCCAGCAGGTCTGGGGGGACTCGAACCCCCAACCCCTGGATTTGGAGTCCAGTGCTCTGTCCAATTAGAGCTACAGACCTATCAATCCTCTATCGCTTCTTCTCGACGTGCACCGTGCGACGCCGGCAGTGCTTGCAGAATTTCCGCAGCTCCAGCTTCGACCCGCCCTGCGTCCCCCTGCTGGTACGGTAATTGCGGTTCCCGCACTCTTTACACTCCATTGACACAAACTCGCGCATACACTACCCCTACTCTACCACCTTCGTTACCACGCCCGCTCCCACCGTCTTACCCCCTTCCCT
>CAZUUK010000139.1:0-7559 GCA_964622675.1 uncultured Planctomycetota bacterium | reverse complement strand
CGGCCATTCAGCAGGCAAAGTTGGAGTCAGAGAACGCCCAGATCAACGTCAATGCAGCCAGGAATGAGAGGAAGCCGCGGCTGGACCTCGTTGCATCGACGAGGCTGCACGGCCTCGACAGGGGTGCTTCGGACGCCCATGACGACATAGGCAACGCCGAGCATGTTAGTTATGCTGTGGGCCTATTCTTCGAGTACCCACTGGGCAACAGGCAGCGTAGGAGCCAGTTACACCAGCGGGAACTTGAGCAGGCAAAAGCCGTCTATGCCTTGCAGAATACCACAGACCAGGTGGCGGAAGAGGTCAAGAAAGCCGTCTCAATGTTGGAGACTGCACGTAAGGAGATGCGCGTCCAAAGGGACGCGGTCGAAGCAGGAAGAGTCTATCTGGAGGCCTTGGAAGGTACAGAGCAGATTCGGGACAGACTCACTCCAGAGTTTCTCCTGCTCAAACTGCAGGCGCAGCAGACATTATCCAGTGCTCAGCGCGCGGAGATCAGGGCTGTTACTGAGCTCAACGTTGCCGTAGTCAGATTGTCGTTGTTCATGGGGGTTGTGCTGGACATGCCTCAAGTCCAACCCGCGCTGCAGGCATTCTTGAGCTTGTCCGCTGTACCCAATCGCAAGTAGACTCATCCGCAGGACTGCGCTCGTGACGCGCCAGCAGCGCAGGGGTCTTCAGTCTACTCCCCTCCAGCGAAGCCAAGCTGCTCGTCAAGCCAGCGGTCTGCGCGCAAGACTGATTTGCGCTGGCGCAGTGCTAACCTCTCCGCGTGAAATTGGGATAGGTGGAACACGAACCGCGTGAAAGGCGAGGAGATGTCATTGTCGGAGTGTGCGTGTCGCCTCCTCATATAGGCGGCAAGGCTGCGCGTGTAGCGCGATACAAACTCGTCTTCCAGACTGACTATTGCCTGGGCACTACCGGGATCTCCTTGCCGTGCGCATCGGCCAAAGAGCTGCCGGTCTATGCGGGCAGACTCGTTGTGCTCGGCCGCGATAACGTGCAAGCCTCCCAATTCCGCGACGCCGCGGCCTAGTTTGATATCAGTACCCCGGCCTGCCATATTGGTCGCGACAGTGATTCTCCCTGGCTTCCCGGCCCCGGCAACGATTTGAGCTTCCTCACGGTGATGGACAGCGTTGAGCACCTGGTGATCCAGGTTCTCTGATCTCAGCAGCCGGCTGAGGTGCTCACTGGCTCGGATGCTTCTCGTACCAACGAGAATCGGTCTCCGCGTCTGGTGAATGCGTCGGATCTCCGACACAATTCTCTTCCACTTGGCTTGCTTGGTAGCCAACACTATCTCCGGCAGGTTTTTCCTTATGCAGGGACGGTTAGTCGGAATTGACACTACAGGCAGGTGGTATATCTGCCAGAACTCGGCAGCCGCCTCAGCTGCGGTGCCTGTCATCCCGGACAACTTGCGGTAAACACGAAAGAAACGCTGGAAACTGATTCGCGCCCACGTGTCCTTGGGCAGATTGACTTGCAGCATCTCCTTGGCTTCAATAGCCTGGTGCAGGCCATGACGCCACGTGCGATCCGGCATAAGCCGTCCGGTGAAGTCATCAACGATGACTACTTCGCCGTCCTGTATGATGTAGTGCTTGTCAAGAAGATACATTTCTTTGGCCGTCAAGGCTTGAGTCACGATTTCTTCGCGACGACGGACGCCTGCCCAAATACTGCCGAGACTGGAACATAATTGCGCCAGGTGAGCTTTGCCCTTATCGGTCAGTTCGATCTCGCGATACCGCGAATTGGTGCGGTAGTCGAGTGCCGATCTCAAACGGCTGGCGATCTCTGCGGCCTCACGAAAGGCCTCGGCCTGTTCCGGATTGCGACTCGACCCGGAGATGATAAGTGGCGTGACCGCCTCGTCCACAAGGATCGAGTCCGCTTCGTCTACAATGGCATAATGGAGACCCCTTTGCACCAATCGGTCCGTCACTTGGCGATCAGCGTCAGCTACCTTGGCCAGAAGTGTCGAACTCAACCCCCTCAAGCGGCCCATGGCGAGCCGATCGCGCAGGAAATCGGCAGTCACTTCCTTGTTTGTGCAGTAAGTGATGTCGGCCAAGTACGCCTCTCGCCGAGCCGCCGGAGGCATTCCCTGTTCCACATGCGCGACAGCCAGGCCCAGGAAGCGGTAGATCGGCGCCATCCACTTAGCATCACGCTCGGCCAGGTAGTCATTGACAGTCACGATGTGACAGCCCCGGCCGTGCCAACCCGCGACGGTCGCAGGAATCGCCGCCATCAGGGTTTTGCCCTCGCCCGTAGCCATCTCAACTGTGCACCCGGAATGAATGGCGAAGGCCCCTGCAATCTGAACTGGATACGGTTTCTCACCAATCTGGCGGAATGCTACTTCTCGTATCAATGCAAACGCGCGCTCCAAGTGGGAAGGGTTGTCGCGATGGCGCGCAAGGACCTCCCGAAGTTCACTGGCAATCTCACGGAGCTTGGCGTCTCTAACTCCCGAGAAGTGCTTCTCTAATGCCACCACCTTCTTCGCCCGGCGCAGAAACGCTCGTCGTCGTGGCGCAAGCCGACCTATCAAGCCGATACCGACATCAAAAGCCGCGTCCAGCCCCCTTGGCAGAGGTTGGCTTGATACCTGCTTATCAAGCATGCGCCATGTCGCGCTGGGTACTGCTGTCATTTCAGATCTGAAACCTGCGCTGGAACAGTTGACGCACGGACCGCCACAGCTGAACTGCAAGCGGCTTAGGAGGCAGTTGAATCCGTGCTACGACGCGCTGACCTGTGAGCAAACGAATCGAGTCGTCCGTGTTCGGTCTGATTCGGATCTCAAAGAACCTCTCCGCAGCCACTATGCCCCGAGGATCCTGAGGAACTGTGGGCGTGGATCCACCGATCGCGTAGCCTAACGCCGCAGAGGGTAACAGTTCATGTCCCGAGGGGAGGATTCTCTCGATCGTGCCCGTGAGCGTTGGCTCCGGTCGGCCCTTGACGCGGATCTCAAGCTGCTGGTAGGCTTGCTCCACCAGCATGGCGGCGATCTCTTGACCAGCGGTTGCACGGATAAGAACGCCGTCGGGGCTTGCCACAAGACCGATTCTTTGGCCGCGGCGTACATAGGCGCCTCTGATCCTCTCGATGTCTGGCGATACCCACGTGCCAGCCACGGGTGCATGCAAATCCAGTGAGGAGATCTGGGCTTCGACACGCTGGATCTGCTCGTCCAAAGCCGCAATCTGCTCATCTATTGCCTGTGCGGCTGCTGTCTCATGGCTTTCTGATAGACGCCGTCTGGTTTCAAGACTCTGATGCTCTAACAACAGGCTCTTCCTCTCAGTATCCAACTCGGGATTCGCGGCTCTTATGAGGGGACTGCCGTCCGGGGAGACCTCTGCGCCCGAGGACAAGAACTCTTGAACGAACCCGTCAGTGGCCGCATGTACGAGTGCCAAGTGAACCGGCTCAACAATGCCCTCTACCCGGCAGTAGTCTGGAACTGGAAGCGCCCCCAGGCAAGCTGCTGTGATACCCAATGCCCCCAAGGTGGATGCCACGGCCCGAAGCCGCTTCCGGGCGAGTTCGCTGCTTGTGGCCAGATACCTCAAGAACTTGCCCAGCGGAACAACCACCCACGCTACAATCGCAGAGAAGGCCAAAACAGGCACAAGTATGAACAGCTCCTCAGGCAGTCTGTTATTCAGGAAGAGAAGTATCCTTATGTAGATGAAGATCCTGTATGCAGTAGAGCTAATGCCGAAAAAGACAAACCAGATACGCTCGCCAAGGATGTGTGCGGGACTTGCAGCTTGTCTTAGCCCCCAGCAGTACCTCTTGACGAGATAATAGAAGTAGCTTCTGGACCGCGGGCTGAGGTTCGGGACTTCCACCAGGTCCGACAAGGCGTAGTAGGCGTCAAACCTGAGAAGGGGGTTCCCATTGAAAAGGACCGTAGAAATGCTCGCAACGAATATCACATTGTATGCAATCGCGTGTACCGTCCCGGGAGATGTGTGTGCCCAGACGATGGCGGCTATGGCTGCAATCGCAAGCTCAACCATAATGCCTGACATCCCGACAACAACTCTATGCCATTTCTTCCGAAAGGCCCAGGCACTCGATGCGTCCAGATAGGGCAGCGGGAAGAAGACCAAGAACATGATTCCCATAGTATGGACTTGTCCGCCGTTCCGATTGAGCCTGCCGAACTTCTTGCATGCGAATGCGTGGCTGAACTCGTGGAACGTCTTGACCAGGACAAAACTCAGATACAGCAGTATCAGGTTGCTGGGGGCCAGGACGTTGGAGCTCTGGTCGACCAGTTCGCCGGCATTGCCGATGGCAAACCACAGCCCCGTCGTCAGGAGGAGTGACCACAGAATCAGCCCAAACCAACTGAAAAGCCGTCCGAACACACCTACCCATCGGTCAAGGAAATGATCAGGGTCTATCAACGGGACCCTGATAAAGAGCACGTTAGTGACGTACCCTTCAACCTGCTTTCGGATTCGCTTCCGATATCGATTGAACAGGCTTTCAGTGTCCGGGGCTAGCTCAGAGTGAAGAAGATTGGCGGAGTGCAATTGGCCGAGCAGTTGGATGACCTCTCCTTGTGTGGGAGCGTTGTCGCCAAGCTGCTCATTGCAGATGTGCCATGCCTCGGAAACCGTGCGTCGACCGTCAAGTCTGGCGACAAACTGATAGGCCTCCTCGCTGACGCGAAAGAACTGGTTATTGGATGGATTCTCCAGCACATACCACAGCTGTCCGCGAAAATGCTGTCTGTGGACCTGCACGCCAAGCAGCAGCCTCGGCCGCAATTGAGCGACACGATACCAGGCCTCATGAAATGTCGGGCGAGGGACAGACATAACGCGCCCCGAAACTCAAAGCCACAGCTTCATTCGGATCCAGTTGACAACTCTGCGGGTCCACATCCAGACGTAGCGGCGTCTGCCGACTGACACCTTGGCCACACCTTCCATACCAGGCCGCATCCAGGCATGCGTATCTTGCAGCCGCACGCGCACTCTAAAGACATTCCGTTGCTTTACGACCTCAGCTACGGGATTGACCCTTTCTACCAGGAACTTGATCCGCTGCCCAGGATAGGAGGCTGTGGCCAAGTATCCCTCCTGGTCGACAGCAATGTCAGCGATCTGATCCTCTGATACCATCAGCTCAGCTCTCAAGGATTCAAGAGGGGTGACCTCGAATAGCACATCGCCAATCTTCACAGGCGCTCCGACCTCACGCTTCAGATCACCTCTGACGATTGTGCCGTCGATCGGCGAGGTAATCTTCGCCCGGTCTATGAGGTATTGGAGTAGTTCAATCTGCGCTTGTGCCTTGTCAGCGTCAGCCTGGGCAATCTGGGATCGTGCAGTCTCACCATCACGTCTGGCTGCGGCGGCCTGCTTGAGATACCCGATCTTTTCGGCTTTGCGCGAGGCCAGTGTCAGCCGAAGCTCGGCAGTATCGAGTTCAGCCAAGACAGTCTCACTGCCTTCCACCAATTCACCGACCTCGACATTGACGTTCTTGATGTATCCTTCGAAAGGTGCTGGAACAACCTGCAGATGACTGGCCTCCAAGACGAACGGCGCCGTAACACGGAACTCGCCCTTCGCAAACACCAAGAATGCTATTGCGGCACATGCCAGAATGGCCGCAATCTTCGCCCAGGTATGCTTTGAGCCCACCACCGCTCCCAACCCATTGCGAATGCCACTGGCCACCTTTGCGCCCACCCATCGGCCGTGCTCATACAGGTCCAACAGCCTCGGTGTGCACAGTTCGCAGGCAAGTCGAATCGCTTCGACTTCCTCAAGGTCGAAAGGCAGATCTGGCGCTCGCTCAAGCGTCAGAACGGCCAAAGGCTCACCTCCACGCCGCATAGGCAGGCTCAAGATGGATAGCGGCCCGTACCGCTTGGAAAGCTCACTTGTTGCACGACTGATGTACGTAGCTTCTTGCGCCGGGGGATAGAGAACCTCGACATCCTGTTCCAGGCACTCCTCCATCGCAGACTCTATGTCTTGAATAGCCTTCATCTTCCGGCTGAAGTGCTCGACGTGGCTCATGGCCTTGAGCTGAACATATCTCCCTTTGAGAAAGCCAATGCTCCCCCGTTCGCATCGCCACTGGCTGGCTGCTTCATTGCAGAAAGTCATTACCGCACCGGCAAACCTGCTTTGTCGATTTATGGCCGAAAGCGCCTCCATTGCACTCTTGAGTCGTCCTATGGCTGAGTGCTCCTTCTGGTCTATCAGCCGCTTCTCAAAGAGGCTTACCAGGTTAGAGGCCAGTTCCAGCCGCCGGCGACTCGCCTCTAGGACGGCTTTCTTGGCAGTAGCGACCAGGAAAGCTGCGACAAGCTCGCCGAGATCCGCGACTTTCAGTGGAACCAGGACTATGTGACGTCCCACAGGCTGACCATAGAGGTGGTTCGGCTCGTGCAAAGGCTTGACTGTGGAGCTGTCGGCAGCGGCGGCTTCACGGAAGAATCCGATCGCCTCGGTCAACCATACTGCAGGGGTTGAACGGTCCTCTTCAGGTCCCCACAGCGCCAGAATATCAGCATGTTCGCCTTGCCGCCCGCGTATGATTGCCCCAGAATCGGCTCCACTCAGCCGGCACTGCACAGCCAACAGCTCGCTCAAGAATTGCTCAGTGGAGCGATCAGATTCGGCGAGTTTCTCCGTCACGCCATCGGCCATGAATTCGCCCGCCTCGCGAGGTTCGGAATGGTCATGCGAATGATCGACGGTCATGTGCTGCTATCTTGCTTGGGCAGGCGTCGTTTCGCCGCGTCAAGCTGAAGCTCTCCAAACTCTTCTTCGTACCGGCGAATAATCAGACCGAGTCCCAGGGCAAGGCGTTTGGCGGTATAGTAATTCATGATTATCCGGTTCTTTGCCATGAAAACGATTTCGTTTAGGCTCTTTTCTTGACCGGTAACCCGTACCATATTTAACCCGAAGTCCAACATCATCTCCTCTGCGGTTGCGCTGGTCCGGAAGCCGCTGGCATAGGTGCTCGTCATCTCGCTCTCATCGATACGCACAGTGATTCGCTTCTGCCCGGTCTGATCGCGGGCCTGTTCCTCAATAATCCTCTCTGCTGCCGTCTCTCCTGCCCACGTCTTGTTGGTATCCTCTCTGCCCATCAGTTCCTCCCTCGTCTTACAGGTAGCATTGCCTACTGAGAACTCTGCGAGCTCAGTGATCGAGAGTCAAAGCCAAGCAGACCCACGGAGTGTTCCTGCGCACCTGATGTCTTCTGCTTTCTCGCGCAAACACCCCGCCCGATAATCGCCCTGTAGCCCAGGCCAGTCCACTATATCCCCGTCCCGTGCGGTATGTCAATTCTATCTTGCGCCTATCCAGGGATGTCCTGGGTTGATGCTGACCCCCGAGCGGGCGGAGTTTGCCCCGCCTACGGGCCTTGGCCTCTATGGGACAACACCGCCGGCAAGAGCTCAGGGAGGCTTTGAGGCAGATTGGCACTTAAAGACGCGGAGGCACTTCGCTATCCTCTTCGGTTTTGGCTGCGCAGCCGTGAAGGGGAAAGCT
>CAZUUK010000138.1:5971-7602 GCA_964622675.1 uncultured Planctomycetota bacterium | reverse complement strand
TCCAGTGGCGAGAATATTCTTTATAAGGTTTGGGGTCTTTTTAAAGACGAGGTGACAATTAGCCGCTCTTTAGGGGTTGATCCATTTCAAGAACATTTGGATAAGTTGTATAGATCACTTGAAGATAATGGGCATGGGAAACTAACTAACCATATTGTTCTATATATAAAAGGGACTGAAGAATTCTATAAAGAAACAGACATTGAAGCTCTATGGAGAAAAACACCCGTCACATAACACAGCATATACGCTACGGGCTTACGCCTTTGGCCCTTGGGGACATTGCTCCCTTCGGCTGCAATGTCGTATATGCTGGAACCGATGGGATGGAAATTCGCGCCGCCTTCGGCGCAGGCTTCGCTCGCTCGGTTTCCGTCCCATCGGGGCGCGGGGGCTGTGGCCCCTCCGATGGCCTTGTTCGCTCGCTCTGCTCGCGAACTTCGCCCATCTTCGGGGGTTTGCGAGATCGCTAACGCGATCTGCAAATCGCTTCGCGACTTCGTAAACCCCGCGCTCCGTTAAGCGGCATGCAAATTTTGAGCTAATGAAATTTAGCCAAAGAGTGCAAAAGTAGGGTCCACCTAATAGTCTCCAAGTTCCATTTCTCGCTGTATATCAGCCGGAAGGAGGGATAGAAATGCGAGCACAAAACCCATTCCTGACTCTGAGCGGAGGAAATCAACGTGACAACCCCTGAGGAACTGCCCCTGATGCTCGGTGGACATTCGTTCGTGCAGCAGCTCGGCAACGATCCCATCCCAGACCCTGGCACCGCGGTCGAGGTCGTGGCCGCCTGCCTGGACGCGGGCATCCGTTGGTTCGACACCACCTTCCGGCCCGAGCGCATCGCGCTGGGCGCGGCCCTGGCGCGTCTCGGCCGGCGCGAGGAGGCCACCATCGCCTGCTGGAGCCACTTCCGCATCTTCGGTCCCGAGGACGAGTACGAGTACCCCATTCCACTCGAGCCGCACCACCTGGACGTCATGACGGAGGACTTGCAGACGGACCGCGTCGACGCGGTGGTGGTTTCCCCTGTCGCCACCCGGGACTGCCCCAAAAGGCAGAAGGAGCAGGAGGCTGTGGCCGCCCGCTGGAAGGCCGACGGTCGCGTGCGCCTGCTGGGCACGTACCGGCCGGGGGCCGACGCCGACCAGCGTTTCGGCCCCGACAATCCCTACGACTTCCAGGTGCAGCCGCACCACGTGGAGGAGGACGCCACGGAGGTCTTCCGTGCCTGCCGCAGGCTCGGCTGGATGAACTTCGCCTGCACGCCCTTCGGCCGCGGCTGGACGCTCGAGCGCATCGTCGAACAGGAGGGTCGCGCCGCGGATGCCGGCTTCCGGGCGCATGTGGCGGACTTGATGCTGCGCTATTCTCTTTTCAGCCCCGGCGTGGACCGGCTGATCGTCGCCATGCGGAAGCCCGAGTGGGTGGCGCCGAACGTTCAAAGCGTCAGACGCGGCCCGTTGAGCGGCGAGGAGCGCGCCTGGCTGCTGAAGCGGGCCGGCCAAGCACCCGGGACAAGACCGTAGCGGACCCCCACCGACCGACCCGGACAGGGCTCGTGTTGAGCATGAGCGAACGGCCCGGGTCCACTGACTTGCCCCCTCGGGGAGTGACCCGGCCTGGGT
>CAZUUK010000138.1:1507-5961 GCA_964622675.1 uncultured Planctomycetota bacterium | reverse complement strand
GCACGTGGCGGACCTCATGCTGCGCTATTCACTTTTCAGCCCGGAGGTCGACCGACTGATCGTCGCGATGCGAAAGCCCGAGTGGGTGGGGCCGAACGCCGAAAGCGCCAGGCGCGGACCGCTGAGCGACGAGGAGCGCGTCTGGCTGCTGGAGCGGGCCGCGGAGGATGGGACAGGGCCTGGCGCCGACTGATCGGGGCGCAATGGAGCACAGTAGCCACACCCCAGAATCGCTTCAGGGGCCCTCGGCCCTGGGGATTTTCGCCGATCGCCTGCGACGGGAGTCTCAAATGCCTGTAAAAAGGGTATTAACCCGATTGCTTCGTTGGTGTACGCTAAGCAGTATGTCACCAATGTCTTGTTTTATAAGATTCCCATAAATTCATCTGATGAGATTGCGGTTATTGGGGCGCCTTACCGTACATATACTCAGCAATCGGGGCGATACCCTTAGAAGCGTGGCTGACGAGTGCTTACCGCCCATTTTTGTCCATTTGCTGCCGGATGTCCGATATGGGCGCGACCATCGAAAAGATGGTTGCAGAAGGAGATATGGTTGCCGTTTATGTGACGTTTACAGGCACGCAGGAAGGACAAATGGGACCGTTTCCGGCCTCTGGGAGGAAGTTCGAAAGCAAGACTCTTGCGATGTTTCGGTTAGAGGAGGGGAAGATTGCTGAATCGTGGATTGAGTGGGACAACGTTGCGCTCTTGACACAGCTTGGGCACTTTCCCCCGTCGGAGCAGAGTAATGAATAGCATCGATACTTCCATCTTTTCAGAAGATACAGAACAATCAAAGACAGAGAAGGTTATGTCCGCGCCTTTTTTGTTTTACTGAGGTTAAAATTTGCACGCCGCTTAACAGCGGGTTGCCCGGCTACGGCCCATGCGGGCCTGCGGCCCCTCCGATGGCCTTGTTCGCTCGCTCCGCTCGCGAACTTCTTCCATCTTCGGGGTTTGCGAGATCGCTGACGCGATCTGCAAATCGCTTCGCGACTTCGCAAACCCCGCGCTCCGTTACACGCAAGCGGCCAGAATCGTGTAATGCGTGCGCAGAACCAAAACCCAGCCTTCTCTTGAGCCCAACAGGAGAGAACCTCATGAACCCCGTAGTTGATTGCCTGATGAACCACAAATCTATCCGAAGATTCAAGTCAAAGCCGATTGAACCCGAGAAACTCGACCTGATTCTCAAGACTGGAATCCGAGCGGCAACGGCAGGGAACCTGCAGCAGTATTCCTTGATAGTTGTCGACGACCCTGAGAAGAAACGCGCTCTGTGGGACAGTCCGACAGTAGATGCGCCCACAGTGATTCTCTCAGTCGTGGACATCTACCGGTTGAAGAGATGGTTTGAATTGAATGATGCACCCTTCTACTTCGATCAGGCCGTTAATGTGTTCATTGGGTTCTGGGACGCCGTGATTGCGCTCCACAACATCGTGATAGCTGCCGAAAGCATGGCCCTCGGGGCTGTATATATCGGAACTATTCTTTCCGTGGACCTGAAAAAGGTCCTGGGCACTCCGGATTATGTCATACCGGCAGGTATGGCGCTGGTAGGCTACCCGGATGAATCGCCGGGGTTACGTCCCCGTTTGCCTCTGGGCGCGGTTGTGCACCGGAACGGATATCAGATCCCATCAGATGATGATATTCAGGTGTTCTTCCGGGAAAGAGACGAGGAATGGCACGAGATGCCGGAAGATCGCCGCCGTCAGTATCAGGAGAAGGGAATCACCAACGTTGCACAGAGGACAACGGTGGGGCATTACACAGACCAATTCACAGCCAATGAGAGCAAGGCGGTTCTCGATAATCTCAAAAGGGCGAAGTTCGCGTTGGGCGATGGTTGAGCTATAAGGTCGCCGCCTTCGTGACGAGAACCACATGAGGCTATGTCGTGCGCTGTCTGTTTTCCCGTGATGGGCTTCGCCGCGAATGAGGCCGCGAGCGTGTAACACACAATTGCCAGTTCACATTGTCATCCATTTTGCACGAGGCAAGATCGCAAAATGGCTGCCAATGTTCACTCAAACCGCCCTAAAAACCAGGGCGGCTTCGGCAATTGTGGGACCGTTAACTGCAATTACGGCCTTGTCCCCAAAGGCAAAAGCGACGCCGTCCTGGCGCTGCCAGTGAGTACTTAATCAGAGGGAGGAATGTTGATGCTGAAAATTTCGAATCGAAAAGCGCAACTTCTCTCTGAATTGAAAGAGCGGTTTGTTGACATGCTTTACGCCACCCAGGCACTCAAAACAAAAGAGGTCGAAGGAGCGTTTCGATCTGTACCGAGACATCTTTTCGTTGACCGATATTACGACTTCCAGAAGAAGTCGCGACTTGTAAACGTCGCTCCTGACCGTCCTACAGCAACACAATTGAAGAAGATTTACTGTGACGATGCCCTGGTATCTCACCGAAATCCACACCCAACGAGTTCCACGTCCCAACCCTCTCTTGTCGCTCAGATGTTAGAGCAGCTTCAACTCAAACCTGGTATGAAGGTTCTCGAAATTGGTGCTGGGACAGGTTGGAATGCTGCTTTGATGGGGCATATTGTTGGTTCCAAAGGCCACGTATATAGTATCGACATCCAAGCTGATGTTGCTCGTCGCGCCCGTCGGCATGTTCGTCGCCTGGGTGCTGAGAATGTGACGATTATCACTGCTGACGGTGGGAATGGTTACCGAAAAGGGGCTCCTTACGACCGAATCATTACTACGGTGAGCTGTCCAGATGTTTCTCCTCACTGGATGGACCAATTGAAGGAAGATGGAGCATTACTGATCACGCTTCAGGATATACCGGGTGAATCTTGGTGCCTGATGCCACGCTTGTGGAAACGAAAAGATCACCTGGAAGGTGAAGTGGCTGGATTGCCTGGATTTATGGAATTGCGGGGAAAGTATGGGATGGAGGTCGTGTTACCTGAAGTGGCAAAGGAACGGCTGACTCGCGCAAGGGCGGACAGAAAACCGCGTAAGAAGACTGCCCCCTGGATTTGCTGGAATCCAGGCATGCGGAGGTGGATGGGGCGAGATCTCTTATTTTTTGTCACTCTGGAAGGGATGTTCGTTGAGCCTGCGGGCAGACAGTATATTCTTTCCTGCAGAGATTCGGAGAGTATCTGTATCACAGATGAGGAACACATCGAAGTGTACGGTGGCGAAGAAACCTACCGAGCATTTGAGGAAGTTGCTCGGAAGTGGATCGAAGTAGGGGCTCCTCGAAGAAGCGCTTACCGTATGGAAGTTTGGCCGAAGCAAGTTGAGAAACAGAGACCAAAGAACGGCTGGCTGGTACAACGTGCTCACTCACAGTTGATTTTTCGGCTGAAGTAGGGCTGTCTTCTTTGCTGATTCATTGCGGCCTTGCCGTCCGTGGCAAGGCCGCCCCCGCCTCCCCGGCCGTAACAGCAGTTAACACCAAGTTTGTGCGTCGCTCCCCTTCGTTCCGCTTGGCCTTCGGCAACCCGCTGCGCGGGTTCACAAACCCAAGGCACGTTACCTGCAATTGTGGCCTCCATAGCGGCGGCGCGCCCTTGCGCCGCCTGGAAAACCCTATTGACAAGCCCACTAAATGCGGGTACCTCCTAGATCTTGTGTTCCTGCAAGTGGTTTCAGGCATTGGTGGGACAGGCCGCTGGTCTGTCCGCTTGGAACAGACTAATGCACGCACGATTCGTGAAAAGTTATCTCCCCCGTTGAAGGTCCTGTGATGCAGCTTCCATCGCAGCTACGCCGCGCCATTGAACGGGAGACCACCCGGCACAACCTGCAATCACTGAGTCAGGCGGCTGCCGAACTGTCCGGAAATTACCGCGCTCAGCGTTCGGCAAAAGGAACTTTCATTGCTTCAGAAATACACCGCCTGGCTTACGCTGCCGTGCGATTGCCCGCGACGTTCGCGGCCGCGCGCTCTGTCTTTGGGGAAATCCGGCGGTTGATGCCGGACAGGCGAATCACCAGCCTGCTCGATCTGGGCGCAGGCCCGGGGACTGCCGGTTGGGCGGCGACAGAAGCCTTCGATGAGCTGCGACAGATCACGCTCGTCGAACGGGACGAAGGGTGGATTCGGATGGGGAAGGCTCTGGCACGCGCCGGAGAAAATACCCCGCTTGAAAACGCCCATTGGGTGCATGCGGACTTGCGTGTGGCCCGATCCTTCCCGGCGCACGATCTGGTGGTCGGTTCCTATACGCTTGGGGAGATTGAGCAGAAAGTCTCGCGTGAAATTCTGAAAGCGGCCTGGTTGGCGGCGCGCACAGCATTCGTCATCGTCGAGCCGGGAACGATGATCGGCTTCGACCTGATTCGACTGCTTCGCGATGATCTCATCGCGTTCGGCGGTCACCTGATCGCCCCGTGTCCGCATCAGGGCGATTGCCCGATCTCCGCAGACGACTGGTGCCATTTTTCGCAGCGTTTTGAACGGTCCGCGCTGCACCG
>CAZUUK010000138.1:0-1497 GCA_964622675.1 uncultured Planctomycetota bacterium | reverse complement strand
CTGCACCGACGCCTCAAAACCGGCAGCTTGGGATATGAAGACGAGAAGTTCTCTTACGTCGCCGCATCGAAACATCCGATCCAGCCCGCCAGCGCCCGCGTCATTCGCCACCCGCTGCGCCATTCCGGTCACGCGCGAAGCCTGCTCTGCGCCGGAGACGGGATTCGTACCATCACGGTGACGCGCAGCGACAAAGAAAATTGGAAGCGCGTGAGGAAAATCAACTGGGGTGATGAGTGGCCTTATGGGTGTTAAGGACTGAGGATTGAATAAATATCTCTTTCCTTCTCTCGCAAAGCCGCAAAGAAAACCAACCCCCGAATGTGAAGTCCTTTGCGTGCTTCGCGGCTTTGCGAGAGACAAGAAGGAAGTTATTTCATCCTCAATCCTTAGTGACATTCGAGTTGAAATATCGGGCGAAAGGAGACCAACATGATCAAGATCGCCGTTTCAATGTCCCCGCAACCGGGTCCCGCGTTGACGTTGATGAAGCAATGTGGCGTTGAGTATGCCGTCGGCGGCATCGGCCTGCGCCCCATACCCAACGCCAGCGAGGAGGAGCAGCCCTGGAGCTACCCATCGCTGGCGCGTGCGAAGGCGGCCTACGAACAGAGCGGATTCAAGCTGTCGGTGATTGAGTCCCGTCCGCCGATGGAGAAGGTCAAACTGGGTTTGCCGGGACGAGACGAAGAGATCGAAGTCGTCTGCGCGCTCATCCGGAACATGGGAGCGTTGGAGATCCCCGTATGGTGCAGCGCATGGATGCCGATTCTCGGGGTGCTTCGGACATCGCGCACCATCCCCTCACGCGGCGGGGCTCAGGTGAGCGGCTATGACCACGACCAAATGCGCGACGAACCCCTGACGGAATACGGGATCGTCACCGAGGAGGAGCAGTGGGAGAACCTCAAGTACTTCTTAGAGCGCGTGGTGCCTGTCGCCGAAGAAGCCCACGTCAAAATGGCGATGCACCCGGATGATCCGCCGCTGTCCCCCATCCGCGGGGTCGCTCGAATCATGAGTAGCATTGAGAACTACCAGAAACTCATTGACCTGGTCCCCAGTCCGGTGAACGGCATCGCGCTCTGTCAGGGGAACTTTACACTGATGACCGATGACCTGCCGTCTGTCATCCGCCATTTCGGGGAGCAGGACAGGATCTTCTTCGTGCATTTCCGCGATGTGCATGGCACGCCTGAGAAGTTCGCCGAGGCATTCCACGACGATGGGCAGACGGACTTGGTGGCCTGCCTGCGTGCGTACCGGGACATCGGCTACGAGGGGGTATGCCGTCCGGATCACTACCCGAAGATGGGGGACGAGAACTTCAGCGATGATCACGGCCTTGCACGGCTCTTCGCGGTGGGCTATCTCAAGGGGCTGCGCGAGGCTGTGTACGCAGAGCGTGAATGAAGGCAACCTGATGCTGCTGTCACGGGCCAAGGGCCTCGAAAATGAAGCGCCCTTGCCGTCCCACCCCCCAGGCTGCAACAGACA
>CAZUUK010000137.1:0-7704 GCA_964622675.1 uncultured Planctomycetota bacterium | reverse complement strand
GCTGAAAAAATTCCACTTTCAGCTCTTTGGCCGCGACGGGTGCGTGTACCTGGCCAAGCGGTTCAAGGAATGCCACTATATGACCGGACCCAAGGCCGTCGAGCGGTCATGGATCTTCGAGGGCGACGACATGGACCGCGGCCCGCACGGTTACATGGGCCACTGGGACGAGCTTCAGGAGCTGGTGAATTGCATTCGCACCGTCCAAGGCAATGGGACAATGACCGTCCGGGACGGGGCATACGTGCTGGCCGTGGAGAAGGCCATCCTGGCCAGTATCCAGACCAGGCAGGTGGTCGATTTCCCGGCGTTCCTGCGGGAGCACGGCGCCGAGTCCCTGATGGCCAAGGCGTAGAAAGTTGGAGAGGCTCGTATGGCCGAGAACTACATCCTTACCCAATTGAACGAGATTCCCGCGGTCACCTGCCCCTGCGGCCAGTCGAGGCGGGCGTTCGTGGCCGCCGACAACCCCACCGCCACGCTGCACATGGTGGACATCGCGCCGAACTCCCAGGCCCACTACCACAAGAAGCTCACGGAGATCTACATCATCCTGGAAGGCACGGGCCACATGGAACTCGACGGGCGGATGGTCCCCGTGAAGCCCCTGACGGCGGTCTTCATCAAGCCCCTCTGCCGGCACCGCGCCGTCGGCAAGCTTCGCGTCCTCAACATCCCCATTCCCGCCTTCGACCCCAAGAGCAAGGATGAGTGGTTCGACTGATGCCGTTGCAGATACACAGCCAGGGCCTTGCATGATGGCAGAGCCCCCAAAGGCCCAGCCGCGGGACCGATTTGGCGGCTTCCCGCCGATTGGCTTCGAGCCGAGCGGTTTCTTTCGCCTGGAGAAGGCCGACCGCTGGTGGCTCGTCACTCCCGAGGGGAGCGCATTCCTTTCCTTCGGCATCAACCACACCGAGCCTTTGTTGCTTCAGCAGGCAGAAAACCGCGAGCACTGGCGCAAGACGTTTGGCCTTTCGGCTGCCGCGAGGCGCGAAGACTGGCTGCCGGGCTTTCGGGCCAAGGTCCGCAAGGACATGGCCGCGATGGGTTTCAACGCGCTCGGCTGCCATTGCCCGGCCGACTGTTTTCAGGAGGCGCCGCTGCCGTACATCCAGGAGCTTGCCTTTGTCGAAATCGCCCACTCGCGCGTCGTGCCGGATGAGAACTTCGTGGATGTGTTCTCCGGGGAGTTTGCCGACCGCTGCGACCGCATCGCGCGGGAGGGTGCAGCCGCCCGCAGGGACGACCCGTACTTGATCGGCTATTCGCTCTGCGATTGCCCGATCCTGACGGAGGCCGAGGCGGCGGCTCGTGAGGTGCAGATCTTTGGCGCTCCGCGCGCAGCGACCTCCACCTGGCCGCGGGTGTTGCGGAACCTCACCGGCGATGCGCCGGGCAAGTCCGCCTATGTCGAGCTGATGCGGCGGGTGTACTCCGACCGGATCGAGGAGTTCAACCGCACCTACCGGACCTTCTTTGCGTCGTTCGGCGAGCTTCAAGCCGCCCGCAACTGGCGTCCGGCGGCGGATGGCAACAACTTCGACGAGGACCGCGACAATCGGCTCTTCCTGGAGCGTGTGATCGACCGCTACTATTCGCTCGCCGTCAGCTCGATTCGCCGGCACGATCCCAATCACCTCATTCTGGGCGACAAGATCAACGGCAACACCAACCCCCCGGACTGGGTCATCCAGCGGGCGGGCCGGCACATGGACCTGGTGTTCTACCAGTGCTACGGCTACTACGGCGAGCAGCGCGATGCGATGGATCGCTGGTCGGCCCTCACCGGCAAGCCGCTGTTCAACGGCGACTCGGCGTTCTCCGTGCCTTCGGAACACATGCCATGCCCGCTGGGGCCGCACTGCCGCGATCAGCAGGACCGTGCTCGTTGGGGCCTCGACTTCGCGGAACAAGCATTCTCCCGGCCGGACTTTGTCGGTTGGAACCACTGCGGCTGGATGGACGGCTGGAAGGGCATCCCCGGCAAGGAGATCCGCCAGCACAGCGGCCTGCAGGACCCCTTCGGCAGGCTCCATTCACCGATCGTTGAGGCGTTTTCGGACTTCTCCCAGCGGATGTACGCCCTGGCCCAGGGATCGAAGCGGGGCCGGGCCTGAGAGCTCCCCGCGCAATGCGTACTCAGCCGCCTTGCCTTGGAGTTCGGGGGACACGCTATAATGCCCCGAGGTTAAGGCGCAAGGGATGTCCACACAGTGACTTACTCATCCCGGGCACGCCGTTGCGCCTGCATTCGCCCCCGGCGACGTAACATTACTCCCGGAGTTATGAGCGCCCATCAGCCGAACCGCGGTGCTGGCCGGGCGCGGTCGATGCACATAAGTCTCGCGCACAAAAAGCGCTACACCTTAACCTCGGGCCATTAGGGACACGCTACGTATCTCTGTAGTGGACCACCGAGCACACCCCAGCCCACGTTCTCCTTCGCCAGGCGGAGGATCAGTTCGCGGAGCGACTTGGTCAGCCGTGGCCGGCCGACCTTGCCCGGCTCTCGGCCACCGCGCTCCTCCCGCTTGCCAGCGGCGATGGGTCTTGATGCTGACGATTCCGAGGGGATCCTCAACCTTATGGTCGACTTCATCGCCAATCTTCATCAGCCGCCGCCGTTCGACCGGATCGAGGATGACCCGGTTGCCAGGCAGCCTCTCTTTGAACATCTCGACTTGGAGTTTCAGAAACCGGATATGGGCATCGCGGCGCGTGGACCACGCCTCATGAAGCAGCACCAGCAACGCCGTCAACCACTTGGGGAGCATCGATCTCGCCTCCATGCCAACAGCCGTAAGTCCAGCAATGGCAACAGCCCGACATTTTGGACCATCTCCGCTGGGATGCAAGAACCTGCTGCCTGGCTTCCCCGTCACCCCGACCGTTAACCCCGA
This sequence comes from uncultured Planctomycetota bacterium, assembly GCA_964622675.1. Taxonomy (GTDB): domain Bacteria; phylum Planctomycetota; class DG-23; order CAZBND01; family CAZBND01; genus CAZUUK01. The sequence goes on along the minus strand of CAZUUK010000137.1, from coordinate 4,801 downwards.
GTCTCTGACGGCTTTTCTTCATTTCGCCGTGCATGTGTCAGGAAAATGGGTTCCGCTCTGCCCGAACGCGGTGTGGACCACACTTCGCGCACACTGATTTCGGAATCCCTTGCCTTCCGCAACGGACCTCAGTGCGCCATAGCCAGCCAAGATGTGGATGTGCTCACCCCGTTACCTATGTCGTCCAATCTGCTTGTGTCCGGGATTCCTGCGTCAGCCCCAGGTTTCCTGGTCGCGAAAACACTCTAACGTATAACTAACACAGGCTTTTCTCTCCCGCCCCTTGGTTATGAGTTGCGATGGCGAAAATGCAGGCGACTCTCGGCCCCGACCGAGTTTCGAAGCCAGTGAGAATTGATCTTCGCGCACAACCTCCCCTGTCTATTGCTACCTGGGGAAGCAACGACTTGTCCCTTCTCCAACTTGTCGGTTATGACTCTAGGTCATAGCACCTGGTCGGTCGGTTATGACCCCCTTCCGTTTCGCCCGGCAACGGCCAGCCAGCCGGAGTTCGTCCTCACGGACGCGCGTGGCGCCTCGCGTTAGGATGGTTGCCACCAGCCTTCGTCTTTCTTCCAGCGTCTGCTCTTTCTTGTGTCGAGGCATCACGGCTCACCAGCCATCAGTCATTACTTACCTATGCCGCCAAGCGCCGACGGTGTCCACGATTCGTCAAGGAGGTGCGGTTGGGCCGAGTTCTTGGAATTGAGGAGCCAGGCTTCCTCCCTGGGGTCGAATCAAGGTACGGGTAGGTGCGAGAAGCTACTTGCCCGATCGCTCGGATGCAAAGTGGGCGTACTCCAGCGCACCGGCATCCCCGTTTCGACGCCCAGGACGGCTTCCTCAAAAGCAAGCGGGTGTTGATCCACGATCGCGACCCGCTGTTCACGATGAAGTTCCGGCAAACGCTCAAGGCCGCCGGCGTGCGCTGTCTGAGGATGCCTAAGTACCCGCCTAACTTGAACGCCTACGCTGAGAGCTTCGTGCGGACAATCAAGCGGGAGTGCCTTGCCAGGAGGACCCTGTTCCCAGCGTCTTAAGAGCCGAGCGGCGTAAGACACTCCCAGTCGCATTGGTCGCCATGAACGAGTTCTGCCCAGCGCCTTCTTATGACGTCAGCATATCGCGGATCCAACTCCATCAGACGAGCCACTCGCCCCGTTCGCTCGGCCGCGATAAGCGTCGTTCCGCTGCCGCCGAAAAGATCAAGAGCCACCTGCCCCTTGCTGGTACTGTTGAGCATCTGGTACTCGAATAACTCTACGGGTTTCGGCGTTGGGTGGTGCGCGTTTCGATTAGGTCTGTCGAAGCGAAGCAGCGTCGTCTGGCTTCGATCAGAGAACCATTGATGCCTGGCGCCTGCTTTCCAGCCATACAGGCATGGCTCATGCTGCCAGTGATAATCATTCCATCCTATTACTATATCACTCTTGACCCAGATCAGGCATTGCCGTACCTGCCACCCAATGTCCCGGCAAGCTCCGTGAAAGTTGTAGCTCTCCACATTGGCGTGCCAGATATAGAACGCTGCCCCTGGGCGCATGACAGTGTCCGCATTGCTGAAGACCGCCTTGAGGAATGCCCGGAATTCGGCATCAGGCATGCAGTCGTTCTTGATCTTCAATGCATTTGGCGTTTTGCCCTCGTAGTCAACATTGCACGGAGGAGCCGTAAGCAGAAGGTTTGCTCGAAGATCGCCCATGAGCTTATTGATGTCGTCAAGATTTGCTGAGTCGCCCACGAGAAGACGATGCTTCCCGAGCATGTAGAGTTCCCCCGCCTTGCTCTTGGGAGTTTCGGGAACTTCGCCTACCACGTCCAAGATTTCCGGGTCTTCGAGTGACGGAATCCTTCGCAGGGCCTCCAATTCGACCTCTGGAAAACCGAGGGTGCTTAGGTCGAAGTCCATTCCCTCCAGTCCATCCAACTCATCGGACAACAAATCGCAATCCCACTCGGCAAGTTCCGCGATCTTGTTGTCAGCCAACCGATATGCCTTAACTTGTGCAGGAGACAAGTCAGCGGCGACATGCACCGGAACAGTCCGCAAGCCCAACTCCTTCGCGGCCTTCCATCGCGTATGTCCGCAGATGATGATCCCACCCGGGTCAACCACGATCGGTTGGCGAAACCCGAACTCCCTCAGCGAGTTGGCTACGGCTTCGACGGCATGGTTATTGATGCGTGGGTTCGTTGCATACGGCTTCAGGTCTTCGATAGTCCAGTGGGTGACATGCATCGTAAGAGTTCTCCTTCGTTTCGAGTGATCGGACAGAAATGGATGATCGGTGGTTTTACAACACGCAATTGCACTTACCGACTGCGGATTCCATTCGCAAGGCCTCAAACATCGAATGCTCTTCCAGGCACAGGGCAATAGGCGGGGCTGAATCGTGATCGCGGATTACGTTGATCAGGTGGCTGTATATCTCGATTCGTTGATCGAAGGGATAACGGGCCCGGCCGTCGCCGCTGGGGCGAGGGGAATCGTGAAGGGCATTACTGATGGCTTGGTCATGGCCCATCTTGGCCTCCATCAGGCTCCGCGCACTGGGATAGCTACAAATGCCGCCCAAGGTGATCAGCTCAAGCGGGACAGTTGAGAGCAGCTCGTCCAGGAACATTGTATACGCTTGACGCCAATCGGCAATCGGAATGATCGGCATGATTACGGCACGCAGCGGATAGCCAGCTTCAGCGCATTTTCGCATGGCTTCGATCCGCTCCTGCCCGGAAGGCGTGTTGACCTCGAACTTGTGAGTCACTTCGGGCGGATTGAGTGACCATGACAAGACGGTTCGACCGCAGTGATCCAGGTTAATCAGATTGTCTACCTCGGGCGACTTGGTCAGCACGATCTGGCGAGCGATGCGGTGTCGCGCGAAGAAGGGTACAAGCAAACGCGAGTAGCCAGTAAGCGGGTCCAGCGCCAGTCCGTCTTGGAGCTTGCCGAGGTAGAAGGCGGTTGGCTCGGTCAATCTGCGCGCGGCTTTGTCAATTTGCCCCAGAATCTCATCCAGGTTCAGAAATATCTTCACCGTGGGCGAAAACCGCACCCCGGGTGTACCTGCCAGGTAGCAATACTTGCAGTCATATGGGCAAAAACCGTAGGGGGAGAAATGCAAGTAGTTTGGACAGGTATTGTCGGCTTCGTCGCTGAGGCGGACGGGGCTCTTGTGCTCCCCGAACACGAGTGTTTCCTTGCCTGCATAATGCGATTCGAGCGTCCCGGCCTCGGCAACGTCGACGCGATTGTGCGGCCGATCGAGCGTCTCGTCTACATGCGCGTCCGGGTAAAGGCCGCAGATCGCCGTGACCATTGCGCGCCGCTGAGGTGTATCCAGGCTCCCTTTCGTGAGAACGATCCGTCTGGGAGTGAAACGTACAGGGCGGCGCGGCCGGTATTGCCACGCCGCATCGCCAATTAGAGCTTCAGAATCTGCCATGTCTCTTATTATCAAACAGGCGGGCGCTTCGCACTATTTTGCGCCCGTGGTGCTTCGCCGCTTCTTCGGCCTTGTCTCAAATAGATTCAGGACTTTTTCCCGCAGGTACCGCTGGACGAAAGAATTCGCCGTCCCGTCGGGATACAGAATGCGGTTGCCGATGAGTTTTTGCAACTCCTGATCGAATCTGTACCTGTTCTGGCCGCTCTTGGCCAGGAGTTCTTCTTCGGAGAAGGTGGCATTGGCCCACAGCCACTCCCAGACGACGTTTTCAGACTCGTCGCAGAGGTCAGGCACTTCTTCTGTTCGCCCGACCGTCGTGTTGGTCCATGCGATGATAATCTTGACCAATTCGGGATTGTCGGCGACAAAAAGGACGACCTCCGGTCTCTCGTTTTGCTTGAACGATTTCAGCTTCTGTGCGAACAAGTCTTCGGCCACGTATGGAACCTCCTATTATTGTGGTTGCTATCGGACGCGAATAACCTTGATCCGGGCCTCGTTTCAGCACTTTTCCTCTGATTCCGTTTCAGTCGTACGATGCGCTCCCACCTCTGAGGTAGGCCTGCCGCCAAGCGATGATCAGACCAATCTTCAATGTGCGCCTACTGTCTATCCTATTGCGGTAACGCGACCCCGGCATCTGTATTGTCACCCCTAACAAGGCATGTTCAGTTGCAGGATGGTGTTTGCGCGCCGCATAATGTCGTGTGTAGTATTCTAGATAGGAAACATGCGAAGTCAAGGGAAAAACACCGAAAGACGCGGAGTTTCCATAACGGCTGGCTAGAACAGTGTTTAGAGCAGCGTCCATCGCAGAGCTTCGAGCTAATTCGGGTGGCTCCTGATCTAGGGAGGTATCGGCCGGCAGTTGACAAGCCAGCGCCGTCGCCGCTCGCCGATGCTATGTGCCAGTACCACGAGCGCCTCGGGCTGCTGAAGAGCCACCATCGGGAAGCGGCATGACCGTGCAACCGACGGCGCAAGCGATGCCGAAAGCGCGCAACGCAGACGAGGAGCGGCCCGCTGACGGATTTGGGATGGAACGGCTGGCCCCAACCTTGCTGCCAGGCAGTTCATGTTGCAGAGTGAGGGGGCGGGAACGAAGATCCGAACCTTGTTACTTATGCCATTCCCGTCGCTTGTGTCCAGGAACTAGCCGAATGTATGGCCATGAGCATTACCTAACAGATAACAAGCGGTATCTTTTCCACCTGTCCGGGCTGGTTATCGGCGAGCGAGCGCCACAGCGGGAGACCTCTCAACACAACGGCATTTTTCGAAGCCAGTGAGAATTGATCTAGTACGTAACAGAGGCAGAAACAGCAAGTTAGCTGTTTTTGCCTCTTTGCGTT
>CAZUUK010000136.1:6819-7763 GCA_964622675.1 uncultured Planctomycetota bacterium | reverse complement strand
CCGCCGGCCTATTCTACCCCTTCATCGAAGACGACATCCCCATGATAGGCGTCGAGGCCGCCGGCTACGGCCTCAGTCCCGGCCAGCACGCCGCCTCCCTCGTTCTCGGAAGGCCCGGAGTCCTTCACGGCAGCCTCAGCTACGTCCTTCAGGACGATGACGGGCAGACCATGCTAGTCCACTCCATCTCCGCCGGACTCGACTATCCCGGCGTCGGCCCTGAGCATAGCTACTGGAAGGACCATAAGAGAGTCCAATACACGTCCGTAACCGACGACGAAGCCCTCGAAGCCTTCCAGTTCCTCGCCAGAACCGAAGGCATAATCCCTGCCCTCGAACCCGCTCACGCCATCGCCCACGCCATGAAAATCGCCGGCAAAATGCGCCCCGACCAGATTATCACCATCTGCCTTTCGGGGAGCGGCGCCAAAGACGTCTTCGAAGTCGCTCGAAAGCTCAACGTCGAGCTGGAGGTCGCACCTTGACCCCCCCGACGAGGATCGCACAAAAATTCGCCGACCTTCGCGCCCGCAAAGAGCCCGCCCTCATGCCATTCATAACCGCCGGCGACCCTGACCTCGAAACCACCGCCGAACTCCTCCTCGACTTTCAGAACCGCGGCGTCGCCCTCGTAGAGCTCGGCGTCCCCTTCTCCGACCCCGTCGCCGACGGCCCCGTAATCCAGTCCTCCTTCACGCGAGCCCTGGGAAAGGGGTTCCACGTCGGCGACCTCTTCGACTGGATGCGCGACCTCCGCTCCCGCCTGCACATCCCCGTCGCCGCCATGCTCTCCTACAGCATCCTCTACCGCTTAGGACCCGATCGTTTCGTTCAGCAGGCCAAAGCTGCCGGCTTCGACGGCGCTATCGTCCCCGACCTCCCCGCCGAAGAGGCCCAAGCCTTCCTCAACCCCGCCCGCCGTAACGACTTCGACACTATATTCC
>CAZUUK010000136.1:0-6809 GCA_964622675.1 uncultured Planctomycetota bacterium | reverse complement strand
CGCTCCCACCACCCCGCCGGAAAGACGCCGACAGATCGCCAAAGCCTCTACCGGCTTCGTATACTACGTCTCCGTAACCGGCATAACCGGCGCCAGGGAGAAGCTCCCCGACGACCTCGTTGAGAATATCGACCAGCTAAAATCCCTCACCCAGCTCCCCGTCTGCGTCGGCTTCGGAGTCTCAAATCCCACTCAGGCCGCACTCCTCGCCCGCCATGCCGACGGAGTAATCGTCGGCAGCGCCATCGTAAGGATGCTTGAACAGGCGGAAAGCCTCCCCCGCGCCGAGCTGGTGGAGAAAATCGGAGCATTCGTCGGCGAGCTCGTTCAGGGCGCTTCTAAAGCCCCAAAGAATCCAGCCTAGCGCCTCTTTTTCCCCGCATCCGCCAGCTTGAAAACGCAGTACTCCCCGCACATCGAGCACACGCTCTTGTCCCTCGGCGCCGCCTCATCCCTGTACCGCGCCGCCCGCACTGGGTCTATGCTCAGCTTTATCTGCTCCTCCCATTTCCGCGCCCGCCTCAGCTCGGAAAGACTCCTGTCCCAATCCGCCGCCCCACGGACTCCCTTGGCAATATCGCCCGCGTGCGCCGCTATCCGCGCCGCAATCACACCCTCGCGCACCTGCTCCGGCGAAGGAAGCCCAACGTGCTCGCTTGGAGTAACGTAACAGAGGAAGTCCGCACCCGCAGCCGCCGCCACCGCCCCCCCTATCGCCGCGGTTATGTGGTCGTAGCCTATTGCCACATCCGTAACCACCGGCCCCAGCACGTAAAAAGGCGCACCCCGGCAAAGCTCCTTTTCCAGCTTCATCTGCGCCGCTACCTGATCCAGCGGCACGTGCCCCGGCCCCTCTATCATCACCTGCACCCCTTTCTCCCACGCCCTTATCGTTAGCTCCGCCTGAACCATAAGCTCGTGCACCTGAAGCGAATCAAACGCATCCGCCAGCGCCCCCGGACGCATCGAGTCGCCAAGGCTCAGCGTTACATCGTACTCCCGCGCTATGTCCAAGAGCTCGTCAAACCCCTCGTAAAGCGGGTTCTCCTGGCCCGTCCCCAGCATCCACTGCACCAGGAACGTCCCCCCGCGGCTCACTATCCCGCATACCCGCTCCTTCGTCTCGTACTCCCTTAGCACCTCTCTATTCACCGCCGCGTGCGCAACCACAAAATCCACCCCGTCCTCCGCATGCGCCCGAAACGCTTCCATGATCCCCTTCGCCGTCATATTCTCCAGCCTGTGCGTCTCGCGCATCACACGGCACGTCGCCTCATATATCGGTACCGTACCCACAGGGACCGAAGAATGCTCCATGATCGCCCGCCTTATCGCCGTAAGGTCGCCCCCCGTGCTCAAATCCATTACGCAGTCCGCCTTCGCCTCCTCCGCGGCCTTGAGCTTCTCCAGCTCCCTCTCCACAACGGCAAAATCCACCGACGTCCCGATATTCGCATTCACCTTCGTCAGGAGTCCCTCCCCGATCCCGCATATCCCCCCCGCCCGCCGGTTTTTGTTAAACGGTATCACCACCCGTCCTTCGGCAATCCTCTTTCGCAGCACTTCCGGGGCAACACCTTCCGCCTCCGCAACCGCCTTCATCTCCGAAGTTACTTTCCCTTTTCTAGCGCTTTCTAGCTGTGTCAACTCTTTGCCTCCCGTTGCGAACCACGCGGATAAGCTCGTCCACCTCTGCCTTTCGCAGCGGCCGATACTCTCCTCGCCTGAGCTTAGGATCTGAAATCGGACCTATCGCCACACGCTTCAATCTCCTCACCGAATGCCCGACCCCCGCAAGCACTCTCCTTATCTCACGATTCTTCCCTTCCCTCAGCGTCACCTCCAAAAGCGTCATCCCGCCCTTAACTCTCTCCAATTCCACCCTTTCCAACGCAGCGCGTCCTTCCGAAAGATGAAGCCCCTCCGCCAGCCTTCTTCGTTCCTCGCCGGTCACAATCCCATTCACCTCAACCATATATATCTTCGCAACCCCGTATCTCGGGTGGCTGATCAGATTCGCGAACCCCCCATCATTCGTCAATATAATCAGCCCTTCGCTGTCCTTATCCAACCTCCCTACCGTATAAACGCGCTGGGCAACCCCTCTTAACAGGTCTATCGCACGCAGCCGCCCCAGCTCGTCCTCGTTCGTGCAAACGTACCCCCTCGGCTTGTTAAGAAGATAATAAACCTTCTTTTCCGCCCGCACCCTCTCCCCGTCGCAGCGGATATCGTCCTTCTCCGGATCCGCCTTCCCCCCAAGCTCTGCCGCAACCTTCCCGTTTACCGCAACCCTCCCCGCTGTAATAAGCCCCTCGCAATCCCTCCGCGAACCGTAACCCGCCCGCGCAAGTATCTTTTGCAGTCTTTCCACGCTCATCGCCGGCACCATCCGTCAAGCAACACTCATCATAAGCAGCAGCGACTTACCTGCCGGGGCAAAATCGAACTCATCCAAACTTGCCGGAAGCAGCACCGAATCCCCCCGCACCACCTTCGTCGAGCCCCAGTCCCCTTCCAGCAGCCCGCCTCCTTCTATAAAGCACACTATCGCAAACGCCTCCCCGTCCAGCTCCTCCTCAATACGCTTGGATGTCTCCGCAAGCTCCAGCGTGAACTGCTTGCACTCCACCAACAGCTCCCGCCTGTATGAATACTCCTCAAGCTTCCGCCCCACCTCCGTGTTCTGGATCGGAGCGTCGAAATCTATCACCTCCAGCGCCTTCTCCACGTGCAGCTCCCGCGGGCGGCCGTCCAGCCCCACCCGCTTCCAATCATAAACCCGGTACGTCGTATCCGAATTCTGTTGTATCTCAGCAACCACAATCCCCGCCCCCAGCGCGTGAAGCGTCCCCGCCGGCAGGAACACCACATCCCCCGCTTTCGCCTCGAACGAGTTCAAGCACTCCTCCAGTTCTCCTTCTCGCAAAAGCCTCTCGAATTCAACCCGCGTCGTCCCCGGCTTCACCCCCCGGACTATCCTCGCTCCCTCGTCCGCCCACACCACGTACCACGCCTCCGTCTTCCCCAGCTCCCCACCCTCGTGCTCCCCGGCGTACGCATCATCCGGATGAACCTGAACCGACAGCACATCGCTCGCATCAATAAACTTCAGCAACAGCGGAAACCGCTCCCTCGCACTCTCCATCCCCCTCCTCCCCAACAACTCCCGCGCGTGTGACCTCACTAACTCCTGCAGCGGCACCCCCGAAAGCTCACCCTCAGCCACTACCGTCGTATCTTCTCCGTGATCCGAAATCTCCCACGACTCACCAATCGGCCTCCCCTCAGGCAGCTCCTTCCCCAAAACCTCACCCAGCCTCCTCCCGCCCCACACCTTCTCCTTGAGAAGGTAACGAAACTTGAGTGGATAGACCGGAAATCCGCCCAACGAACCCTCCGCCCTCGAAAGAACACCAGCCGCCAATTCCCATCTTACATCCCCCCCTCCTCCCAGTCAATCGACACCCGCCACCCAAGGGGGTTGCATCCCCCTACTTTCGGTGTTAATAGTCTAGTACAATATACAAACGTGGGGGGAGTAAAGGTGGATAATCCGCGCGCCTTCGCGCTGCTGGCTATAGTAGCAGTCATCGTCCTACTCGTCGGCGGCCTAATCCTTTTCATCTGGCTTGGCAGATGGCTAAAGAAAGGTCCAAAATCCTCCGAGGCCGACCTCATCTCCGCCCAGCTAAATCAACTTCGCGAAATGAAAACCAACGGGCTCATATCACAGGTCGAGTACGACGCCATCCGCAGGCAACTCATGGAGAAAATCAAAGCTTCTGAGCCGGGCTAGTCCCAGGGAGGACGAACATCCTCGGGCCCATCTTCTTCTACTGGTTCAGGAAGTGGGTAACGAGAGCTGGAGGAGCCTCCAAGCGCCAAGCAATCTCCCAACAACTCTCGCAAATCAACGAGATGAAAAGAAAGGGACTCATATCTTCGTCAGAGTACAAGGCCGTGTGTGAAAAGCTCATCGAAAACGGCAAAGAATCGCAGCGCACCTAGCTCCAAGGAGGTAAAACAGTGGACGTCGCTAAAGCCATCGCCAGTCGCCGCAGTGTAAGAAAATATCAGCCCAAGCCCATCGAAGACGAAAAACTTAGACTCATCCTCGAGGCCGGTAGGCTGGCACCCTCCGCCAGGAACATGCAGGAGTGGAAATTCGTCATCGTCACCGACCCCGAAACTAAAAAGAAGCTCGTTCCCGCAGCAAGGAACCAACAATTCCTCGCACAGGCTGCCGTCGTCATCGCCGCCTGTGCCGTCGAAACCAACCACGTCATGACCTGCGGTCAGCAGTGCTACCCTATCGACCTCGCTATCGCCGTTGACCACATGACCCTCAAGGCATGCGAAGAGGGAATAGGAAGCTGTTGGATCGGCGCCTTCTACGAAGACCAGGTCAAGCAGGTACTCTGCATTCCTGACCAGGTAAGAATCGTATCCCTCCTTGCCCTCGGGTACCCCGCGGAAAATCCCCCCGCCAGACCCCGTAAACCCCTCGACGATATCGTCTCCTACGAGCGCTGGTCCTGATGCCCACCTCATAGCCGCAACCAAGCGCCGCTATTTCCCCAATCTCACCCTGGCACGCCGCTCCAGCTCCTCGAACTCCCCTCGCAGCACAGCCCCCCCCAGCGACGGCCACAGCTCCCGCGTCAGCGAAATGCTCTCCAGCGCCACATCCGGCTTACCATCGAGCAATCGCACTTCCGCTACATTGTACCTCGCCTCCAGCCACTCCTCCGACCCTCGCGGCACCATATCCTGCACCTCAACGAACCTCTCAAGCGCGTTCTCCGGGTACCCCGCCCCTTTGTACGCCAGTGCCAGGTTCCTCGTAAGCCCGTACGACCCGGGAAACTCCTCCACAAGCTCCCTGTATATCCCCATCGCCTTGTTCCACTGCTTACTCGCTATGTAACAGTTCCCCAGCTTCAACTTCACCGAAAGCACTTCCTCCTTCAGCTCCCCCGGCCTTAGCTGCCTTCGCGCCGCCTCATAAAAAGCCCCCGCCCTCCTCGGCTCATTCCCCACCAAGTTCAACCTGTCACCTATAACCGTGAACACCCCGAACGCCGCCTCCCCGTACTCCGTCCCCCGAAAACTCTCCTTCCTCAACTCCTCCCCTTCCCCAATTGCACCGCCCCAATCCTCCAGACGAATATAACACTCCAGCATCTTCAACTTCACCGCCGGAATCTGTTCCTGGTTCTCCTTAAGATAACCGTATCCCGAAAGCGCGCTCTTGTACAGCGCCAGCGCTCGCTGATAGTCCCCGTCGTGCCTCCGCACCGAATCCGCGCCCCACACCAGCACCTCAAACCCCCATTCCTCCGGCGCTTCCCTCGCAAGAAACGGCGCCAGTGCCTTGTCCCTGTACTCATCCGCTTCCTCTCGCTCTCCCCTGTACCGAAATCGCTCGCTCCTCGCCGTATCTATCAACGCCTGCAGGTAAGTCACCCTATCCTTTTCCCAGTACTCGGGAAACTCCTCCTCGAAGTTCTTCAGATACGACTCCCCCTTGCTCAACTCCCCCGCCCTGTAATAAAGCGTTGCCAGACGATACGTCGCCTCCCCCGCCAGCACCTTTGCCCCTTTCTCCTCCTCTTCCGAAAGCTCCGCCTTCTCCTTCCGCCACTTCAGGTACTCCTGGAACCCCTTAATGCTTTCCTCTCTCAGCTCGATCGCCTCCGCCGTCTCACCCAATCCCCTCCCCGCCATACTGTGGTACCTCAGCCACGCGCGCGATGCCTTCTCGTACACGTGGTGCCCGTAATATATCGACTTCCCAGACCCCAGCTCGAACTCCACCTTCGGCCGTTCATAGATCGGAAGATACCGGTAATACACCTCAAGCGTCGCCGCCGCCATCGCCGTCGAATAAACCCTCCCCGCACCGCCGCACCACACACCCACCGGATCCCAGCTCCCGTCATGCTCACCACCCACCACCTGGTGCTCCACCAGCAGATCTCTCATCTTCGAATTCCACTCCTCCCACTCACTCCCGCCGTAGTTGAACATCGCCATCGTCGCGTAGTACCAGTAGTAATAATTCACCCCCTCACGCGTCCCCTTCTCACCCTCCGACCACGCCGGCAGATTCGTTCGCATCACACGCATCGGCCCTCTAATCATCGGTGAATACTTGTCGTACCCGAATAGCTGCCGGCACAACAGAGCCACCGCCGTCGTTGCGGCCGGCGTCACGTCTGGCCTTGCCGTCTGCCCCTTCATATACATCACGTGCCCGCTCTGCACCGAAACCCCCTCAAGCCACTCAAGCGCCTCTTTTATCGGCTTGTCCGACACCCTCAGCCCCGCCATCTTCCCCGACTTCAGCGCCATCAACTCCCATCCCGTCACCGAAGTGTCAGACTGACCCGAACGCGGCGTGTACCTCCAACCAGCCCCCGGGTTATGCGCCTGCTCTACGAAATCTATAACCCGCTGCGCCGGCTCCTTGAACCTCTCCTCCAGCGTCATCGCGTAAAGCTCGCAAACCACAAGCCCTGCAATGCCGTTGTCATACATGTTTCGTCTTGTCCCTATACCACCGTCACTCCCCTGAACCGACAAAAGGTAGTCCACACCCCTCTCAACCGTGTCCGCGTGAACCCCGCTCAGATGCGTGTGCCCCGCACCCAGAAACGCCATCAACGCAAGCGCCGTCACGCCCACATTGTTTGCCGCGCCCCCACCGTACTTCTCCGCCGCCCAGTAACCCCCCGGCTCCTCCGTTCTCGCAAGCCACCTGAGCCCGGCGTTCACCGCATTCTCCGACTCCCACGTACCCCCCA
>CAZUUK010000135.1:4514-7775 GCA_964622675.1 uncultured Planctomycetota bacterium | reverse complement strand
AAGTCTGATGCAAGCTCTCACAGTTCGACCTCCTAGTCGCTACGGCGACGTGTACGGGGCGCTGGAGGAAGCTAAACTGGCACAGGGAGTAGGAAGGCAAATTATAACCGCGCGCGCGGAGGTGTAAAGGCTCCGCCGAGCTTCTCGCCTGCGGCAGACATTCTGGGGCGCCTTCCGCGCACCGAATAATCAGCCGCGCCGTCTCGGACGGGCCTCGGGCGGAGCTGGGGTGAACAGCGGCGTTGCGCCTTCGTAGAGCTCTTCGAGTTGCGCCACTTCGTCGTCGGTGAGCGGCTTTGTGAGGTCTTTCGCTTCGAGAGCCATGAAGAAGAGGTCTTCGTCGCCCGGAGGGATCACGGCAGTCAGGCCTTTGGAAAGGGCGAATCGGAGCGCGAGTGCCGCCGGCCCGAGCTCCGAGATCGGGACGTACCAGCATTTGTCGAAAGGCTTCGGCGCGCCCCGCTGGATCCTACCCAGGGCCATGGCCTTCAGGCCTAGACAGCCCATGCCTTTGGCTTTTGCTTTCTCGATGACCGGCGGGCTGAAGCCGTTTTCCCACAGCGCGAAGTTGACGGGATAGAGGACCGTGTCGAACTCGAAGCGATCCATGCAGGCCGTTGCGGCCTGGACGGAGTGCGCGGAGAAGCCGATGTACCGGACGACGCCTTTCTCTCTCGCTTCTTTGAACGTCTCGATGGCGCCGCCCGGACCGAAGGCGGTCTCGACGTCTTGCGGGGTTGTCATGGAGTGAAGCTGATAAAGATCGAGGTGCTCCGTCTTCAGAAGGCGAAGCGATTCCTGGAGTTCGGCGTCGGCTTCCTTCCCGGTGCGCTTGTTAGTTTTGCAGGCAAGGAAGACTTTGTCTCGCTTTCCGACGAGCGCGGGCCCGAGCCGCTCCTGCGCGTCGCCGTAGATGGGCGAGACGTCGAAGTAATTGACCCCACGTTCCATTGCCGCGGCTACGCGCCTGTCGGCCTCGGCTTGAGACGCACCTTTGACGACGATGCCGCCCAAGCCGATGACCGAAAGCATCTCTCCGGTCTTCCCTAGCTTCCGTTTGGGGATAAGCTCCGGCGGTTTCGGTCCAGAGCCGGCGGCGAAAGTATTTCGCGCCATCCGCCCAGCAGCGAGCAAGGCGCCTGCGGCGGTCTTCATGAAGTCGCGTCTCAAAACGGCCATCTTTTCCCCCCTTCGCGATTCGCAATAACAGCAGGTGACGACGACGTGACTGTCAAGTATTATGTTACCGCGGCTCGATGACCTAGTCAATTCCTGGGAAATCAGCGACGCGGTGCTCCCGGCCGCTCGGGTATGCGGCGGCGATGGTGTTCAGCAATAGAGGGGACTGAGAGAGAGGAACGTGATTGTGAAATCGGCGCACGAGCTTTCGAGAAGGCACAATATTGACCCCGCCTATTCGGTTAAGCGCGCGAAGCCGAGCCCGCGCGGCTTGAGCCTCTTCTCTTCAAAGGCAACGGGGCCTTTCTGGCTGTACGGGCAGGGGGACCTGGAGGCGTATCTGCTGGCGAGGATGCGGAGGGAGGGGTTTTCGGGCTGCTACGAGGTGTTTCATCCGGGGCTTTTTGCCAGATTTCATCCGACGCTGATCCTCAGGAAGAGCTTTCGGCTGAGTTCGCTGCCGAAGGATGGGAGGGTCGCGGTTTATCATTCGGGAGACCTCAGATTGAAGTTGAACGACCGGATTGCGCTTCACGTACAGGGCGCGCGGCACCCCGTGAAACGGACGATTAATGCCCTCCCCTATCTGAGAAAAGGGAAGAACGAGATATACGTGACGCTCAACCGAATTGACGAGCCGCCGACTTTTCTCATGGCGAGTCCTTTCGTTGAGACGGATGCCTGTTGGTCCGCCGGGTGGGACGGTTTCCACTGGCAAGTACCGGCTTGTTTCCCGTTTGAAGGGGCTAAGCGATTTCCGCATCAGGAGCGGCTGCCATGTATGACAATCAAGCCGCGAGCGATAGAAGGTAATGTGTACGATTTTGGGGTCGAGCTGTTGGGGAAACCGGCGATTACTCTGTCGGCGGGCAAGGGAAAGGTGAGGATTCATCCCGGTGAATCGTTGGCAGAGGCGAAGGATCGGTATGCTAAGCACAGGGAGCAATACGTTCCGTCTCTTAAGGTGGGAGCAGGGGCGCACGCCGCGGAAGGAGAGGCGGCGGGCCGCTACCTGCGGGTCTCGCCGTCGGGGAATGCGAAGGTGGATGCGGTCGAGCTTTTGGGAGCGTTTTATCCGACGCGGTATCGCGGGGCTTTTGCCTGCTCGGACGAGAGGCTAACGAAAATCTGGATGCATTCAGCGTATACCTTGAGGCTCTGCATGCGCGAGCTATTCGTTGACGGGATCAAAAGGGATAGGATGCCGTGGGTGGGGGATGCGTATCTTTCCGGTCTCTGCAATGCATATTCCTTTGGCGAGAAGGCGATTGCGGAAAGGACGCTGACTGCACTTCACGGAGAAAGGCCGGAGGAGTGCCATTTCAACGGGATAATCGAGTACACGCTTTTCTGGGTCATGGCGCTTGAGAAACATCTGCTCTTTTTCGGCGACGTGAACTGCGCGAGGCGCATGTGGGCGAAGGTGAAATCGCTGATCGATGTGCTGGCAAAGCAGGAAGATGAGGACGGGTTTCTCGTTGCCGATAAGTCCACGTGGCTTCTGATTGACTGGGCGCACATTGAGAAGTCGGGCGCCGTCAGCGCCCTGCAGATGATATACGTCATGTGCCTGCAATCGGCGGCGCGGCTGGCCGCAGCCTTTAATGACGATAAGGCGGCGGCCAGGTTAGGTAGGAAGGCGGCGCGGCTTCAGAAGAAATGCCGGAAGTTTTTCTGGAGCGACCTCGCGGGCGGGTTTGTGGACAACTTCGCAAAAGGGAAACAGGGAAAACACATCACCCGCCATGCAAACTTCCTTGCGATACTTTCGGGTACCGCGACGAGAAGGCAGCGGAAGAGCATCGTCGAGGAGGTCCTTTTGAATGACAAAGCGCCGCGCGTGGGAACGCCGTACATGATGTGCTTCGAGGGGATGGCCCTGGCGCAGTGCGGGCTGCGCGACAGAATGCTTGAAACGGTAAGGGAGTACTGGGGAGGGATGCTGGACGAGGGTGCGACGACTTTCTGGGAGGCTTACGACCCGAACCAGTCGGGTAAGGAGCACTATAGCTTCTACGGGCGGCCGTTCGGGAAAAGCCTTTGTCATGCATGGAGCGCGGGGCCGGTATATCTCCTTTCGGG
>CAZUUK010000135.1:0-4414 GCA_964622675.1 uncultured Planctomycetota bacterium | reverse complement strand
AGGCCGACGACGACGCGGAGGGCGTTGATCACGTCGGCCAGGTCCACCGAGGCGTTGCAGTTGAAGTCCGCTGCGAAGGTCTCCGCCGGCGTCGGCGTGTCCACCGCGACTACGTACTTGAGCATCAGTATCACATCGCTGAGCCGCAATCCGCCGCCATCAACATCCATCGAGGTGAAAGGCCCGCACACACCCGCTGAGCGCGTCGAAAGCACGTTCACGTCCATTTCCACGGAGATGCCGTTCTCAACGCGGATTCTGTCGGTGTTTCCTCCCGTCCCCGCTTCGTAGACGCCGGTCGCGGCGTCTACGGTGCCGCCGGAGGGGCTCTGGGCGAGCGACCACGTAACACCTTGGCCCAAAGCGGACCTGAAGTGAAGGAACTCGTCGTGCAGCGCGAGCGGCTCCCAAGGAATTATCGGATCGTAACTGACGTCCGCCCCGCGCCCTTCCAGGACAGGGATTTGCACCCACAGCGCGTCGTTGCTGAGCGGATTCCCCGTCAAGTCAACCTCGTCGTTGGTTCCCAAGCCGGTGTTATCGGAAAGCGGTTGGATGCCGGCGATGTAGTTCGAGGCGAGATCGAGGTTGGTGATGTTTATCAATGCGTCGAAGCCTGTTATGTCCGTAACCTGGTTCTCACCGAGGTCGAGGTGCGTGAGGCCGGTCAGCGCGGAAAGAGGGCTTGCGTCGATGATATCGTTCCTCGAGAGGTACAAGGATGTGAGGCTGCTCAACCCCGTGAGCGGGCTGACGTCGCTTATCGGGTTGAAATTGAGCATGAGGAGAGTCAAGTTGGTCAACCCTGAGATCGGAGTGAGGTCGGCGATCTGAGTGGAATTGAGGCAGAGCGACTGAAGCTGGGGCATCGAGGAGAGCGGGGTGAAGTCGGCGACCGGATTGTAGTCGAGGTAAAGCTGCACGAGAGGGGTCATTACGACCAGGGGAGAGATATTGGTGATCCCGTTGCTCGTGAGGACGACGGTGCCCAGGTTGGGGAGAGAAGTGATGGGGTTGAGATTGGTTACGTTGTTTCCCGAAATGTTCAGGAACGTAAGGCTGTTCATCCCGGAAAGCGCGGTCACGTCGCTGATGCTGTTGGTGTAGATGTAGAGCTGGATGAGACCGGTCAGGGAAGAAAGCGCAGAGATGCTGGTGATCTGGTTGTTCGAAAGGTTCAGATACATGAGATCGATCAGGCCGGAGAGTGGAGTAAGGTCCGATATCTGGTTGTTCTGGATGTACAGAGTCACCAGGTCGGTGCAATACTCGATGCCCGTGAGGTCGCTTATCATAAGGTGGTGGGCGGAGAGATTCGTCAGGCCGATGAGGTCAGTATCGAGGATATCCCCTGACGGTTTGCCTATGGCATCCCGGATGGCGGCCTCGAGCCCTGGGTCGGGGAAGTTGACGACGGTCTCCGCGTTTACAGGACAGACGGTCAGGAGAATAGCAAAGGCCGAGAGAAAGGCCAGGATTAGAGCCTTGCTTCTCGCTCGGCCGTAGCAAATGGCCAGCATGTGAGCCCTCCTAAGGGTAAGTCACCGGATGGTCACCGGGATCAACGGAAGTAACTCAACTCGTATTCTAAACACGTGGACGGGCAAGTCAACAGCCTGTCGATCAGAGGAGATGATTGATTGAGGGGAGCAGCGGAGCTCGAAACGGTTGACAGAGCGCCGCTATTTGGTTATACTACCAATTAGGCAATAACTTGAGGAGGTCCCGATGGATGCGAAGAGGAAAGCTAGGTTGAAAGCGCACGCCAGGATCATGAAGGCCATGGCACACCCGACGAGACTGTTTATCGTTCACGAGCTGGCGCGGGGCGAGAGGTGCGTCTGCGAGCTGACTGAGATGGTCGGCGCCGACATGTCAACGGTGTCGAAGCACCTGGCGATCCTGAAGAACGCTAACATTGTGCGGGACGAAAAGCGCGGTCTCAACGTGTACTACCGGCTCAAGCTTCCTTGCGTCCTCAAGTTCTTCGACTGCGTGGAATCTGTGATCAGGGAAGCAGCCAAAGAGCAGCTCGAACTCACCAAGTGAGACGGTGGTCTTTTGGCCGCATCCTTGGCAGTTAGACCAAATATGCACACAGACGCCGCTGCGCTTACCTCCGTGGGGGGCATGTGATGAACTGGAAGACCGAATGGAAGGCGCTGGTTCTGATACTCGCCGTCTTCCTGGCTTGCCTGTGGCTCCCGGTGGGACGGGCGCGTTTCGATAACGCGGTAGCTGAATCGCTCCGTCTCGTCAAATGGTACGCGCAGGAGCACGTGCTCCTGTGTCTCGTGCCGGCTTTCTTCATAGCCGGAGCCGTAGCCGTGTTCGTCAGTCAGGCCTCGGTTATGAAGTACCTGGGGGCCAAAGCAAACAAAGTGCTTGCTTACGGCGTGGCGTCGGTATCCGGAACCATTTTGGCCGTGTGCTCGTGCACGGTTCTGCCGCTATTCGCCGGGATCTATCGCAGGGGCGCAGGGCTGGGGCCGGCCACGGCGTTTCTTTACTCCGGGCCCGCGATCAACGTCCTGGCCATTGTTTTAACGGCGCGCGTGCTCGGCTTGGAACTGGGAGTGGCTCGCGCCGTCGGGGCAATCCTCTTCAGCATCGTTATCGGCCTGTTGATGCACCTGATCTTTCGGAGAGAGGAGCGGGGAAAAGCAAACGCTCAGATGGCTATGCCGGAGCCGGAAACCCAGCGGCCGCTGTGGCAGAACGCGGCCTATTTCGCCTCGATGGTGGGCATCCTTGTCTTCGCCAACTGGGGCAAGCCTGGCGGAGCCGAGCGCGTCTGGTATGCCATTTATTCGGCTAAGTGGATCCTGACCGCCATCTTCGCGCTGGCTTTCGGAGTGCTGTTGGTGCTCTGGTTTGACATCAGGTGGTGGAAGGTGCTTGCGGCAGCTACAGCAACGGCGGTTCCTGCGCTCGTGTTTCCTCGCCAACCCATGATTGCTTTCGCCGCCGGTGTCATCGGGCTGTCCGTGATAACCGCCAGCCACAAGAGGCAAGCCGGAGAATGGTTTGCGTCGTCCTGGGGATTTGCGAAACAGATCCTGCCGCTTCTCTTCTTCGGCGTATTGGCGGCGGGTTTCCTGCTCGGGCGTCCCGGGCACGAGGGGATCATTCCTTCGAGCTGGGTCAGCAGGGCCGTCGGCGGGAATTCACCCTGGGCGAACCTTTTCGCATCGGTTGCTGGAGCGTTCATGTATTTTGCCACACTGACGGAAGTGCCGATCTTGCAGGGACTCATCGGCAGCGGGATGGGAAAGGGCCCCGCCCTGGCATTACTGCTAGCGGGCCCCGCGCTATCACTTCCGAACATGCTGGTCATTCGCAGCGTCATGGGCACGAGAAAAACCCTTGTTTATATCTTGCTTGTCGTCATCATGGCGACCGTCTCGGGCATGATGTTCGGCTCGGTTGCCGGATGAGACCAAGGAGGGAGCTTGGAGATGAAGACGATCCAGATTCTGGGAACGGGTTGTCCGAAGTGCAAGAAGCTTGCGGAAAATGCGGAAGCGGCGGCCAAGGAGCTGGGGATCGAGTACGAGCTGGAGAAAGTGACGGACATTAACGACATTCTGAAGGCCGGGGTTATGATGACGCCGGCGTTGGCGGTAGACGGGGAGGTCAAGGTCTCGGGCAGAGTCCCATCCGCCGAGGAGATCAAAGCGATGCTGCTGTAGAGGTCGCTCAAGAAAGGTCGAGGATACTCCGAGAACTCAGGAGGCAGCAATGGAAAGATGGAGTTCCCGCTGGAAGATAAGCGTGCTCATAAGATTGTGAGTACGAGGAGCGTTCTTTTGAGCAACGTATGTGAACGAGGGTGAGAAGATGAAGGCAAAGAGCATAGTAGCGGGGGTGCTGCTGGCGTTCGTCCTTGCGAGCGTCGGCGCGCTGGTGGTCAAAGAATCTTCCAAGAGAGGCGAACCCGCCGGCCGAGAGACTGCAACGGAGGGACAGGATGCCGGCGAGACCACGGGGCATAAGGTGATCGCTTACTATTTCCACGGGAACTTTCGCTGCCAGACGTGCCGCAAGCTCGAGGCCTACGCCTGTGAGGCCGTAGAGACGGGCTTCAAAGAGGAGATGAAGGCCGTGAAGCTGGAGTGGCGAGTAGTCAACGTTGAGGAGCCGGGGAACGAACACTTCGTGGAGGACTACGGGCTCGTGACGAGGTCGGTGGTGCTGGTGGATATGGAAGCGGAAGAGGAGGTGGATTGGAAGAACCTCGAAAGAATATGGGACCTGGTGGGGAACAAAGGGGAGTTCATGGCGTACGTTCAGGAAGAAATCAGAGCCTACCTGGGAGATGACTGATGGGTGAGTTTTTTCTCGGTGCGGGATCGGCGCTGTGGCTTGGGATCCTCACCTCGATAAGTCCTTGCCCGCTGGCGACGAACATCGC
>CAZUUK010000134.1:0-7849 GCA_964622675.1 uncultured Planctomycetota bacterium | reverse complement strand
CCCTTTTTCGCGCTAACCTTCCCCGCGCAGGACGGAAATCCACAATGACATCCTGGAAAAACGAACTCCGCAACTCACTCAAAGGCCGCCTCGCCGTAATGGGCATAGGAAACACCCTTCGCGCCGACGACGCACTCGGCCCCCAGGTCGCCTCATCCCTTCCCGAATCGGACCACCTTCGCCCCTTCTGCTGCGAAGCCGTTCCCGAAAAATGGATCGCACCCCTCCGCCGCTCCAATCCCGACGTCATTCTTATCGTTGACGTCGCCGACTTCGGCGGCATCCCCGGCGAAATAAGGCTTCTGGAAACCGCCGACCTCCTCGGCCTCCATTCACCCAGCACTCACGGCATCTCCCCCGGATTCCTCATGGAGCACTTCACGGACGAAACCGGCGCCCCATCTTTCATGCTTGCCGTGCAGCCCCGCTCCCTCGAACTCGGAGCCGAAATGTCCGAGGAATGCCGACGCGCCGCCGACGAAATAATCCGGGAACTCTCCCGCTATCCCTTCTGATCCCCACGTCTCTCCGCCGAAAACAGCACCACCTGCTCCGTCGCGTGCGTCACCTTCACCCACTCATCAATCCCCACTCCCACGACCCAGATGATTCTGTCGCCGCTCACCACCAGCGGAATCTGTTCCCTTTCCTCGCGCGGGATCTTCCTGTCGATGAGCACCTTCTTCAGCTTCCTATTCCCCGCACAACCCAGCGGCCTGAAAACGTCCCCCGCCTCCCTCGTCCTCACTACCAGACTCTCCCCCAGCTTACTGGCATCCACCGCCTCCTCCAGCGGCCCCTTTGTCGCCTTGAACTCCTCCATGGAAAAGCTCGCGCCGTCAACCTCCTCCGTGCGCATCACAAACTCCCCGAAACATACCTCCCCGGGAACACTCAACTCCACCGGCTTCGGCCTCGCCTCGGCATCCTTAACCTCCCTTACCGATAGCTCGTCGTAGCTCCGCTTGGCCTCGAAATTTCCGGGCAAACTCACCCGCCCGGACGGATTGGGCGAAGCCGCCAGCGCCAGCGCTTCCTGGACGTGAACGAGCTCCGCCGCCACCCCCGCGTTCTCCAGCATTCGCCTCACCGCAGCCATCTGCACCGCCACCGGCAGCCTCAAAAGCTCCGCAATCGAAGCCGACTTCCTTCCTCCAACGTATCTCTCGGCTTCAGCCTCCAAAAGTTCGTTCGCCGCCTCCGCGACGTGTGCGATCCTCAAAAGCGACTCCCTCACGCTCGCGCTGTATCCCGCTTCCAGAAGCGGCAGAAGCTCGTTCCGGATCTTGTTGCGCGTATACCCCGTTTCGAGATTGCTCGCATCCATCCTCGCTGAGACTCCCTGCGCAGCCAGGTATCCTTCTACCTCCCCGCGGGTGCACTCAATAAGCGGCCTTACAACCATTATTTCGCTGCCACGGCTGATTACCCTCTTTCGCGGTATTCCCGCCAGCCCTTTCAATCCCGCCCCTCGCAGCACCCGCTGCAGGACAGTTTCCGCGTTATCGTCCGCCGTGTGACCCACCGCGACGGCTTGTGAATCCACTTCCCGCGCCACTTTCTCGAAGAAATCGTAGCGGCAGAGCCTTCCCGCCGTCTCCACCGAAATCTTCTCTTTCTTCGCATTTGCCGCGACATCGAACTGTTCCACGTGGAACATTGCCCCCAACTTGTTGGCCAGCTCTTCCACGTAGCTGGCGTCCGCATCCGCTTCCTCGCCCCTCAGCCCGTGATGAACGTGAGCAATGTGAAGCTCCCACCCAAACCCCCCGCTGTGCGAGATCGCCTTCAGCGCCAGTGCCAGCGCCGTCGAGTCCGGCCCGCCCGATACCCCAACCACAACCCTCTGCCCCGGCTCCAGCATCGCGTGGGTCTCGATCGTCTTTCTGACCTTGTTTTCAAACGGACTCTTGCCTATCTTGGGCCTCCTCCTTCTTCCTTTCCTCTCTCCTGCGGAGCAGAATTTCCATCGAAAGTCCCCCGGACATGAGCGCAACCACGACTACAACCGAAGCTACTTTTCCTGCCCGCGGGCCGCCGAACTCGCCAGTCGCTTCGGCTGCGCTTGCCGCGTCATCCTCCTGACCATATCCCAGATCGAAGGACTCGCCTTCCGGCAACGCCAGGCTCTTGGCCAATCGGGTCTCGTCGCTCACGATCGATTCACTTCGGCTGCCGGCTATCTTCAGGGAATCGCCCTTTCCGACTCCACTCTCGTAACCGGTGGCGCTGACGCTGGCTAGGAAAGACATGAGCAAGCCAAAGAGGAACCCACCTGGGACCCATGATTTGCTTCGCAGCGGCAGGCACCTCCCCATCACGTACACCCCTGGTTTGATTGCGTGGCTTTCGCAGAGCTCAGGATATTAGCTCGGCTAGTGTCCGATCCTTCTCCTCGGCGGACATAACCGTAAGGTCAACCAGCCCCCTCTCCGCCTCCATCGAAGGCACCGCCAGCGCCTTCATGATCTTTCCCTTGAGTTCCATAACCTCCGAAAGAAGCTTCCCTCCGCGCGCCTGCGACAGCGCGCTGAAGAAATCCGCGCCCTTTTCCGCCAGCGTGCTCTCCAGATCCTCTTCGCGGTTTATCCATCGCACGGTCAGCACGCGGTCCAAAAGCTCCAGGGGGAAGAGGTGGGTTATGTAGCGGCTCAGATCGATCTTCCCCTCCGCCGCAAGCGAAAGTGCTATGGGGATGTGATAAGGGGAAGCCCCGCTCGTTCCAACCAGCGCCGGCCCGTTGTTGTGGATCACGTTCGTCTGAAGCGGCACCTCCGCCTCTTTCCCTCCCTGCTTGGGCAGGCTGCCGAAGAGGCTTATACACCCGCCGCGCTTGGCTATCCGCAGCGCCTGCACCTGCGCCTTCGGGTCCGGGCACGCGGTTATCACCACGTCCGCACCGACGCCGCCCGAGACTTGCTTTACAAGAGTCTCCAGCTCCCCTTCGACTGAATTCAGCGCGTAGTGATTCGCCACGTCCTGGGCCTTGGCCAGTTCCAGCTTCCCGCGCGAGCGCTGCGCGAGCACCACCGTGGCTCCTTGGGCTCTGGCCAGCTCGCAGTGAATGCTTCCCAGTGGCCCGCCGCCGATTACAACTACGAGATCGCCTGGAAGGATCTCCGTCGTCGCCGGATAGCTCTGGCTGGCCTTGTCCCAGCCGGCGAAGCGGGCGATCTTTTTCTGCGCGTGAATCGCGCACGCCGCCGGCTCGCACACCGCGGCCGTCCAGTAAGGCAGTCCGTCGGGAATCTCCCAAACGGGATTTATCTTCTTCCGCAGAAGCTCCTCCGGCACGAGCATTCGTTCCGCGTAGCCGCCGTTGTACTTGAAGCCGACGTCTTCCCGCTGCTCGCAGGTCTCGGGTCTTCCGGCCTCGCAGTTCCCGCAGCGCTCGCAGGCAACCACAGGCGCTACAACCACCCTCTGGCCCTTGTGGAAACGCCGCCGCTCGTGGTCAACTTCAAACTCGCGCGCCTTCTCCCCGACCTCCACGACCATCCCTGCCAGCTCATGCCCGGTGATCACCGGATATTTCCTGATCAGCGAATGGCCGCTTTGATACGCCTTCACGTCGGTGCCGCAGACGGCGTTGGCCTTGATTTCGATCACAATGTCGCCCGGGCCGCAAGCGGGGTCCGGGATTTTCTCCACCCGATAGTCCTTCGGCCCGTAGAGCAGCGCCGCCTTCACTGAATTCTTCTCCCGCTTCACCAGCGAAGAAGGACGCGTCCGTATCTTGCCGTGTCGTCCGCGACCTGCGAGGCATGCAGAATGGATTCCGGCGACTCCGCCGCGAACGTCTCCGGGTAGAGCACCGTCTGGACCGCGGCGGCGAACTCCTCCCTCCGCAGCAGCTCCACCGCTTCGGCCATATCTTCCTTTGTGCTTCTCGTCGTTCCTCTGAGCATCAGCCCCTTATCGAGAAGCGGGCGCGTCTGTACCGGCACGGGCCCCTCCGTCACGCCGAGGAGCATGCAGACCCCGCCCGGCATCAACAGCTTCGTCGCTTGTGGAACCGTACGGTGCGCAGCCTGTCCTCCGGCGCACTCGAACACGCGCGCCGCCGAACTCCAGTACGAATTCATTCCGTTGACGTCCTTCGCAAGCATCCCACCCGCGAAAGCCTTGACTGCCTCCAGCCTCCGCTGCCGCACGTCCGTAACGACCAATCGTTCCTTCTCGACGCCGAAGGCCTTCGAAAGAACCAGCGCCGTGATGAAACCGATAACTCCCGCGCCCAGCACGAATATCCTGCCTTCAGCCAGGGGCGCTGCTTCTTTACCAGCCGTGACGGCCACGCTTATGGGCTCGGTCAGAGCCGCCACCTTCGCGGGGACCTCATCAGGCAGCTTGATCAAGCCCCACGCCGGATGGAGCAACGAAGTCTGCGCGAGCCCGTCCACCGTGCTCGCCAGAAACGCCACGTCCATGCAATAGTTTTCACCGGCCCCGCCGGGCCTGCACGCCGGGCATGCTTCTTCGCGCGACGGATAGGTGATGGGATCGTGCACGTAGCAGGGGATGTTGGGAACGACGACAACCTGATCTCCACTCGAGAAATCCTCGACCCCGGGCCCGACCTCGAGGACCTCGGCGACGCCCTCGTGGAACGGGGCGAGCGGCAGCTTTTCGCTGAGCACCTCAGGCGGTCTTCGTCCCGCGGTGTAACGCAGGTCCGCAGCGCATATCCCCGTCCACATGGGCTTGAGCAGGACGAAGCCCGCGGGTATGGACTTGATCGTGGTTGGAAAAGCCTCTATTCGCCAGGGTCCGGTGATGCGGTAGGCGGTGGCTTCCACCGGTGAAATCTCTCGCGCAGACTCCGCCTGTTCAATCATTTTCATCGTCTTGGCCATCGATTCCTCCGTAACGAGACGTTAACTTATAGCCTATCAAAGCCCATCAGAGGTGTCAACCCGGCCGGTGTCTCTGGAGTCGATCCCGCCCCGCACCTCGGGCGGAAATGGCTTCGGATCGTCTCGTCGTCGAAGGATTGCCGTGCCTATCGCGCTGCGTCACGGAGGGGAGGGTAGGGGGATCGCGGACAGGTTGCGGAGACTTGGTCGCTGGAGGCTTTCTCTACGTCTTTCGTCGGCGCTGTCGGATAACGGCCTGCCGCGCCAGGTGTTCCTGCCTAAGGTTCCGTCCTTGGTGCCAGGCTTGAGCTTATGGCAATAGTCGCTCACGATATCTGGTCACGGTTCAAGCGAGTCTCGGCGCCAACACTGACGCCCGGATGCAGTTTTCGGGAGCGACTGCCGATACAGCGAGGCCGCCTACCAGGTATGGATGGTGCCCTTTTTCTGCGCGACCAGATTTATTGCCCGCTGGCCATCGGCACCTTTCATGAAGATCTGGGTGCCGCCACCACTATGAGGAGCGATACACCCGATGCTCAACTGGGGCTTCCAGCCTTCCCTACTCGTCTCCCACATGCTTATGCTTCCCAGTCCCTCGTTGCCGATGATCTTCACGGCCGTTCTTCCATCTGCATCGACAACCACAAGGCTTCGGACGGTGAGATCGGGTGGGCTCTGGTCGGTTCGCGTTAGTGCTGCACCGGCGAGGATTAGGATTCCTGCCACAAGAACGCATGTCATCACTGAGGCCCTGAGAAGTGCGTTCTGCCGCTCAAGTCGGGCCAGGCGGTTCTCCAGATTCGCCTGCGTACACATAGCCTCCCTCCTAAACGAAAAAGAACCGAAATACGGGTCGCAGGGGCGGTCAAGACCCATGGGCCCTCACATCGACACCTACGAACCTAAGGGCCGCTGCCCCCACTGAAGATCCCATTCCTGTGATTGACGTGGTCGCCTCAACTCTCCCCGGCTCGGCGTTGAGTGATCGGAGTAGCTTCCGCTTCCGCCTTTGCCCACTCTTCCAGCGACCGGGCGAAGCGTTGCGACATGGGATCGGAATGGCTGGCGACGGTCTCCCGGAACTCCGCGAAGTTAACGACATCGCGACCTGCACCTTTGGGTTGCAGGTAGACGATCCTGCACTGGGTCACCGGGCAGTCGATCTCTATGCCCTCCGACGCCTTATTGATCCCCACCAGATTCTTCCCGGCAACGATCCGGTTCATGGCTTCTGGTATCCTGAGCAACCCCATGTCCTCGAGTAGCCGGAGCAGGCAGAAGTACTTTCTCTTGGACTGGGTCGCCCTGAAGATTACGAGCAGCCCTTCGAGAAGCCGCTTCAAACCAGCGTCACGCGCAGCCTCGAGGTAACGGTCCTGCTTGGTTCTTCTGGAGTGCGCGTCCGTCTTCAATTCGACGAACACTACCTTGCTGCGATCCTCCGCGAGGGCCACGTAGTCGATCTTGAAGGATAGGTTGATCGGGATCTGGGGATAGACCGTGCCGATGCGAACCGGGAACTCTGGTATCAGCCTCGGCAGAACGGGATGTCCGAGTTTGCGCTCAAGGGCCTCAGGAAGGTACAGCGAAAACACCAGGTCTGCCCGTCGCTCCAACTGGTAGTTGGGCAGGTGCCTCCATTCATCCATCCGGTCGAACAGCGCGGTGATTCGATTCACTTCGCTTCTCCCCGTCAGTCGCAGTTGGCTGAACCCGCTATTGCATCGGCTCGCAATATATCACGCTGCCCGGGATGGCGCAATGGGCCTGCCCTTCACGAAACTCCTGTCCTTGTTACCGCGACTGGACTTACGGCGATGTTTGTATATGATCTCTGCTTCCAGTTGAGGCGGGTTACGGGAAGCCGGGCCGGGTTACTTGTCACCACGCGCGGGTTTTTTTGGAGGCACATATCCCTGCTGTATGCGTGCGAAGAAGGCGTGTCTAGCTTCGTCGTTTTCTTCTAGCTCCCTCATTGCTTCAGGAGAAGAAAGTACGCGTCTCCAGAGCTGGCGGAGCATGTCGGAGAACCTACCGGTGTCCGTCAGGTTTTGATCTACATCTGTTCGATCCATCGCGCGCCCGTGCATGATCTCCGACCGCACGTGGTACAGCCGCTTGAATCCGAGATACGCAGAGTCCCTTGCCGGCTTTAACTTCTCAGTAAGGCAGGCGAAAGACCTGCAAAGTCGCTTTGTAACGCCGCGCTTTTCAGAATATGTCAATATCGCCTCGGCTGCTGCGCTGAAACAGATCACCCTAACCTGCCAGTGTACCGATGTGCAGGCCGCAAATGTCAGGACTAAGGCGTTGCGCAGCCTCTTGCGTGCGGGGTAAATATCTTCAATAGACTGCAGATACCTTCGCGCCTCTTGTAGGCGGTTGGTGTCGATGCTTTGTTGTGGGTCCACTTCTAAGGGTTGGAATCGATCATAGTGAGAGACGACCCTCGGAGGCCCCACGTCCTGCTGTCGCCGAAAGCTGACCACGACTTGCGTTCGAGTTCGTACCGCCACCCAGAGGGCCAATTGGAACAGATTAATCTTTTCGCTTGGCTTGAGGACTTCTTCTCTTGCCATTGTGAAAGTCAACCAGTGCGACGCGTCGTCTACGGCCCTGCGCTCGAGATCTGACAACCGTTTGCGGCCCTCCGATAGGTCCGGTACGTTCCGCGGTCGAACGATTTGGAAAGCCGGGCCCGCATCAAACCGGTCACCTTCCCACTTGAACGCGGTCAGTGGTGCCCACACTGTGCATTCCTGAGTGTGCTCTTTAGTCATTCTAGGTCCCCTTCCGCTGTCCTTAACCTCAGCTCATTCTGACTGATCTTGAGCCGTTGTTCCAGCCCTTCGCGGTGTAGCGTTGGGTCGGGCCCCGGTTACCTGTTGCGTAAGGATACGATTACAGGAGGAGCCCGAGGGTGAGTGGGGTAGTGAATGGGTAGTCTGGTGGGTGGGGCGGGGGTAGAATGTGTGCCATGGGATTGCGAG
>CAZUUK010000133.1:0-7966 GCA_964622675.1 uncultured Planctomycetota bacterium | reverse complement strand
GTCCTTGCACCAGAACGAGTTGGGGAAAAGGCCCGGTCCGGATTCGATTACCTCGCCATGCGGAAGGGAAAATCTGCCCCATTTTCTATGGAAAACACTTGACAAGGACTTCTTTGGGGCGATACTAACGGTGGAAGTTGGAGGCGAAGCGAGTAGCGTGGATGTCGACGAAAGGATGAGGGTGTGAGTGTGCCTGGGTTTCAGGATCGTCGGCAGGGGCGATAAGGTCCGTATTTTTGCAGTGTGCACGAGCGACTGATGCTGGAGCGGCGGCCGTATTTACCGGGAAGTCGGCTCGGGAAGACTGGAAACCAGCAGAAAAACCATGGTCAAGACGACTTGGT
The DNA here is from genome assembly GCA_964622675.1 of uncultured Planctomycetota bacterium. Classification (GTDB taxonomy): domain Bacteria; phylum Planctomycetota; class DG-23; order CAZBND01; family CAZBND01; genus CAZUUK01. The sequence goes on along the minus strand of CAZUUK010000133.1, from coordinate 7,622 downwards.
AAGAGAGGGACGTGGCAGCATGCGACCTGATCGGGTTTGATCCTTGACCCGGCGTAAGCTCGTGTCAAAGAGATGACGAAGATTTGGCCCGTACATTACGAGTGTTGATGAGCACGTAACCCGAGGGGCGGTGGCCTCTTGGTTGGCTACGTTGGCTCTGCGCTCTTGGAAGGAGGGGGTGCCTGGCTGACAAGCATGAGAGATAGAGATAATGCATGGCGTGGAGGCATTTGGGATGTCAGCGTCTTCGGTGGGCCCTGGGCTGCTTGGGCACCGTTGCGGCGCACTGGAGGCACCGGAGTTGTTGCCAAGAGAAGCCGATGACACGATGATAGGGAGGAAACCATGAAGCGCAAAATGTTAGCAGGAGCCCCGGGAGTAGCCGTTGTGTTGCTGCTGGTTTTCGGCGCCCAGCCCTTTGCCCAGGGCCGTGTGGTGCGTGGCCTAAATGATCGGGAAGCAGAACTTGTCCGGGCCACAGGCTGCTGGGATAAGCACTGCGTTGTGCACCAGCAGCAGGAATCGAACCCCGGCTGTCCGGCGTGCGCGCTGATCCACTGCGACGATTGGTGTTGGGACCACTTGGACGAGACGTGCGAGGATGGCGCGCCAGACAATTGTGATGGCGATTATGTCTACCAGTCATTCAGCAGGACCTGCAATTCGTGCTCGATTAGCTTGCAGCAATGTCCCACCGATTGGTGGATGTCGGTCTGTAACGATGAGGGCGATTATAACGAGGGAGGTGACGTACACAAGTGTTACTGATCAAGACGTCCTCGGGAGTCCTCTCTGGCTGTGACGTATACAGGCATGTCGCGGCACAACTGGGCGACATTTAGTGTTGCTGCTTCCCGTTGGAAGCAAGCGTTGCGACTAACGCTAAGGCGCATGCCACAAGGAGGTGCGGTCTCTGTGCGGCTCGTGTGCAGTGCGTTGCTGGTGTCGTGTTTCCTTTTCTGCGCGCCCATCCTCTGCGGCGAAGTGAGCGCACTGGTGGAAAGGGGGACGTCTACATCGAACGTTCCTCCCGGAGAAACGCCGCAAGAGCCTGGGCCGATGGCCGGCTCTCATCTGCCGAACGCCCAAAACTGGGGCTCGTTCTACGAAGCTCTTCTCAAAGCCTCGATTCTGTCACCAGCCAAGCTTCAGGAGGTGAGGTCGAGGCTCGAACAGACCACGGGCTTTCCTACTTACCCGCATGCCTTCAGGATGACAGTGCGTGGCTATGCTGAACGGCATCCGAGCGAGTCGCCTACTGAGCATGAGGGAGGGGGCGAGGGCTTATGCTGGTTCCAGCCAGTCTTTGGGACGTTTCAGACACCGGGCGGCACTGCGGATAAGGTAAGTTGGTTGCGAGAATCTCATCTTCGTGTCAAGGCCAAAGGCCTGTGGGAGATTACGGAGAAGCTTTGGCATGAAACCTACTTCCAAGAGCCGGACTACCCTTTAGGCCGAACGAATGGGACCAGAAAAGTCCATGTGCTTCAAAACGCGCATGGGTACGTATGGGAAAGAACGGGATTATGGCGGGCAGCGCTTGACCGTAGCTGTGCCGTTACGGCCAACCAGTTGCTCGACTTGGCCGGCGGGTCCTCGTTCCGGCCTTCTCCCTTGACCATGCCAAGTGTATTCGGTGGCCTGCCAGCCGTCCGGGTAACACGTGCGCCAGATATTGGTTACGTTGTCGAGGTGGATGGTTGCCCGCTGTTTCTCCTGCGATGGAAATTGCCCCAGCTAGTGGAATCCGTGGGACCGACCGAACGCTCTCCTCTCGATCTAACAGTCGTAGTCGATCCCGGCGTTGGCGGCCACCCTCGCCGAATCATCGTGCACAGCGGCTCCCGGGTGAAGCTAATGGTTGAGTACAATAGGGTTGTCTTCTATCAAGGTATCTATATTGCCGAGCAGATCCGGCTGTATCGTGCAAGGATGTGGAAGGCTCCGATGGCAAACCGGAGTCTGCCGATCACGGATTCACTCGACATAGAACTCGTCGCCACCGAAGTGGCTGAACCAGGCGGTAACGAGCATTGGGGGGCAACGAGCCATGAGAGCGACTAGCAAAGCGCGGCAATTCGAGTTGTCAGAGGCTTGGCCAGGTTTGCGTTGGAAAGGTCATGTGGCGAGAGCTAAGGTATTGGTCTTCGCAGTTGTGGTAGCAGGGTGGCTGTTTCAGGTTATCCCTGCGGTGGCGGAGTCCTCTGCCACTGGGGAAATTGGGCGAGTGATGTCGATTCTTGAGTCCAACCTTAGCGGTATTCCTGATCGGGGCCCTACTAGTGTGCAAGTCTCTTTGGTGGAGTACCAGTTTCCGCGTGCGTCCGAGAATGAGATCCAGGAGATAATCGACAAGCAACGTGCCGAGGTCAACTCCCGATTTGTCAAAGACCCCACGTATATAGATCGCATGGCGGCGATTGATTACAACGTCCGAGCAGAATTGGCGAACCATGTCCGGGAGCGCTCAACCCTGGTGGTCACCACCAAGGGAAATAAATGGCGGATGGACCATGTCATCGAAGAACGTGAGGAGAAAGTGCAGGTCCCGCGAAGCCTTGAAGGGAACCGGTTTCTCAAGCAGTTCAGACTTGATTTGAACCGGTCGCGCACATATGCATGGGACGGTGAAGCCCACCGGGTACTTTTTGTGACAGAAGACCGACTCACCCGCAATGGCCAGATATACTCCGGGGATCGCAACCGAGCTCTGGTGGATCAGACGCTTCAGTTAGGGCAGGTCCCCCGAGTTCTGATGGAAACGATACTGAAGGCGAACATCCAAGTTGAGATTGCCTCTGAAACGCCTGAGGCCGTTGAGCTCAAAATCCGAGAAGAGGGAAGTGAGCGGCGTGCGAGAATTGTACTTGCCCCTCAATACGGTTACGCCGTGCTAGCGTTGGAGTTGGATACAGGCCAGGGAACATATCTGTCCTCCCATTACGGCGGTTACCGAGAAGTAGAGGGGGCGTGGCTTCCAACGCACGTTGTGGAAGAGTGGAGCCGCAGCTTTGATGCACAGCGCCGTCCGATAAAGCGGCGGGAATGGAAAGTTGAGGCCGTCACATTCCGGGCTGTTATCGAGGATGAGAACGCGACTTTTGCCCCGCCGATGCCGGAACCCGCCTCTGTTGTGGATTACCGTTTCGATCCTCCGCTGCGGTATCGCACCGACGAGGGCATGCATGTATCCGACGAGCAGATTGACGCCCTAATAGCTGTTCTCGATCAGGCAACGGCGCGCACAGACCTTTCTGAGCAGGGAGCAACGGGTGTGGATGCGACCCGCAGTTCTGTCCCTGGAGCAAGTTCGGACGACCGATTACCGCCTCACATTAGCCGGGCAGAATTGGAAACACGCCGCAAGCCAGGCGGGTGGAGGTGGTACGCCTCGGCAGGTTTGGTCGGTCTGCTTCTCTTGCTTATGGGGCTTACCATCAGGGTTTTTAGGAACCGGAATGGACAGACACAAAGCAGTCGATAGTCTACTCATCGTCCTTGGGGGTACCATCGTTTTAGCGGCTGTGGTGCTCTGGTGGCGGAGCCGTGGTGTGGAGGACATCGATCTTGTACAGGCCCTCTCTTCCAGTTCCAGCTTCAACTGCGGCGTCGAATGCGTATGTTACTTGGCTGCCTATTCCGCATTGGAGGTCAAGCCGACCGAAGTACGCAGGCTGGGCAGCAAATACTTCCATGATGGCGCGATCTCTCTGAACGAATTGAAAAAGCTTTGCGAGGAGATAGGTCTTGGGAAAGCGCAGGCGATTGAGGTCAAGGTAGACGATCTGGATTATCTTACAGTCCCTTTTATTGCTCATCAAACCCGCCCCGGCGTGGAGCACTATGTCGTCTGTTCGAAGGTAAGCGATAATTACGTCCAGCTCATTGACCTGCTGTCCAGCAAAAGCGTGATCGAGACTATCCCGAAAGGGGTCTTTGAGCATCGGTTTACTGGTTACGCTCTTGTGATGACCACACGCTGATCGGGCGTGAAAGGGGGGGGGACATTTTTTGGCCTTGTCAAGAGTCACTACTATTTGCGGCCCGTGGCTATTGGCAATACCGATGTCGGCGGCGCGTGCGCGCAACATTGCTCGGATGGGTCTACCAGTTGCCCCGTTAGCTGTCATGAAGTCCTTGGTTGTTGGCAGTACGTTGAAAGGATTAGTATACCCCGAGTATGTGGCGGGTCACCCGCTAGTTACTGCGAGGCATACAACGTAGCGAACTGCTGTCGGATACACTATGACTGTGACAGCAACTGCGTGAGTTGCGACCACAGTTTAGAGTGTGACCCGAACACGACGGGATGCAACAGCTGGTAGGACGGTTGCTCTGGAGGGAATCGGGGAGCGCGACCGGCCGAGAGCTGGCATAGGATCCCTGTGACGGCGCACACGCTAAGGGGTGCTGTGCACCTGCGTACAAGGACTCGCGGCAGTGCCCACAGCGAAGTGTCCAGTCAGCAAAACAGAAGTGCGCACGGCGGCGTGATGGTCTGGGCGTCGGCGAAAAGGAGGCTACCTGACTGTTTGTGAGCTAATAAAGCGGGGCGCTTATGTATGACGTTTGCATGGCTGCGCTATATAAGGGGGAGGGTACGGCAGCGGCTCGCAGTTGAAGCGAAGGTGCAGTGAGATGCCTCTGTTGCGAGCGCATCTCGGCCGAGAGATGGTCGCGGGAGCGCGTGTGGCTTCGGGCGTTGCCGGTGCAGACTGTGGTCGGGAATAAAGGAGCTTGTGATGACGGGATGGAGACTTTTGTCTAGGTCGAGTCTCTCACTGGTAGCGATCTCGGCACTTGCGTACGGGGATTCTGGGCTGCTAGATGATGCGATTCGCAGGGCGGAACAGGTAGACACGGCTGCGACCCGTCTTTCGTTCGTGGCCACGCAACACAAACGATCGCTGGTGCGAATCCCCGTTGAGGCCCCGCGCGGGGGTTCGGGGCAAGCGGGGGGACTGGTACTGGGAGAGCCTTTATGGAGGGAAACCGAAGTTAGGATCGTAGCGTGGCGCGACGGCTACTCTAACCGCCGGCTGGATGTCACGACGCTGTACGAGAAGTACGAGGGGGAAGAGGAGCCGAGACAGAAGCCGTTCGAGACGGTTACGTTTACGGGGGAGAAAAGCATGCTTTGGTTCCCGGAGGGGAGGTCGGCATCCATTCATGCACGCGATATGGTCTATGCTCTTCACGGGCCGCTCACATATGGTCTGATTCAGCTAGGCGGTGGGCGTGGGCTAGGAACAATTCACCAAGTGCTGAACGCGCTGTCGGAGGGCACGGTCGCAGGGAAGCTCGAGCCGGACCCGGGTAATCCGGATCAGGCGATCCTCTTTGTGGGTGACGTGGCCAAGGGAGACTACTCGAAGGCGATTTTGGATAAGCGCTACGGATATCAGGTGGCGCGGCGGGAGGAGTACAGGGGTGGCAGGTTGCGTTTTTCTGAGGAGTCGGAGTACGCGGAAGTGGACTCGGTTCCTCTTCCGAAGTCGGGCACGGCGAAATGGTTCAACAGGTCGGGGGAAGTGACGGGGATTCACACGCTCGAGGTCTCGCAGGTGAGGTTGAATCCCCCGGAGTTGAGGCCCGAGCTTTTCTGGCCCGAGCTGCCAGCGGGGACGACGGTAACGGACAACATCATCGATACGTGGTACGTGGTGGGAGGTGATGACCTCGAGGAGTTCCGGGGCATGAAGGAATTGCTCGTAACCGAGAAGCTCGAGCTGGATCAAGAGCGTGCGAAACGGGAAGAATCGGTAAGTGGCAAGGTATCTGCAGGAGCAGGAGAGGGGGAAGCCGGCGATGATGGCCAGGCCTCGGATCAAAGCGGGAGATGGCATGGCAATTGGGCATTCGTGGCCTTGTTCGTCCTTCTGTTTGGTGGGTTGACGTTCGTCTTATCGCGGGTCCTGCGGCGAAGACAGGCGTAGGTCAAGCCAACTACAGCAAGGAGTTCTCGTCGCCGCGGCGACATGGCCGAGGGAATTCTTCCAGACGGAGATCAGCGGGAATGACAGCGTGCAGCCGGGTCGCAATGGGGGCGGTTGTGCTTCTGGCAGGAGGTCTAGGGGCCGCGCAGATGGACGTTGCGTCTGTGCCGACAAGCGGAAGATACGTCGTCGCTGAGAATCTCTGCGGGGCGAACTCACTCGGGATCGTCTGTGCACTCTACGGCGAGCCCGTGTCGCAAGAAGAGCTGTGCAGATTGACGGAGTCGGATCTTTTCCGGCCGTGTTCGATGTCGAGCTTGGTAGGGGCAGCGCGAGCACTGGGGCTTGAGTGTGACGGGGTAGCGCTTTCGGTGGATGCGTTGAAAGGGATGAAGCAGCCTTTGATCATACATTTGAGGGCGGCTTCAGAGGCAAAGACCGGACACTTTGCAGTACTTTACGGTTATGGAGGTCGAGGATTCGCCGTGCTTGACCCCAGCGCTGGAGTGGCGCGGAGGGTGAGCGCATCGGATCTGGCCAAAGTGTTCTCCGGCCACGCCGTGAGATTCTACAAATCTGTGCCCGTCGCCAATCCGGCGGACCCTGCGATCGGTCGCTCTCTCGTGAGCGTTGAATCCCGAGGGAGGATTGATCTGGGCGTGGTCAATGCGGGATCGTTGGTGTGCGGGAGCTTTGAGGTCACCAACGAGGGAGATAGTGATCTAACGATCGAAGGAGTGCGAAGCGGGTGTGGGTGCTTGACTGTATGGCCTGGACGAGTCGCGCTGCCACCACACAAATCGAAATGCATACGTTTCGAATGGGATGTGGGCCATACCGAAGGGCCTATCGAGCAAGGGATTTGGCTGTATACGGACGATGCTCGGCAGCCCGTATTACGTGCGGCGCTGAGGGCAACCGCGGTGAGACATTTCGTTGTGCAGCCTCCTCGCCTGTTGCTGAGATGTCCTCATGGCGGCGAAGGTTGCAGAAGAGAAGTTGTAATCGCCTCGTTGAATAGTCATCACTGGGAAGTCTCGTCCATTGAACATGACCTCTCGTCGCTCGAAGTCAGGCGGGTGCCGGCTGATGAGGCATCCTCACGTAAGTTCGCGGTGGGGCTTCAAGGAGCAGCCCAGGAGAGCGGGTCAGATGTTATCCGATTTCGAATCAGATGCCGGGAATGCGATGAAGCGCCGACCGTCTTTTTGCCTGTGACGCTGGAGTTGCTCGCCGGTCGGGATGGTTAACGGCTATCAAGCTTAGGGGCAGACCAAGGTTCGAGCCGCCGTGGTGGCCAGGAGCAGAAGGGCTGCAGCAGCACATAGCGTGGGGCGTGGAGCCTCGCGGGGCTCAGCCTGTTCGATTACCTTCGTTACAGGAGCTCCAAAGTCACGTGCTCCGCCGCTCCGGATGGACTGCCGGGGTGCAGGACGAAGCGTTGGTATCAGCGGCAGGAGCCGCGGCGAGCACTACGGTCACTGTGGCTTCCGGCGATCGTCTAGAAGGTACTGTCGGCCCGCCGACTTCTATGGATGTGGACGGTGCTGGCCTGGGCCTGACCGACCTGATACTGATGCTGAAGGAAGCGGTCGGGCTGGAGTACTTCAGGAACGATCGGGTTGAAGCAGGCGACTTCGACTGTGACGGCTCTGTCGGCCTCGGGGACGTTATCAACGCCTTGCG
>CAZUUK010000132.1:0-8004 GCA_964622675.1 uncultured Planctomycetota bacterium | reverse complement strand
ACGTGCTGAAGACGGTGAAGGAAAACAAGGTGAAGTTCATCCGGCTGTGGTTTACCGACGTGCTGGGGTTTCTGAAGAGCTTTGCCATTACGGTGGAGGAATTGGAGAAGGCGCTGGACGAGGGGATGGGCTTCGACGGTTCGTCAATTGAGGGGTACGCACGGATCGAGGAGAGCGACATGATCGCCAAGCCGGATCCGAACACGTTTGCGATACTCCCCTGGCGCCCGGATGAGGGAGCGGGTGTGGCACGGATGTTCTGTAACGTGCTGGAGCCGGACGGGACGCCGTATCGCGGGGACCCGCGTTGGGCACTCAGGCGCAACCTGAAGAAGGCTACCGACATGGGTTATACGTTCTACGTGGGGCCGGAGCTCGAGTATTTCTACTTCAAGAGTTCGGCCGGGGCGCCGGAGGTGCTGGACGCCGGGGGATATTTCGACTTGACGCCGCTTGATGTGGCCAGCGACCTTCGTCGGGAGACGGTGTTGGCGTTGGAGAAGATGGGGATAGGCGTTGAATACAGCCACCACGAAGTTGCGCGGAGCCAGCACGAGATAGACCTGCGGTACATGGAAGCTCTTTCAATGGCGGACGCGGCGATGACGTATCGTTTGGCGGTTAAGGAAGTTGCGATGGGCCATGGGGTTTACGCGACGTTCATGCCCAAGCCGCTGTTTGCGGAGAACGGGAGCGGGATGCACACGCATCAGTCGCTTTTTAGGGGGGGCGAGAATGCCTTTTTCGAGCGGGGGGATGAGTATCACCTGTCGAAGACGGCGAAGTCGTATATAGCTGGGCTTCTGGTTCACGCGCGGGAGATCTGCTCGGTGGTGGCGCAGTGGGTTAACTCTTACAAGAGACTTGTGCCGGGCTACGAAGCGCCGGTCTATATTTCCTGGGCGCGTCGAAACAGGTCCGCGCTGGTGCGGGTGCCGATGTACAAGCCGGGGAAGGAGAAGGCGACGCGGGTGGAGTTCCGCTGTCCCGACCCGGCCTGCAATCCGTACCTGGCATTCGCGGTGATGCTGGCGGCGGGTTTGAAAGGGATCGAGGAGGGCTACGAGCTGCCCGACCCGGTGGAGGAGGACATTTTCGAGATGTCGCCGGAGAAACGGTCGAAGCGGGGGATAGAGTCCTTGCCGGGGGATCTGTCGGAGGCGATTGCGGAGACGGAAAAGAGCGAGCTCGTCCGGGAGGCGCTGGGGGATCACATTTTCGGGAAGTTCATCGCGAACAAAAAGATCGAGTGGGAAAGGTACCGGGCGCACGTCAGCCAGTATGAGTTGGAGAAGTATCTGCCGATCCTTTGATGACGGTTTAGAGAAGCGTGATGAGAGGGAGGGGGGCCGGGGGGCTCCAGGGCGGAGCTGTAAAACGACTTCTGCCTTATCAACGCTACGGTAGGTAGTGCCGGCGGCACGGCTACATTTCTGTAGTTTCCTCTCTTCCTTGTAGAACAGTGTCATTTCCCATCAGGTCTGGATGTGGGAAGGGACCGTTCTCTGGGCGGAGGGGCCGGGTTTTGGACACGGCGTTTTCCGGTTAAGGGGATTGGCATGACAGTTGCTCCATCGAAGTTCGCAGACGTGGGGAGGGGGAAGTTTGTGTTTAAGGGCAGGTGATAGCGATGTGGAGAGTGAGGGACGAGAAAGATATAGGCGGATGCGCGATATCGGGGATCATGTCCGAGACGGGGGAGCGTTTCAACGGGGAACAGATCGTCCGGTCGATCGCGAATATGCACGAGCGGGCTAACGGTCTGGGCGGCGGCTTTGCGGCGTACGGGATCTATCCGGAGCAGAGAGATCGCTACGCGCTGCACGCCATGTATGAGGATGGCGATGCAAAGGAATCGGCTGAGGCGGCTCTCAGGAGGCGATGCGAAATCCACGCGGAGGAGCCGATTCCAATTCGTCCGTTGGAAGTGATCAGGTCGCGGCCGATTCTTCATAGATATTTTGTGACGGTCAAGGAGGAGGAGCTGGAGCGGCACTACGACCGGAGCGAGGACGACATAATGGTAGAGGTGGTGATGGCGATCAACGCGGGTGTGGAGGGGGCGTTTGTGTTTTCGAGCGGGAAGAACATGGGTGTTTTCAAAGGGGTTGGCTACCCGGAAGACATAGGAGCTTTCTACCGGGTTGAGGAGTACGAGGCGTACATCTGGGTTGCGCACGGGCGGTTTCCGACGAACACGACTGGTTGGTGGGGCGGAGCGCATCCGTTCGGGTTGCTTGACTGGAGCGTGGTGCACAACGGTGAGATATCGTCCTATGGGATCAACCGGCGATACCTGGCGAACTTCGGTTACGACTGTGCGCTGCATACTGACACGGAGGTGATAACGTACCTGTTTGACCTGCTGGTGAGGAAGCACGGTCTGCCGCTGGAGATAGCGTGCATGGCGCTGGCGCCGCCTTTCTGGGATCAGATCGAACGGATGCCGGAGGAGCGGCGGGAGCTGGCGAGGACAGTGCGGATGGTCTACGGGGGGGCGCTTCTGAACGGGCCGTTTTCGGTGCTGCTCGGGCACAGCGGGGGGATGCTGGGGATCAACGATCGGACGAAGCTGCGGCCCATGACGGCGGCGCGGAAGGGAGATAAGCTCTATGTCGCCAGCGAGGAGGCGGCGATACGCGAGATATGTCCGGAGCCTGATACGCTCTGGCAGGCGGAGGCGGGGGTGCCGATCATAGGCGAGGTGAAGGGGGCGCGGGAGCCTATTCTGACTTTATAGGGCGAGAGAGCCGCGGCCGTAGTGCCGCAAAAGGAGAATAGACGTGCGGCAGTGGTTGGTGGAACCTGAGTTCGTTGTGGGGCGCGACCCGGAGAAGTGCATCCAATGCCAGGTGTGCGTGCGGCAGTGCGCGAACGACGTGCACGAGTACGATGCGGACGAAGAGATGGTTTTCAGCGACAGCAGCAAGTGCGTAGGGTGTCATCGCTGCGCGACGCTGTGCCCGACGAACGCGGTGTCGATAAGACGTTCAGCGCTGGAGTTTCGCCCGCACGGGAACTGGACTGCGGATGCTTTGCGGAACATTTACAGGCAGGCGGAAACGGGGGGAGTGCTGCTTGCCGGTATGGGTAACGATCGAGAGCAGCCGGTCTACTGGGACCGGATGCTGTTGAACGCAAGCCAGGTGACAAATCCCTCCATTGACCCTCTCCGCGAGCCGATGGAGATAGTTACGTACCTAGCGAGAAAGCCGGACAGATTGGAGTTCAGGGAGAGGGGCGGGGCGCTGACGGTGAAGACGCGCGTGGAGCCGCAGCTTGAACTGGAAGTGCCGATCATGTTTTCGGCGATGTCGTATGGGTCGATCAGCTATAACGCGTCGCTTGCGCTGGCTCGGGCGGCAAAGGAAGCAGGAACGTATGCGAACTCCGGCGAGGGGGGGCTGCACAAGGATCTCCGGCGTTACGGGAGCAACATGATAGTGCAGGTTGCATCGGGTAGGTTCGGGGTTGACGTGGATTATTTGAACGCGGCGGCGGCGGTCGAGATCAAGATAGGTCAAGGGGCGAAGCCGGGGATAGGGGGGCATTTGCCGGGCGAGAAGGTGGATGCGGCGATCTCGGCGACGAGGATGATTCCGGAAGGGACGGATGCCCTTTCACCTGCGCCGCATCACGACATTTATTCGATCGAGGATCTGCGGCAGCTCATATATGCGATTAAGGAGGCGACGCGTTACAGTAAGCCGGTGGCGGTGAAGATAGCGGCGGTGCACAACGTGGCGGCGATCGCCAGCGGGTCGGTGCGGGCGGGGGCGGACATTATTGTGATTGACGGGTATCGAGGGGGAACCGGGGCTGCACCGACGGCGATCCGCAACAACGTGGGGATACCGATAGAATTTGCGCTGGCGGCGGTGGATTCACGGTTGCGAGAGGAGGGAATTCGCAACCAGGCGTCCATAGTAGCGGGTGGCGGGTTTCGCTGCAGCGCGGATGTAGTGAAGGCGATCGCTCTGGGTGCGGACGCGGTTTACATAGCAACTGCTGCGCTGGTGGCGATGGGCTGCCACCTGTGCCAGAAGTGCTATACGGGCAAGTGCAACTGGGGAATAGCGACGCAGGACCCTTACCTGACCAGGCGGCTTAATGCCGAGATGGCCGAGCGGCGGCTTGTGAACCTGCTCCGCGCTTGGTCGCTGGAGGTCAAGGAGATGATGGGCGGCATGGGGATAAATGCGATCGAGAGCCTGAGGGGAAACCGCGAGCATCTTCGGGGAGTGGGACTTACAGACAGGGAGCTGGAGATCCTGGACATCAAAGCGGCCGGGGAGTGACGAAGATGAAGAGAATAGTCGCAAGAGAAGAGTTCTGCATAGGCTGCAGGCTGTGCGAGATTCACTGCCTGGTGCAGCATTCGAAATCGAAGAAGATAATCAAGGCGTTCAGGGATGAGCGCGAGAGCGTGGTGCCGGGGGTGCACGTGGAGCAGAAGGGGTATGTTTGTTTTGCGCTTCAGTGCCGACACTGCGACGAGGCTCCGTGCATAGAGGCGTGCATGACGGGAGCGATGCATAGGGACGCGAGGACGGGGGCGGTTCTTTGCGATGCCGAGAGGTGCGTTGGGTGCTGGATGTGCATTATGGTCTGTCCGGTTGGCGCCATAAGGAGAGGAGCGAACGGGCAGGTTGCGTCCAAGTGCGATCTGTGCATGGGCGCTGAGGAGCCGGCTTGCGTGGCGAACTGCCCGAATGAGGCGATAGTGGTTGAGGGTGATAATGGATAGGTGCGCGTATTTGATTATCGGCAACTCTGCGGCGGCGATGGGTGGGGTTGCGGGGATCAGGGAGTCGGACCCGCGAACGGCTATCCATATCGTCACGAGAGAGCCCCACCATACCTACTCCCGGCCGCTCATATCTTACCTGCTGGGGGGGAAGGTTGATGAGAGCAAGATGCTTTATCGTCCGTGCGACTTCTACGAAGAGAGCGACGTAGTGGCGTGGCTGGGGGTGGAAGTGAGGTCGGTTAATCCGGAGCTGCGGAGGGTGGAGACGTCTGAGGGCTATTCGCTGGCGTTCGATAAGCTTCTCATTGCGACCGGCGGACGGCCGATTATGCCGCGAGACGTAGAAGGGACGGAGGCGCGCGGCGTATTTACGTTAGCGACGTGGGACGATGCGAGGGAGATCAGGCAGTTCATCGAGAAGTTCCCGGTGGAGAAGGCGTTGGTGGTTGGGGGAGGGTTGATCGGGCTGAAGTCAGTGGAGGCTTTGGTTGGGCTTGGTATCGGGACGACGGTGGTGGAGCTGACAGACCGTATTCTGAGCGCTACGTTCGACCGGACGGCATCGGACCTGGCGCGCAGCGCTCTGGCGGCTCGGGGAGTGGAGGTGATGTGCGGGACGACGGTATCGCGCGTCGAGCAAAAGGACGGGAGAGTGGCGGGCGCGGTTTTGAGGGACGGGACCGGGCTTTCATTCGATATGGTGATCTTCGCTATCGGCGTTACGCCGAACAAGGGTCTGGTGGAAGGTACGAGTGTCGAGACTGACCGGGGCATACTCGTTGACGACCGGATGGAGACATCGGTTGAGGGGATATACGCGGCTGGAGACGTGACGCAGGCGGCGGAGCTTCTGAGCGGGGAAAAGAGGACGATAGCCATTTTCCCCAACGCTTATCGGCAGGGGTACGTGGCGGGAAGCAATATGGCAGGGAGGGCAAGAAGATACGGTGGCAGCCTGGCGATGAATGCGGTGGATGTATGCGGGCTTCCTACGATATCGGTAGGCGCGACTGATCCGGTTGGGGAGGGATACGAAGTCTTGAGCGAACTGGATGATGAAGGACCGGTCTATAAGAAGATCGTTTTGCGGGATGACAGGATAGTCGGAGCGATCTTTGTGGGCGATATTGACCGGGCGGGGATCATCACGGGATTGATAAAGGAGAAGGTGAACGTTTCCGGGTTCAAGGAGCTGCTTCTGACAGACGAGTTCGGTTTGATCTCGCTTCCGTCTGAGTACAGGAAGCATGTGGTTTCAGGTGCGGGGATAGAGGTTTGAGGATCGACGCGGAAGGCATTCACTACAGGGAACTGAACGAGCAGATTCACGCGGCGCTGAGCGAAGGCGTGAAGGAGTTCACGCTGGATAACGTGCGCGGGCAGCGCTACATAGGCGCCGGGCTGAACGGGGGAGCGCGCGTGGTGATAAACGGGGTGCCGGGCAACGATCTGGGCGCGTTCATGAACGGGGCGGAGATCATCGTCAGGGGAAATGGGCAAGACGGGGTGGGCAACACGATGAATTCGGGCAAGATCGTCATTCGTGGGGATGCAGGAGACGTACTTGGTCACTCTATGCGCGGGGGGAAGATATTTGTGAGTGGGAGCGCGGGATATCGCGCGGGCATTCACATGAAGGAGTACCGGGATCATCTGCCGCTGCTGGTTATAGGCGGGCGCGCAAAGGATTACGTGGGGGAATATATGGCGGGGGGTGTGCTGGTGGTGTTGGGGATGGGATCGGCGGAGAGTTCGCCTGTCGGCGAATACGTGGGAACCGGGATGCACGGCGGGGTGATATACGTGCGGGGGAAGGTTGAGGAATATCAGCTTGGGCGAGAGGTGGGGCTTGAAAGGGTGAGCGATGATGTGTGGTCAACCGTGAGGAGCGTTCTGGCGGAATACGGCGGGGATTTTGAGCTGCCCCTTTTGGAGTTTCAGCCGGGAGATTTCGTAAAGCTTATTCCCAAAAGCAGCCGGCCGTACGGAAAGCTTTACGCCTACTAGATGAGGAACTTTGGGCGCAGGCTGGGCGATTTGCCGCAAGGGAGTTGAGAGAGACTTGCCATAACGGGGTGGGTGTGATATTAGACTGGTGGTTCCCGAGAGGGAGCGCGTCTGCTAGTTAGCGTGGGAGGGTCCGCCGGAGCAGCGCAATAGGGGAGCTTCATTAGCCTGAGGGGGCCGGCGACGATGGAGATCCAAGTCTTCGATACCAAGGACGAGATGGGGCGGGCTGCGGCCGGGAGGGCGGCTGAGATCCTCCGCGCAGCGCTTGCGGCGAAACCGGCTGCGCGTTTCGTTGCGGCGACGGGCGCGTCGCAGTTCGACTTTCTCGATCACCTGACGCGGGCCGAAGGGATCGGTTGGGCGCGCACGGTGATGTTCCACCTGGATGAGTACGTTGGCATTCCGCCCGATCACGCTGCGAGCTTTCGGAAGTATCTGCGAGAACGCTTGGTGGATAAAGTGCATCCTGGGAGTGTTCACCTGATAGAGGGGGATGCGGCGGACGCGGAGGGGGAGTGCCGGAGACTGGGGGAGGTGATCTCAGAGGAGCCGGTTGATGTGGCTTTTGTCGGCATTGGTGAGAACGGGCATCTGGCGTTTAACGATCCGCCCGCGGATTTCAAGACGGACGTGCCGTTCATTGTGGTGAACCTGAACGAGGCGTGCCGGAAGCAGCAGGTGGGTGAGGGATGGTTTGCGAGGGTGGAGAGCGTTCCGAAGCAGGCGATAACGATGTCGATCCGACAGATTATGAAGGCGGAGAACATCATTTGCACGGTGCCGGATAGGCGGAAGGCGGAAGCCGTGCGGGATTGCCTTTCGGCCGAGGCCTCGGTTTCCCCGATGCATCCGGCGTCGATTTTGAAGGGACACGAACGGGCGTTCGTATTTCTGGATAAGGAGGCGGCGCTGCTGTTGGAGCGATGAGGTTGCCGGGTTTTGTGGACCTGCAGGTGAATGGTTACGCGGGGGTGGATTTCACCGGCGAGGGGCTGATCCCTGAGGGGATCGCATCGGTGAGCGCGGCTTTGCTTAAGCGGGGGACGGTCGGTTACTGTCCTACAGTTGTGACCGCCTCCTTCGAGACTTACAGGCGGAACCTGCCGATGCTGGCGGAGGCGTGCGGCTCGAAGGAGGGGGCGAAGAATCTGGGGATTCACCTGGAGGGGCCTTTCATCAATCCGGAGGACGGGCCCAGGGGTGCGCACCTGCGCGAATATGTGGCCGCGCCTTCCATCGAGCTG
>CAZUUK010000131.1:0-8032 GCA_964622675.1 uncultured Planctomycetota bacterium | reverse complement strand
GCGGCTGGTGTCCGACGCCAGTTCTCGCCCGGCGCATTCCAACGCATCGTCAGGGAGACCGTGGAGAGAATCTGCCCTGAGCCCTGCGCACGCGCCTGAGTCCTCCGAATTGATCTCGTCCCGCCGGCGTACGCTCAGTGCCCCGTCAGCTTGAATTCCATGCCGTCTCTGTCCCGGTTCTCGTGTTCAGCCGCTTCGCCGGGGCCCTATGTATCGCGCAGTGGGAGCCCTTCAGGAACATCTCGCATCCCCGGGGCTCAGCTCCTTCAACTTTCCTCCGCGCCAGAGCCTGTACCAATCGCACCACCACCTTTCCGCCGGCAGCATCCCGCCCCTTACCCAAATCCCGCCCTTGTCGCTCTGCTTGAACTTGCGGCGATGACTGGCCACTAGTCAAGCTGGCTGCCTCCCAATTAAGCCCTTGACACGCACCAAAAACTGTGCTCTAAATCGCGCGGTGGATCACGCACAACATGCAGTCCATGTATTGCACGAAATCCCGAGACGAGGGCTGATACAAACAGTGGGGCAGGTCATTGCATCAAAGATAGATTCTGAAGCCGACGGCGGGCATCACGCCCACCTTTGGCCGAAAGGAGGTGGTGTAGGATGCAGCGGCTCAAAAGTCGGGCGGTCGTGATCGCTGTGATGGTCATGTTCGCGCTTGCGAGTTCCGGATGCGGCACCTTTATGCACCCCGAGCGCAAAACCGCGACCCCCTCCGACAAACTCGACGGGAAAATAGTGGTGCTCGACTGTCTGTGGTTACTGGTCGGCGTCATCCCTGGTGTCATTGCACTCGCCGTAGATTTCTACAATGACACTATCTATTTCTCTGAAGGCGAACTGAGTGCACAAGCAGGCGACAGGCTCTTGCTGAACATCTGGGGGCAGGCGCCTGCTGACAGCGGCGTCACGCTGCGCTTGGTAGGCCGGGATGGTCGTGACCTTGGTGTTCCCGCTGAAGCCAGATCGGTCTCGGGCTCCCAACTTAGCGTGCCGCTCACTCTGATCATTCCCCGGGGTGTTGAGCTGGCCGGTGCAAGGGTCGTCCTGGCCGTTGACGGCCGGCCTCAAGTAGGCTGGTCGTTGCAAACCCGAGCTAACTAAGTCGTCGCTCTGTGCGGTTGACCTGGCCCACTGTTTGTACCGGTCTCCGTCCCCCAACCCCCTCCTTGCCCCCGTGCTTGAACTCACGGCGATCATTGTCACATTGTGCGCCCACGATTCAAGCACGTTTGTCTTAGGCGAGCACGGGAACAAAGACCGGAAGCGCGTCAAGACCGCTTACGATCACCGACCAGCAGGGCAAAAATGATCACTAATATCCCCCCGAGGAAGGCAATGGGAGTGGCCTCTGCCACGCGTTCGGGAATCGTGTAACCTGCCTCTCGAAGATACTCAACAACCCATTGGGAAGTAACTGCCAGGTAACCCAAAATGACTATCGCCAACATCGCCCATGACCCCCGATGGCCGAAGTGCCATACACAAACCGCAGCAGACCCGCCAAATACGAGCACAGAAACGATACAATGAATCCTCCCCGCATATTGTGGAGCAAGAACGCTCAGCAGCGATGACATACCGCCAAGGACCAGCAGCGAAAGCGGGAGCAATATGAAGAGCCACCGCCACTTCCTCCTCTGCTGCGTAGCTGCACCTTCCCGAAGCGCGGGCGAGCAGTAGCTAGCGGCGAAGATGACTGCTAGAGGCAGGGCAACAAACGCAGCTACGAAAAGCGAGATCAGATATCGCTGGGGGGGCCAGCGCCTTCCGGCCCACATAATGAGACAAAGGCCGGTGACCGCAAAGGCGAGAACGAACAGGTGGGTGACCCAGCGCGCGCGGCGCGGCTGCCGGTAGGCAACGATTCCTAGACCCACGAGCGAAGACCCGGCGATGACAGCAAGGGCTAACGGATGCTTGGCGGCTGTACCAACAAAACCAACTGAGGCCACCGACGGAACCTGCAAGAGATGCTGCATGCTTCGCCCCTCCCAAGCCACCTGCAATTAGTGTGCGCCAATCGGCTAGAAACGTCAATACCCTTCATCACCTTTGCTCACACTGCGAAGTTCCGCGAGTGCACACAACCAGTGGCTTGGCCGTGAGTCGCCTCCCTCCCCAAAAATCTCCCCCTTCCTCCAGCGCTTAAGCTTGAAGCGGCACCCCCCGGTTCTGTCGCCACACCCATGAAGGCTCTTCCGCTTCGGCCCCTCGGATTAGCGGCGCCACCACCTTTCCCCCGCCGCCGATTGCTGTTAATATGTACGCTCCTGGCCCTGGAATCTGATTAAGGCCGAAGCCTTGTTCCCTGTTCGATCCTCAAATCGTTACACACAGGAGGTAGGCGCATGCGCCCGGTAATTCTTCTCTCGGTCGCGCTTTTGCTCGCAGTCGGTTCGCTCCCCTTCGCCGCCGCTCAAGAGTCAGACGAAATCCAGCGTGTCCTCATTCGCTGGGACTTCACAGTAGCCGAAGACATTCTCGGCTGGGGCGGCGAGCACAGCATCGCTCCTCTCGAGCTGAAGGACGGCGCGCTTCTCGTCCGATGCACCGGCTCCGACCCTTACTTCGAAAGCCCCCTCTTCGAGCTGGAGACCAGCGACTTCCAGTACGTCCGCCTGCAGCTCCGCTCCTCAGCCGCCGGCCGCTCTGAGATCTTCTACGCTCCCGCCGAGTCTCAGGAGGAAGCCAGATTTCATGGCGACTGGCGAATGCCCTTTTCCCTTGGACGCACTGATGATTGGATGACCGTTCGCGTCGTCCCCTTCTGGAAGCCCGGACAGAAAGTCTTCCGAATCAGATTCGATCCTCCCAGAGACGATGCCGTCTGGGAGATAGCCGAGGTCGCCATCGTCGAGCGCCTCGCCTCCCCTCAGCCTTCCCTTCCCGAGTACGAATTCAATTCTCCCGGCGACGTCGCCGCCTGGTTTCCCTTCTCCGACATCGCCTCCATGGGCTTGGAGGACGGCGCAATGATCCTGCGTGCTGAAGGAACCCGTCCGGCTATCGTCAGCCCCATATGCGACTTCAACGCCTCCGAAAGGCAGGTTCTCACCATTCGCGCCCGCGTCAAAGGCGCGGATATGGCCGAGTTCTGGTATAGTTCCGCGTCCCACGCCGAGTTCAAAGCCGCCGCTCGATTCGCCTTTCCCGTAGTTCCCGACGGCAAGTTCCACAACTACAACGTAAACCTCAACCAGGCCCGCGGCTTCATGAACGACATAAGGCGCATCGCCCTCGCGCTCCTCGACGCCGGCCCTGACACGGAACTCGCCATTGACTCCATCAAGATCAGCGATCGTCCTTCCGGCCCCGCCGAACCCGTCATCGAGAAATTCATGATCGGCCGCTCCGTTTCCTTCCCCGGTGAAGATACTCCCGTCCGCTGCGTGGTATCCAACCACGGGGGAGAAAAGGCCGAAGTCACCCTCGCTCTGGATCTTCCCGACGGCGCCGTCCTGAAGAGCTCCTCACAGCCCTGGCTCGCTGTAGAAAATGGCCCCTTCTCAATCGGCCCCTTCGAGAAACGCTCCGGCGAGGCCAAAGTCCGCCTGCCTCGAACTGAGACCGCCGATCCCGTAGTCGTTGTCGCCAGGCTAAAGATGAAGCGTGAGGTCGTTTCCACTGCTACTGCGAGTACAATCGTTAGCCGAAAGGCCGCGCCGCCTCTTGATGAATCCAAACCGGGCTTCCAGACAAACGACAAAAAGGACTGGTGCCTTCAAAACGAAAATATCCGCCTCGTCTTTCCCAGAAATGCCTACGGCTACGGCGTCGTGGAAATGTACGGCGGCGGCCCGGGCAACTGGAGCAAAACGGGCGTCCTTCCCTCTCTCGGCCGCCTCACCTATCTCTCAGAGAATGGCGAGGACATCTGCCGCGATATCTACGCTGACACGTCCACGCTCCGTGAGGTCATGAGTTCCGGAAACGACATTCGGCTCGAAGTAGGCTGGCCCGATACCGAAGGACGAAACTGGAAAGCCGAGTACCGCTTCACCCTCGAACCCGACGCCCGCCGCGCCCAGGTCAGTTGCACCCTCTCCGCCGACAAGCCGGCGGAAATCCTCGCTTTCTCCTTCCCCGAGTACCTCGTCGGCGACGGCTCCTTCGGCGAAGAGCGCGACCTCGGATTCTTCCCAGGCCTCGAGTATCTCCTTCCCGATGACCGCTCCTCCGGCACGGATTTCTGCGCCGCCGCCCACGCCGACCGCACCGTTCCTCATCCTTACAAGGTCACCATCCCCCTCATGGCCACGATAAAGGACAACATGGCCACAGGAATAATGTGGGACCCGCTCCAGAAATGGGACGGCGAGCACGTCACGCCTTCCGCAAAATTTGCCTCTCCCAACTACGTCACCCCGGGAGCCAACCACCTCATGGGTCTCTTCGTTCCTTCCGTTCCCGAATGGGTCAAAGAGAACTCCCTCCTCGCCGACGAGCCCTACAAGCTCGACGCCGGCAAAACCCTCGCGCTTTCCGCCTCGCTCTTCGCAATCCAGGGAGACGACTTCGATTCCATCTTCCACCTCTGGCTCGAATCCGTCGGCGGACTCCCCGAGCCCCCGCCTTTTCCTTACGACACCTACGACCCTTACTTCCAGGCCGTCCTCACCGAGTACACCAGCGTCACGTGGGAAGAGGAAGAGAAAGGATGGCACCGCGCCCTGAGCGACCCGTGGGGAGCTTCCTACAATTCTTCAACCGCTCTTCAACTCTACTGGGCGCTCAAGAACGACATACCCATGTCGCCCGAGCTTCGCGAAAGCGTCCAGGAGATCTTCGACAAAGCCACCGAGGGAAAGGATTTCATCGCCAAAGGTTACCGCCACTTCGAAGGCCCCCTGCAGGGACAGGTCGAAGGGTACCTCACCCGGTCGCCAGCTCAAATGAGCAACATTCGCCCCGATGGCAGCGTTCCCTTCGAGCCCGACGAGGAGCACAGCATTCTCGGGAAAAGGGGCGATAGCTCCTCCGGCCACACCGCCAACGCTCTCGTCTCCATCTGGGAAAGCGCTCGCCTCTCCGCCAACCCGAAGCTCATCGAGGTCGGCATGCGCGGCCTCAAGTACCTCGACACACAGATTCGCCCCGAAGGCGCTCAGGTATGGGAGCTCCAGCTTCACGTTCCCGACGTTCTGGCCTCCGCCAGGATCGTTCCCTGCTATCTTGCGGCTTACGAATTGACCGGAGACAAGGCCCATATCGAAAAGGCCGTCACTTGGGCTTACCGCGGCCTTCCCTTCATCTACCTCTGGGGTGCCCCGGACAGACCCATCATGCCCTACGGCTCCATCCCCGTCTTCGGCTGCACCTGGTACAAGGGTGGGTGGTTCGGAAGGATCGTCCAGTGGAACGGCCTCGAATTCGCCTCCGCCCTCCTCAGGTTGTCTCAGTACGACGACTCCCTCGATTGGCGCAAGATCGCCGAAGGCATCATCATCTCCGCCGTCCAGCAGACTCGCCCCCTCGACCACGAATCCTACTCACTCAAGGACTACGTCCCCGAGTGCGGTCACATCGGAATGTATCCCGATGCCTATACCGCCGCAACCGGCACCGATTCCTATCACTGGTGCCTCAGCGGCAACCGCGTCTTGAATCTCCTTCTGGAGCTCCTCGAACTCTCTCCTCGCATGAAGACCACCGTCGTCAGACTTGAAGGCGACCTCAGCACTGCCAGGCCCGCGGACCGTCCGCAGATCGCCCACATAGGCTCCGTCGCCTACATAAAGGAGCCTCATTACGATTCCTCCTCACTCCGCTTCACCGCAAAGCTCCAGCCCAAGGGGCCCACCCACCGCACCTTCATCTTTGGCACGCCCGAGCCCAAGCGTGTCACCGTGGACGGGAAAGCACTGGTGCGCCTGAAAGATCTCGAGGACGCGCCCGAGGGCTACTCCTGGCATAACAACGTCCTCTACCTCAAGTTCGTCCAGACGCAGGTCCAACGCAAAGTAGAGGTCGCGTTCTAAAATGGCGGACTACTGGCGCCGCACTCAGCAAGCCGACCAGGAAAAGCTGCCCGACCCCCGCTTCGGCCGCGTCACCATCTCACCGTGTGATCCGGTAATCGCCGGCAGCTCCAACTCATGGCGCTTCACCTACACCGTCGGCCCCGCCGGAATGAATCCCGGCGACGCCCTCCAGATGCGCGTCCCCTACGGCTTCAGCCCGCCCAGAATTCATCCCGCCGGCTGGCCTCCTCCGATAGACCATCCAAACCAGGGCCCAGACCCCATAGCTCCAGGTTACCTCGAACTCACATATTGCCCGCATAGTTCTCGCATCGTAATGTTCCACGTGGAACATTTCTCAAAAAAGGGCTGGATGAGTGCTTGGTACGCGAAAAGAACCGTCCGCTTCGCTCTCAAAAACAAGCCGCTCCGCCAAGGCGAACGGATCGAAATAATCTTCGGCGGCCTCCGCTCCGGCAGTCCCGGCGCCACCGCTCCCGTCATCGCGCAGCGATTTTCCTTCCCGTTCGGCTTCCTCAAAGCCGGCGATTCCGAGCCGCTTCCCGTCGCTTCGCCCGAGCTCGAAATTCTTCCCGCCGCGCCGCATTTCGCGACTCTCGCCGCGCCTTCAATCGCCGCGCCTCAAGAAAAACTTGCCATTCGCGGCACGCTCCGCGACATTTACGGAAACCCAACCCGCAGCGCTCTTCAACTCGCTGCGAAGCGGCTCAAGACTTCGAGCGAAATTGAGAGCGACCGCCTCGAAATTGAGGGGAGTCGCTTCGAAGTTTCGGCTCCAGCGCCCGATTCCCCCGGCGTCGTTCGGCAAGTTGTCTCGTTCAACAAGCCTCAAATTCATGACGCTCAAACCAATCCGATCCTCGTCGAGGAGAGTCCGAAACTGCACCTCTTCTGGGGCGACATTCACGGGCATACCGGTCTCGCCGACGGCATGGGAACTTTGGAAGAGTACTTCGCTTACGCGAAAGACTTTGCGCATCTGGATTTCTCTTCGCTCGGCGAGCACGACTTCGCGCTCGGCGGCGAGTACTGGCAGGCGGCGAAAGAAGTCACGAGCAAGTTCAATGAGGCGGGGCGATTCGTTACGCTCTACGGCTACGAGTGGTCGGGCGAGCACCACGTGAATGTTTACTACAAGAACGACTCGGGCCCGATTTTCCATTCAGCTCCGGAGGAAAGCAACACGGTGGAAAAACTTCTTCGACTGCTTCCGAGGGAAGATGTGCTTGTGATTCCTCACCAGCATTTCGGAACCGATTGGAAGGAGTTCGATCCGGAGCTGATTCCGCTGACTGAAATCTACTCGGAGCATGGGAGTTCCGAGTTCAAAGGCTGCAAGCTCTGCCTTCCGACTTCGACGGTGAACGATGATGCTTACGTGAACGTGGCGCTTGAAATGGGTCATCGGATCGGCTTCATCGGTTCGAGTGACAGCCACTCCGGAAGGCCAGGTTATTCGGCGTGGATACGAAGCCGGAGGCAATATCACGGCGGACTCGCGGCGTGCTTTGCGAGGGAACTCACGCGCGATTCGATCTGGGATTCGCTCCGCTCGCGCCGCTGCTACGCGACGAGCGGCGAACGCATCTTTCTCCGATTCCATCTTAACGATGCGCTCATGGGCGAAGAAACTGAAGCCGCAAAAGGGGAGGGCGTTAAGATTCGGATTCAGGTTTGCGGGACGGCGGAGCTTCGCTGCGTTGAGCTGGTCCGAAACGGTGAGGTGATCCGGACTTGGCGGAATCCGGGCTGGGAGCTCGTTGAGGAATTCGAGGGAGAGCTCACCGCTTCATCTTACTACTACGTAAGAGTGGAGCAAGCAGACGATCACATGGCGTGGTCTTCGCCGATCTGGGTTGACGTGGCAGGCTGACGCATCGCTGGTGGTCGCGCCGCTGACTGGTATAGTCCTTCTCGATGGCGAAGTGTGACAAGGAAAGTCCAGTCAGATGTGCGCTAAGGAATTCGCGGATAGTCCACGCGGTGTGTGGGATGTCAGGAGCGCGGGAGGGAGAAGATGAGGTGTCTGTCCGGAAAGCCCC
>CAZUUK010000130.1:0-8136 GCA_964622675.1 uncultured Planctomycetota bacterium | reverse complement strand
CCCGGAAAGAGGCCGAGTCCGCCATCGGGCTGCTTGCCGGCGCATCCGTCAGCAAGATACTCGTTACGCATACCCCTCCCGTCTCCGCACTCGGTCTGGACGAAGGTTCTCAGAAAGGTTCTGACATCGTTAACTCACTTATCGAACTAGTTGAGCCCGCATTCGTCTTCTGCGGCCATGCCCATCGCGCACAGGGGGAGGATCAAATCGGCTCGGCGCTCGTCATAAACCCTGGCGCGCTCAAGTATGGCTCGTTGGCTCTACTGGACACCGGTAACTTGAAGGTCAGTTTTCACAATCTGGCTTGAACGCTACCAGGAGGTGTGCCGATGTTAAGGAACGCGGTTATTCTATTGAGTGGGGTGCTTTTATTGTCTCTGGGTCTTGCTGCTGAGGAGCCGGAGCTTCCGAAAATCGAGGGCGCAAAGGTTCTCATGATTATCGCCAGCCAGAAGTTTCGCGACGAAGAATTGTTCCAGCCGCGGGGGGTCCTGCTCAAGCAGGGCGCGTCGGTGAAGGTCGCCTCCAGCAGCCTGAAGGAGGCGCGCGGCATGCTCGGCGGAACCTTCAAGCCGGAACTGTTGCTCAAAGACGTAAAAGCCGGCGACTTCGACGCGGTGATATTCGTAGGCGGATCCGGTGCCAAAGAGTACTGGGACTCGGCCGTTGCTCACGGACTGGCTATTAGTGCCTTTAAGCAGGGGAAAATCGTCGGCGCCATCTGCATAGCCCCTGTCACGCTGGCCCGCGCGGGCATCCTCAAAGGGAAGAAGGCAACAGTGTGGAAGTCCGCCGCCGATGACCTCAAAAGGGCCGGCGCCGTTTATACCGGCGCGGCGGTCCAGACCGACGGAAAGATCGTCACCGCCAACGGACCCAAAGCAGCGCAAGCCTTCGGCGCCGCCTTGGTCACCGCCCTGGCTGAAAAGACCAAAGACACCCAGGACAAGCAGCAGGTTGAAAGGAGTGATTGATGCAGTATCGCGACTTCGGAAGCACCGGCATCGAAGTTTCGGCCCTCGGCTTCGGCGCTATGCGTTTGCCCACGAAAGACGACGGCAAAGTTGACGTTGACATGGCAATGAAGGTGATACATCGCTCGTTCGAACTCGGCGTCAACTACATTGACAGCGCGCATGGCTATCACCGCGGCGAGAGCGAGGTCGTCGTGGGTCAGGCCGTCAGATCCTGGAAGGGAAAGATCTACGTCTCCACCAAGAACCCGTGCCGCGAGCCCTCCGGGGAGGCATGGCGCAAGATGCTCGACATTTCGTACGAGAGGCTTGGACTGGAGCAGATAGACTTCCTCAACTTCCACGGGCTCAGGTGGCAGAGGCTCGAAGAATTCAGAAAGGCCAAGGATGGTCCGCTCGATGCCGCTCTGAAAGCCCGCGACGAAGGCCTCTTCAAATACCTCTCCTTCTCCTGCCATGACAAGCCGGAGAACATGAAAAAGCTCATTGATACCGGCCTCTTTACTACCATGACCGTCCAGTACAACATTCTGGACCGGGCAAACGAGGAGATGATCGCCCACGCCCGCGAGAAGGGGATGGGCATAGTAATCATGGGACCCGTGGGCGGCGGCCGCCTTGCCGCTCCTTCCGACAGGGTGAAGAGCCTGGTTCCCAACGCCAAGAGCAACCCGGAGACCGCTTTCCGTTTCGTTCTATCCAACCCCGACGTTTCCACCGCCATCTCCGGAATGAACACCATCGCGATGGTGGAGGAAAACGCCGCCACCGCATCGCGCGTCGAGCCCCTCAGCCCCGAGGAAAAGCAGCGCATCGAAGACGCCCTGCAGGAGGTAAAAAAACTGGAGGACCTCTACTGCACCGGCTGCGGATACTGCATGCCCTGCCCGAACGGCGTCAACATACCCCGCAACTTCATGCTCATGAATCACTATCGGGTCTGGGGCCTTAAGGAGCAGCCTCGCCAGATTTACAGGAGGCTCGGCGACAGCGAGAGGGAAAGCCCCATGGGAAAGAGGGCTTCCGAGTGCGTCGAGTGCGGAGAGTGCGAGCCCAAGTGCCCGCAGAACATCCCCATCATGAAGCAGCTCAAGGAGGTGGCGGCCGCCTTCGCCCCCGGCTCCGAATCCGACAAGTCCTAACCCCAATCTCGGCAGGGAGTATTTATGAACGCGAAAGGGAAATCGTTTATCGTTCTGGGGGAGCGGCCTGCACCGACGGAGCGATTCGCCGCCTCGGAGCTTGCCTCGCATTTGCGTCTCATTTCCGGCCTGCCCGTCCGCATCGCCGATTGGAAGGCCGCCGCCGATAAGTCAGTCCGCGAAGCGGCAATCGCTTTCCTCGGAACCTCGTCTCACCCGGGGCTCGGCAGCTTTCCAAAAAACCTCGCCGAGCAGGCCTACGCCGTCCGCACCCTGCCCCATCCGTGGAAACCCGGATCCAATTTGCTCGCCGTCCTCGGCGGCGACCCGCGCGGCGTCCTCTACGCCGTCCGGGACCTTCAGCATTACTACTGGCTCGACGGCTCCTCCGTCCCGCAGCTCGACATCCAGGATCGCCCCGCCGCCCCCTACCGGCTCTTCCAATCCTGGGACTACTACATCGTTGACCCGTTCGCCTACATAGATCGCATCAGCGAGTGGAAGATAAACGGCATCGGGATTTGCACCTGGCGGTACGTCTACGAACGGCAGGAGATCATTCCCTACGCGCGCGAACGCGGCGTTGACGTGACCATAACCGCTGGGATTTATAGCTGGCAGGATGCGGGGATCGCCGTTCATAACATGCGCTCGCTCCTGCCGGAGCCCGCCCCGCCGGAAATCAAGCGCGCTTCCACCGGCTTCGTCCTGTGCCCCTCCGAGCCGAGCAACCAGAAGTGGGCAATCCGCCAGATCCTTTCCGTCCTCGAGAAGATCGACGGCCTCTTTGGCTTCTACTTCCAGACCGGCGTCTTCGACTATGCCGACTGCAACTGCGACAAATGCCGAAAAGTTTCTCCTCCCGACCTCTTCCAGATGCAGGCCGACCATGTAATAGACGCCATTTCCCGCGAGCGCCCCGACATCCGCGTCTCCTACGGGATCGCTACGAAGCAGATCGCCTCCGACGACTTCCTCCCCGCCCTGGCCAAGATCGACCGCCGCGCGCTGCCCCTGCTGGAAAACCGCTATCCCATCCCCAACTCCTCCGACATGGACCGGCTGGACAAGGCCGTGCCCAAGCACTACGGCCTCGTCGGAAAAGTCTACGGCCAGGACTTCCTCGTGAAGGGTTGGCGCGAACGCCGGCAGCACATGATTGACGAGATGAACTCCTCCATCGCCGACGCCGTCCGCCGCGGCGCTACTGAAATAGACGCGCTCATAGAGACCCGGCAGTATCACGAGCGCCAGCTTTACCTGCCGGCGGTCTTCGCCGAATCAGCCTGGACCGGCGGACGCATCGCCGAAGAAAGGCTCCGGCGCATCCGCGGAGTAACCGACCTCGACCAGCGCGTATCCGACCCGGAGCCCGTTTCCTTCCGCGAAGGCTCACGCCAGCTCATCATCAAGCGCCCCGTCGGCACGCAGGTCGAAGGCGGCTGGGACTGGGGCAGCCTTCGCGTCGGCGTCCGCATCAGCTCCAACATCTGCGACCTCCTATCAGAGCGCGAAGAGGCCACCTACACGTTTGACCTTCCCCCCAACTTCCGTGAGGGACTCAAATCCGCCCGGCTCGTTATCACCGGCGCCAAAGACGACCTGCCCGAAAACACAGGCGACTATGTCTTCGAGATCGCCGTGAACGGAAAATCTCTCAGCCGGCTCGTCTCATCCTGGCGGAAGGGCGAACGCCAGATCCACCGGGGAGCGGAAGGCCACTACGAGGCCACAAAGCCTCAGATCTATCTCGGCATTTCCGACTGGCCCATCGAAATTCCCACCGACGCCCTCAGTACCCGCACCTTAATAACCCTCCGGTTCCTCGAGCCCGATGGGCTGGTCATGTTCGACAAAATGACTCTCGAACTGGGATACTAGAAGTGTGAAAAGACGTTTTCTCTTCGCGGGGCGGCCGGATTCGCGAGCAAGACCGGAGTTGAAAAACGTCGGCGCCAGCGGATAATGCTTTCGCACCGTCTAACCCGGAAAGGGAGTCTGCGGCAGACCGTGAGCGAGAAGAAGATCCTGATAATTTCCGTCTCCGCCGGCGCCGGCCACGTCCGTGCCGCCGAAGCCGTCAGGGCCGGGCTCGAGATCGCCGCCCCCGACGTTTCTGTCTCCAACATAGACTGCCTCCAGTACACTCCCTTCACCTTCAGAAAACTATACGCGGGCTCATACCTTTCCATGGCCAAGCGCGTGCCCTTCCTCTGGGGGCTGATCTACAACCAGGCTGGCCGCGAAGCCCCGGCTTCCAGCGCCGCAAAATTCCGCAGGTTCGTAGAGAAAGTCAACACCCGCGCCATCGTTCGGTATGTTCGTGACTTCTCGCCCGACCAGATAATCTGCACTCACTTCCTTCCCGCCGTCGTCCTTTCCAGATTAAAAGCCAAAGGCGCGTTGGACGTCCCTGTTTCCACCGTCGTAACGGACTTCGACGTCCATACTTTCTGGGTGCACGAGAACATCGACCGCTACTACGTCGGCAATGAGGAGGTCCGCTTCGTTCTCCGGATGAAGGGAATCCCCGAGGAGCGCATTCTCGTCACAGGCATCCCCGTTCACCCGGCATTCGCCCAGCACGGCAACGGGCGCAGGCTATTCTCCGAACTCTCTCTCGATCCGGAAATTCCTACAGTTCTTGTAACTGCCGGCGGATACGGCGTTGGCGCGGTCGAAGATGCCGTCGTGGCGATAATGAATTCGGCCCGGCCTTTGCAAGTGCTTGTCGTAGCCGGTCGCAACGAGCGTCTGGCGAAACGACTTTCACGTCTTAACCCGCCTGACGGTGTTCAGCTTCGTTCCTTCGGCTACGTGGACAACATGCACGAACTCATGGATATCGCGGACGTCGCCGTCACAAAGGCGGGCGGCCTTACCTGTGCCGAATGTGTGGCCAAGGCCCTGCCTGTGCTCATAGTCTCTGCGATTCCCGGCCAGGAGGAGCGCAACAGTGACTTCTTGCTCGAATCAGGCGCGGCGCTGAGGGTGCGTAGCCTCGAGAGCCTCACCTTCAAGCTTCAGCAGCTCACCCAGGACTCAGGGAAGCTCGACAGCATGATAGAGGCCGCACGCAGCATAGGTTTCCCCCAAAGCGCCATTCTTATCGCCCGCGACGTTCTCGGCTCGACCCGCTGACGCTCCCCAGCCTTCTCGTTCCTCTCCGTTTTTTCCTGTTCTTTTGCGCTTGGCAGAAAACCCGTGACAAAAAGCCCCTCCGCTGTGAGAATGTGTTGCGGCGTGCGTATATAGTTACAGACCAGAAGCCGCGGCGAATGAATGGGACCCAGTAATGAGTCTCTCATGAGCCTCTATCAGGCTAAGGGAGACGAGAAAGCTTTCGGAACCCTCGTAAGGCGGTGCGAAGCCATGGTGTTCTCATACGCTCTCAGGACCCTTGGTTCACGCGAAGATGCCGAAGACGCGGCGCAGGATGTCTTTATGCGCCTCCACTCCGCGCGTTCCCACTACCGCAGCGGCGCGCCGTTCATGCCCTGGCTGATGACAATCACCGTGAACATCTGTCGGGACAGGCTGCGCCGCTCCAGATCCCGCCGCGCCGCCGACACAATTTCACTCGAGCAGATGCCCGAAACGACCGAGCAGCTTGACTGCACAAATCCCGTCGCCCCGCTCGAGCTGATCGAATCCCGCGAGGCTGTTGACCGGGCAATTCAGTCTCTGCCGCTTCACTACCGCGAGGCGCTCGTCCTTCGATACACCCATTCACTTTCCGTCCCGGAGGTGGCCCGGATTCTCGGAATATCCACCGGCGCTGCGCAAACACGTCTTTACCGCTCCCGCTTGCTCCTCAGAAAACTCCTCCGCGAAGGGGATGACCACAAATGAACTGCCACGAGGTGAAGGGACTAGCCCTCAAGTACATCAGCGGGAACGTACCGTTCAAGGAGGAGCTCCAACTCCGCCAGCACACAGTTTCCTGTTCTGACTGCCGGACCTACCTTGGGCATCTGCTGGAAGAGGAGCGGTTTCTGGAAGAGGTGCTGGCGGCGAGTCACCCCAGCTTTCGCAGGGCGCGTAGGATCGTCACCGCCGTACTTCGGTCCAGCCGACCGGTCCGCCGCGTTCGCTTCGTTCCAGCTCTATCCACGGTGCGCGGCGCTGCTATCTTCGTCGGGGCAGCGTCGCTGATGCTCTTCGCGATCCTCGCGCTTATCAATCAAGTCTCAAGCCCGGCCGTCGGCAAAGACGGTATTGATTACCACCCGATCGCCAGCCACCCCGCTCTCCAAGTCAGACTGGGGTTGGTTTCTTCCTCCAGGAGCCCCCAGCAAACTGGCGAAGGTCTCACGGACACTTACGCGGAACTCTATCAGATCGCCGCCGAAGGCCTGGGCGAACCCGTTTCCGGCAGGCAGCTCGAAGAGGCTCAGAAAAATCCTGCTCAGCAAAAAGAAAACCCCGTGCGGCCTAAGGACGGCGCATCCGTACCTCCCGGGAGGTTGATGTGGAAAGTCGCCTGACTCGCAGGGAACCTCAATCTGGTGCGAGGCTTATATTCCAGCCCGCCGACAAAACCCCTTCCCGCCTTGTTGACGACCTCATAGCCCAGGCGATAGAGAGCGGCGCAAGCGACATACACGTCGAGCCGACCGCCGAAGGTCTCCGCCTTCGCTGCAGAATAGACGGCGTCCTTCAGAATATCGCCCTCCTCGAACGCTCGCTAGCGTCCACAGTTGTAGCGAGGATCAAAGTCATATCCGATCTCCTCACCTACCGGACCGACGTCCCGCAGGAGGGCCGCATCCAATCCGACCGATACGGCGGCAGCGTTGATCTGCGGGTCTCCGTGTTTCCGACCATTCACGGCGAGAAGGCCGTCGTGCGCATATTCGACCCGGAGAAGGCCGCCTTCAACCTCGGCGGCCTCGGTTTCCCCCCTGACGTGTTCGACATCCTTCAAAGTCACCTTTCGCGCCCGCAGGCCGTTATCCTCCTTACCGGCCCCAGCGGCAGCGGCAAGACCACAACTATTTATTCATGCCTCCGCCACATTCTCGAAGCATCCTCAATCCCCCGAAACGTTGTCACCATCGAAGACCCTGTCGAATACGCCCTTGACGGTGTAACCCAGACCCAGGTGAATCCTCCCGCTGGCATGACCTTCGCCGTTGGCCTTCGCTCCGTTCTCCGGCAGGACCCGGAAGTCATAATGATTGGCGAGATTCGCGACCCCGAAACCGCACGCATCGCCGTCGAGTCCGGCCTTACCGGGCATCTGGTCCTCAGCACAGTCCACACCGGCACCGCCTGCAACGTATTCAGCCGGCTCCTCGAGATGGGCGTCGAGCCTTATCTCGTCACCTCGGCCGTGACGTTGGTCATCGCCCAGAGGCTCGTGCGCGTTCTGTGTCCGGCCTGCAGGGAAGAAGTCTCTCCCGACCCATCCGACCCCGTTGCCATTCGTGCCGGGCGCGCCTTCGAGCCGCGCGGCTGCCCGCAGTGCGCTTCTCTGGGATACTGGGGCAGGACGCCTCTCGTCGAGGCCCTCATCGTGGATGAGGAACTCCGGCGCGCCGTCCTTGCCAAATCCGATCGGCAGACTCTCGAAGAGACCGCCCTGCGCGGCGGGATGCGCACCCTTCTCGATCACGCCGTTTCGCTCGTTCGCGACGGCGTAACGGCAACCTCGGAGGTCCGTCGGGTGTTAACAGTATGAAAGCCATGTCGCAAGTCAAATTCCTGCACGCGGCTGCCTGCGGCATTTATTTGGAGGACTAACATGCCCGGCTCTCGAATAAGCCCTGAAGAACTGGCGCTTTTCAACTCTCAGCTCGCCGCTATCGCCAAAAGCGAGGTCCCGGCGCTCCCCGGCCTGAGGGCCCTCTCGCGCGACGTACGCGGAGGAAGGCTCCGCCGCGTCCTCGAAAGGCTCACCGCCGAGATCGAATCCGGAAGACCCCTTCCCGACGCCCTCTCAGCCGTCTCCGCAAACCTCCCTCCCACCTATACAGCCATGATTCAGCCCGGCCTCGAGTCCCGCAACCTCCCCGCCG
>CAZUUK010000129.1:0-8211 GCA_964622675.1 uncultured Planctomycetota bacterium | reverse complement strand
GCCTGGCGGATGGCGGCCAGCCCGTGGCCCATGTCGTGGGAGAGGAAGCTGCCGTCAATGTCGGGGCGGGTTCTCTCGTGTCGGCTCCACTCGTCGAAGGTTTTTTCGAGCAGCTCGGGCCAGAGCAGATAGTAGATGAGGCCGTTGTTGTACTCTACGTCTATGGTCGAGTGGAACTTGCAGTTCCCTTCCCAGACGCTGAACCATTCGTCTTCGGGGTCGGAGGCGGAGACGGTGAGCCAGGTATTGCTGAGGTAGGATTGGAAGGTGAAGGAGATGAAGTCCTGTTTGGTTTTGGAGAGGGAGCTGGCGGCGAGGATGGAGTCGAAGAATTCGGTTTTCTGAAGTGCATCGGGCATTATGCCTTCGGCCCAGAGGGCGACTGTCCTGGCGTCGGGGAATTCGCGGACGTACTTGAACACATGGTCCTTGCGCCCGCGCACATGGAGCATTTCGTCGGAGGTGTACCCGGCCCAGACGAAGCTTGCGGTGAAAGGAGAATTTGTGGCGTCGAGGCAGAAGGGCGCGGCAAGGCGGGCGTCCGCGGAGGACGCGGAGCCCTCGGAGAGGAGCTTGATGAACTCCTGGCAGGAAACATCCCGCTGCGTGATTTCCCAATCGCCGAGGGGATTGCGGGTTTCGATTGAAGCGATGTAGTTGATGCTGAGACTGCTCCCCTCCTGAGCGACGGAGGTGTTCTTCCGTGAGGGCGTCTCGGCGAGGCCAGCGAAGTAGAGGAATAGCTCGCCCTTGATCGGGTATGTGAGTTCCTCTTTCGAGGGCATGGGTGCGAGACTTGCGATGATGTAGAAGAATGGGGCGTGGGAGAGCAGCTCGTCCTTGGGATAGAATGGGGCGACGAAGCGGAATGCCGCGGCTATGCCGAGGGCTTTTGACATGGCGCGGAACGTGACGCTGGTGAGGGATATCTCCTGCTCGACGGTCTCGAAGGTTTCGAGCTCACCGGCGAAGGGGAGGACGCGGGAATGCTCGCCTACCCTCACGCCGAGGGCGAAGTTGACGGGTTGGTCGAGCATCCTACCGGCAGGGGATGTCCAGAGCTTGTTGTCTTTGCGTCTGGGGCGGAAGTTGAGCGCGAAACGCGACCCGAGTCTGGCGAGGATCGTTTCGAACGCGTGCATATTGGGCTCTCCTCGAACTCCCACTAGGCGGCGAGAACGCGGAGGAGCATTCTACGATTCACGGGGGTCCGGGTCAATGAGGCCCGTCGGCATCCGGTTTGTGAGCGGGCTCGCTGAGAAGTTCCTGGAGCACGGCGACGAACCGGTCGGGGGCATCGGGAGAAAGGACGAGCGGATGACGGCCGCGCCGGGCCAGCAGTACCACGACGTCAAAGCGGGTGCAGTATCCCTCGAAGGCGCTGATGGCGGAGCTGCGGCACCAGCCCCAGCAGCCAAAAGCTCCGCCGAAACCGAAAGTACGAATGACTCGGCCGAATTCCTTGCGTCGCGCGACCGCTGCGGTCTCGATGGTTTCAATTGGAAGAAAAAGGTCCGAAGCGCGCCTGCGAATCGTTATGCCAGAACGACAGATCGCGTACTGGAGCGGCGCGTACATGAAGGCCACTGCGACGGCTCCCAGGCAGGCTATTCCGCAAGGCAGAAGCAAGACGCCCAGGCCGTTCATTTGAGCGAGAAAGCGGACGCCCAGGACAGTTAACACAACTCCGGTGCAGACGGCGATCGGCACGACGATGGCCGTCCAGAGGCGCGTCATGCGATCCCAGGGTGAATTGAATATGGTTTCACTTTCATTCACCGTCGTCGCCGCCTCCTTTCACGAGAGTTCGGCTGGTGTGAGATTCCCTGTTGGATACGCACCTGACGTCCGTCTTATTCAATTTTCCCGATGGAAACCTGCGCGGGAGGGCTCAATATCCCAGGTCGAAGTCGGCTTCGTAGAGGAGGTCTTTCCGGCCGCGAATGAGGCGGCGGATGTTTTCGGCGGCGGTTTCGAAGGAACGCCATCTGCGCTCGCGAGTGAGACCGGAGATGTGCGGCGTCAGGAGGACGTTGTACTGGTGAATCGGATATAGTGAGGGAAATTCCCCCATGTATTTTGTCTGGCCGGCTTCCTCGCGACGATACCAGACGTCAATTGCCGCGCCGCCGAGCTTTCCGCCGCGAAGGGCATCGAAGAGGGCTCTTTCCTGAATTATTGCGCCTCTGCCGATGTTTACGATGATGGCGCCGTCTTTCATGGAAGCGAACTGGTCGGGGCCGATGAGTCCGTCGGTTTCGGGAGTCAGGGGGAGACAGATTGCGAGATAGTCCGCCTGGGAGAGGACGGTTTCAAGATGCTGCGGGCCGCCGAGGAAGTCGAGGCCGAGTTCCTCCTTGAGCTCGAGGTCGGGCTTCTTTTTGATTGCGAGGAGGCGCATTTCCATGGCGGCAGCCCTTTTGGCCAGAGCGACTCCGACGCTGCCGAGGCCAAGAATGCCCAGGGTTTTGTCGGCGAGCTCAATTCCCATTGAGCCCTCGAGGAACCGGCTGCGGACACTGTGGAGGTCGTCGCCGTGGTAGGCGAGGGCCTCGTGGAACATAAGTATGCGGCGGCCAAGGAGGGCCATGGCCATTATTATGTACTCGGCCATGCACGCGTCACTGCCGCCGCCCTTGCACAGCCTGATGCCTTTCTGTTTGAAGAGGGTGCGGACGGGCTCGCCCATTTGTGCCTCGACGCCGTGGCCGAGGTTCTGGACGAGCTTGAGGTTCCGCGCGCCCCTCAGCATTTCGGGGAAGAAAGGCGGGCCGACTATGACCTCTGCGGTTTCGGCCTCGGCCAGGAGGGCGGCTTTTTCCAGCTCACCTCCTTCGATTACTTCGCACTCCTCGGGGAAGTGAGAAGCGATGATCCGACGATCCTCGGGGGTCAGCTTTGAGGCTATGAGCACTTTCATGATGCAAGCTCCTCAATGAAGAAGACGACAAACCAATTGCCCGGCGCACCGCCTATGGTGACCGGGAAGTATTACGTAAGCCCTCTGCCGCGTGTTGTCATGACGAGGTGACCGTGCTTGACGCCCCTGCTGCTGAGGAGGACGTCGGCCAGGTGCTTGATTGTGCGAGCTTTGCCGCGCAGGACGACGACTTCGAGGCACCGCTCCTGGTCCAGATGAACGTGGAGCGAGGAGACTATGTGCTCGTGTTCGTCGTGCTGGATGCGGGTGAGGTCACGGTCAACCTCTTTTGAGGAATGGTCGTAGAGGATTGTGAGGGTTCCGACGGTATGGCGATTTCCGAGGCGCCATTCTTCGGCGACGAGTTCGCGGCGCATGAGGTCGCGGAGGGCTTCGGAACGGTTAGTGTAGCCGCGCTCTCCGATGAGGCGGTCAAAACGTTTGATGAGGTTAGGCTCGATGGAGACGCCAAATCTGATTAGCTTTCTCACATGCTCCTCCCTGGCTGCGCTCAAGCCGAAAAAAGGAGAGCGCGCGATTTTTGCGTTCAGCCTTTAACAGCGCCCGCGGCCAGGCCGCGGACAAGATATCTCTGGACGAAAGCGAAAAGTACAATGGCGGGGGCCAAAGCAACCATAGCGGCAGCGTTCAACAGCCCCCAGAGTATCTCCATTTCCCCTATAAAGGAGCTGAGACCGACGGGGAAGGTCATATTCTCCTGGGTTTTCAGAAGTGTGACGGCCAACATGAGTTCGTTCCAGCCGCCTATGAAGGCGAAGATGCCGGTAGCGACCATGCCGGGAACGACAAGCGGGAGACTGACCCTGAAGAGCGCCCCGACGCGGGAGCAGCCGTCAACCATGGCGGCTTCTTCGAGTTCAACGGGGACTGCCATGAAGAACCCGCGCATCATAACGGTGCAGAAGGGAACCTGCAAGGTGACATAGACCATTATCAGGCCAGGGAGACTATCAAGGAGTCCAAGGGTCTTGACTATAGTGAACAGTGGAATGGCCAGCAACGCGGCGGGGAACATCTGGGTGGCGAGTATTGCGAGGATTATGGGCAGCTTCCCGCGGAAGCGGAAGCGGGCGACGGAGTAGCCGGAGAGGACGGTCACGAAGATCGCTGCCAGGGCTGTGGTGATGGCGACAACGACGCTGTTGATGAAGTAGTGGAGGAAGCGGGGGTTGCGAAAGACCTGCATGTAGTTTTCGAGGGTCGGGCTGCGAGGAACGTACTGGAGGGGGAAGTGGAAGATGTCCTGCTCGTGTTTGAGCGAGGTGCTGACCGTCCAGAGGAGCGGGAAGACAATGTAGGCGGAGAAGATGAGGAGCGGGAGGTAGATGAGAAGGAATCTGGATGTGAATACTCGGATGCGCTTTCTCATGTTGCCTCAGCGAAGCGGGCCAGCTTGAAGTAGACGACGGTGAAGGTCAAAAGGACGAAGAACAAGACGACTGCGAGGGCGGATCCGTAGCCGATCTTGAGCGAGCCGAGGAAGGTGGTGAAGATGTAAACTGCGAGGGTCTGAGTGGCGTCCACGGGTCCGCCGCCGGTCATGACGTAAATCAGGTCCACGTTGTTGAAAGTCCAGATGCACCTGAGCGCAGTGGTGATGACTATCATGTCCTTTATCATGGGAAGTGTGACGAAACGGAACCTGCCCAACTTGCTTGCGCCGTCTATGGAAGCGGCCTCATGTAATTCATCAGGGACGGATTGAAGAGCCGCCAGGAGGGTAACGGCGAAGAAGGCGGAGCCGCGCCAGGCGTTGGCCATGATAACGGAGAGCATGGCGGTCCAGGGGCGCGACAGCCATCCTATGGGTTCCTGTATGACGTGAAGCTTGAGCAGCACGTCATTGATCACGCCGATCTGGCCGTGAAGCATCCAGCCCCAGATGAAGGAGATGATGACGCCGGATATGGCCCAGGGACAGAGTACGAGGGAGCGGAAGAAGCCTCTGCCCTTGAAGCGCTGATTGAGGAGGAGGGCGAGGGTCAGGCCGACGGTGAACTGGGCGGTGACGGATCCACCGACCCAGATGACGGAGATCCATATGGCGTGCCAGAAGCGGCCACTGCCCTCCCCCACCAGGATGTCCTTGAAATTGCCGAAACCGACGAAGGTGGGACCGAAGGGGTCGGTGAGGGCGTAGTCAAGGGTGCTGAGGTAGAAGGCTTTGAGGACGGGGTAGAGTTTGAAGCCTGCGAGGAGCAGGAGGGCGGGGGCGAGGAGGATGTAGGGGAGGAAGCGGCTTCTCCTCATTTGGCTTTCCGCTGCGCCTGCCTGGCCAGCCACTTCTTCTGATACTCGGTGAGCTTAGCTGCGACGTTGTCGGCGGTCTGCTGGGCGGTTTGCCTGCCCAGGAGGAGCTTCTGGACCTCGGGGCGGAGGACTTCGTCGTCCAGGGAAGCGGCTTCGGGGAGATGCTGAAGGGTTTCAGCGAGGTTCGTCTTGTCAACGAGAGCGTCCAAGACGGCCTTGTTGTAGGGATTGTCCTTGAACCAGCTTTCCTGCTGGGAGAATTTGTTGGCGGGCATTATGCCGGTGTTGCTGCACCAATAGGAGTCCATCTCGCGGGAGGCGAAGAAGGAGATGAGCTTCCAGGAGGCGTCTTTCAGTTTGGAGCCTTTGTAGATGGCGTAGCCGTTGATGCCTATTGCCGGTGTCATGGGGCCCCAGGGAGAGTCGGGGATTTTGGAGGTCATGAACTTGCCCTCGCCGAGATGGCGCATCTGGTCGCCGATGGAGCCGTTGTTATGGATGTACATGCCGGTAACGCCGGAATAAAAGGAGGATATGAGGGCGCGGTAGTCGTCGGTGAGGGCGGTGGAAGGGGTCACTTTGTGCTTCAGATAGAGGTCTGCGTAGAACTGGAGGGCTTGGACGGGTTCGGGGCGATTGAGGATGCAGTTGCCCTGCTCGTCAAAGATTTTCCCTCTGGTTGCGGCGGTCATGAAGTCAATGATGTAGCCGCCGCCGCCGGTGCCGCCGCGCATTCCGAAGCCGTAGCGGCGGTTGGGGGGATCGGTGAGTTTTTTTGCGACATCGAGCATCTCGTCCCAGGTGGTGGGCGGCTTGAGGCCGGCCTCTTGGAACCAGTCTATCCTGTAGTAGAAAATATTGGTGCCCATGCGCGCGGGAAGTATGTAGGCGGGGGAGCCGTAGGCGCGTGCGCTCGCCCAGGCGGCTTCGTCTATTTCGGCGCGGCCTTCCCAGTTGGCTATGTAGGGCTCGAGATTTTCAAGCACCCCCATGGCCGCGAACTGGGCGACGTATCCGCCGAACATCTCACTGCAGTCGGGCGGGTCGCCGGCGGCACAGGAGATTACGAGCTTCTGGCGGGATGACTCGTAAGGAGGGGTTATGTACTTGACCTCGTACTCGGGATATTTCAGCTCGAATTGACGGATCATCTCTTCGGTAAAGGGGGTTCGGTTCGGACCGGGGTTTATGTCCCAGTACTCGATCGTAGTTTTCTTCTGTGCGGCGGAGACAAGGGAGAGGAAAGAGAATGCGACTGTGAAGAGAAGACATGCGCTAATAACTGCGGCCAGGCTTCGTCTCATCTTGGGCCTCCAGATCTATTTGGGGCGGTTTGAGAGCGGAATTGGATAATATTAGCTGTGAGGGGGGTTGTCAATGCGGAAGGAATCGGGGAGGATGAGGCGCAGCAGCGGGGCTACTGAGAGCGAAGGGGTCGGCGAGGAGTTTTGACGAAAGCGACGAACTGCTTCGAGAAGTGGGGGATAAATCTATCGCTTCGGCCCATGGCTGCTAGATAATGCGCGGACGGGGCTTTGGCAGGTATGAAACGACGTGACTTCGGCATAGCCCCGCGACTGGCGGTGGCGGCTATTCTGGTTCTGCCTCTCTTTCTCTGAGGTCGATGACTATGGCGTCAGGAGGTAGGCCGAGGCCATGCAGTGTGAACAGCTCCGCGGGCACCGGTTGGTTGACTGATTCGTAGTGAATAGAGATCTCGAGTGCGGGCTTTGCCACTTCTGCGGATGGCTGCACATATCGCTTCAACACCATCGCCCCCGATTCCTCGTCGCGGCCGTACTCGCGGAGGCCGAGGACTTTCGTCTGCCCATCCCGGACGAGTTCCTCCTTCGTGATTAGGAAGCCGTCCTCCACATTCACGTACATCGTATATTTTGCTCCCCCGTACCCCGCCTCCAGCACCACGCTGGTGTCCTTTTGAGGATCTCCTTTCACAGTGACATCCGCACCATACAAGGCATCTTGAATGATAGCCGTGAGGCT
This sequence comes from uncultured Planctomycetota bacterium, assembly GCA_964622675.1. Classification (GTDB taxonomy): domain Bacteria; phylum Planctomycetota; class DG-23; order CAZBND01; family CAZBND01; genus CAZUUK01. The sequence continues at coordinate 1,016 of CAZUUK010000129.1, read as the reverse complement.
GTCGCCGGCGTTGCTGAAATGCTGAGGAATGAGGAGCGCGCGGGGGTTGAATGCGATGCCCGTGTAGTAGCCGCCGTAGGGCCGATAGTCGAGCAGCGGGGCGTAATCCTCGGGCGAGTGGACGGTTGCAGACCACCTGCTGTCTTCGAACACCCTGCCTGCCTCGTACACGGCACTCCCGTCGTAGGCAGTCTTCTGATCGACTCCCACGCTCACGTCCTCGCCATCCCTTGTCCACTTGACCACGTGGCGATCCCAACGGAATTTCTCTCCGTCAAGGAAGAAGTCGAAGAGCAACTCAATCTGCTCGTCCCCCCAGTTCGCCACGAACCGCGCCTGGCCAGTCGCCTGGCGAAGCATCTCCCTGACTGCACGGTCAATGCCTTCAGTCACCAACAGCACATCCTCCGGCAAGGCTGTCACGCCCTGCTCCGTACCCTCCACGCCTCGAATCTCCTCCGCTGGCTCCCGCCAAGCCGTTTCCCCAGCGTCTTCTCCCGCCGCAGGAAGGACCTCGAACCACACCCTGTTGCTCACTACCCTCACCCGCTCACCCTTGTCGCTTGGCGACGGGTGGATCGTGAACGCAATCCGCGCCGAATGCTTCCCCGCCGACAGGGCCAGCGCCGCACCGTCGCTCTTCCGACGCCACTTCTCTGTCAGCGTCACGAAGATATCATCATATTCGCGCCCGGGCGGAAATGAGAAACCTTTCAAACGTAGCTCGCCCGACCAGTCGTACCACTCCCCGTCCAGCTCCAGCTCATTGGCCTCCTGCGCTCGGAAGACAGAGCACTCCTGGTCCCCACGGTTCCGCACATCTGCGTAGAACACCGGGACCGTATCCCACACCTCCTTGTCTGCTCTCAACCTGCACTGAACCCCATGAACGGGCTCCCCCCACCCTTCCCGTATCTGCTCCGCCGCCGCCTTCGCCGCGCGGCGGACTGATTTGTCCTGATGCTCCTGCGCCAGGGCCTCCAGCGCGGTTATGGCTCGCTCGCCGCCGATCTTTC
>CAZUUK010000128.1:0-8304 GCA_964622675.1 uncultured Planctomycetota bacterium | reverse complement strand
ACTTAGGAGGAGTCTCATGAGTAGGATGATAGCATGTGTTTGCTTTCTCGCAGCGCTGGGTCTAGCAGGCGCTTCGACGGCGCAGGAAGCTGGCAAGGTAAAAATCCAGTTCTGGACGACCGAGGTCGAGCAGGACAGGATGCAGACGCAAAACGAGTTGGCGCGGGAATTCGAGCGGCTCAACCCCGGCGTTAAGGTTCAGGTCGTGCCCGTCCCTGAGGACCGCCTGAATGAGAAGATAACGAGCGCCAAAGCTGCGGGGCTGCTCCCCGATGTGGTCCGTTTGGGCCTGGAGTATGTCCGCGGGTATATGGAGGATGGTCTGCTGGACGCAGGAGCAGCAACGGAGGCGATAAATGAACTTGGCGAAGGGACGTTCTACCGGGGGCCGCTGGAGCTGGTAAGAGCCGCTGCCGGGGGCTACGCCGCAGTGCCTATCGACGGCTGGGTTCAGGGCATTTGGTATCGGAAGGATTGGTTCGAGGAGAAGGGGCTGGCGGAACCGTCAACTTGGGTGGACATCGAGCGCGCCGCGGCGGCTTTCCACTCGCCGAAGGAGTTCCGGTACGGGATAGTGCTCGGGACGGATCCGGGCCAGCCGTACACGCAGCAGACATTCGAGCACATCGCCTTGAGCAACGGTGCGAGGCTTTTCGACGAGGAAGGGAAACTGAAGATAGAGGAGGGACGAATGGCGGAGGCGTTTGCGTTTTATAAGCGCCTGGCCTCCTACGGGCCGCCGGGTCATAACTACTGGCGTGAGGCGAGACAGAACTACCTGACCGGCCGCGCTGCGATGATTTTCTACTCGCCGTATATCATTGACGACATCGCAGGGCTGGTCGAGGATCAGGAAGTGGCTGTCCCCGACCTGCCGAAGAAAACGGGCTTCGTAGCCGCCATCACCGGCCGCCACGGCGACACGGCAAGCTACGGGCAGGTAGTCAGTCTGGGAATTCTCAAAGGGGCTGAGAAGGAACCCGCCAAGGAGTGGGTGAAATTCCTTTTGACGAAGGTTTACGCTCGGTGGTGCTTTATGACACCCGGCGGCAAGACGCCCGTGCGAAAGACGATCTCCGATGAGTGGAAGAAGCACGAGATCTTCTCCTATTACGAGGAAGGAATGGCAGAGATGCTCAGCGCGGGAATGGACGCGATGAAGAGATGGGGCTACATCGGGTCGCGGTGGTTCCCCTTGATGAAGGACATCTACGGGATGAAGGTCGTGCCCGAAGTGGTGGGACTGGTTTTGCGGGGAAAGCTGCCGCCGGAAGAAGCGGTGAGTGATCTCCGCAAACGGATCGAAGGTCTGCGGGAATAGGGATATGAGGTTTCGGCGGGCAAGTCTCAGGCAGCGCGAGGAATTTCTGGCGTACCTGTTCATGCTTCCGGCTGTCGCAGTCGTGGTGGGTGTGGTTCTCTTTCCAGTCCTATACAACATCTGGATGAGTTTCCGCGATCTGACGCTCGCCAACCTTCGCGAGGGCGCCCCGTTCGTGGGTTTGAAGAACTACGCGAAGGTCGTGCGTCACCCGGATTTCGTTCCTTCGCTGCTGATAACAATCGGATATTCCGCGGCCTCGGGGGTTGTGGCGGTGATGGTCGGCCTGGCCGCGGCGCTTCTCCTCAACCTGCGACTGCCTTTGAGGAATTTTTTTCGAGCTACCTTTTTGTTTCCATACGTCGCTCCGCTCGTGTCAGTGGTATACATCTGGAAATGGATGCTCGATTCGCAGTACGGCGTTGTGAACTGGGCGCTGATGCAGACTCATATTATTTCGAGCCCGATAGATTGGCTTTCGGACGAGAGGAGCGCCTTGGCGGCGGTGATTTTGTTCCAGGGGTGGAGGTACTTCCCGTTTGCGATGCTGCTGCTGCTGGCGAGACTGCAGGCGATTCCCCGCGATCTATACGAAGCGGCATCGGTGGACGGAGCACATCGCCTGCGGCAATTCTGGCACGTCACCTTGCCGGAGCTGCGTTACATACTCGGCATCCTGTTTCTTCTCCGATTCGTCTGGACGTTCAACAAGTTCGACGACGTTTTCTTGCTGACCAGCGGCGCGGGCAACACGAAGGTGCTCCCCATCCTTACATACCAGTATGCGATCCAGACGGGCAAACTGGGCATGGGAGCGGCCTGCGCGATGTTCCTGTTTTTTGTGCTGATCGTGTTCATAGCCGTGTACTACTGGAAGGTGCTCAGGTGGGAAAGATAAGTAGGAAAGCTGCAGTCACAGTGGGAATGGTCTTGTTCCTTATGGCGGTTCTTTTTCCGCTCTACTGGATGTTCCTGTCCTCGACAAAGACGTTCGCGGAACTTTTTGGGACAGAACCGGTCTTCTGGCCGAAGGAGTTCACGGCCAGAGCGTATAAGGCTGTTCTATCAAGACCAAGCCCGCAGATGCCGAGTCTGCTCGATGCGGTGAGAAATAGTTTCCTTGTGGCCGGAGCGAGCGTGTTCATCACGCTGGTGCTCAGCACGCTGGCCGGATACGCGATAGCGAGGCTTCGGTTCCGCGGCAAGGGAGCTCTGACCGGCTTGGTGCTGGCCGTTTATATGTTTCCGGCCATCCTTTTGATGGTTCCGCTTTTCGCAATGCTGGCGATGGCGAGGCTGCACGACAAGCTCAATGGATTGGTGGTGGCGTACGTGGCACAGACGCTGCCGGTCGGTCTGCTCATGCTGGGGAATTACTTCCGAAGCATTCCCGCAGATATAGAGGAGGCGGCGCTGGTGGACGGCTGCAGTAGGCTCGGGGTGATCTGGAGGGTGACGATTCCCCTTTCCGTTCCTGCAATTGCCTCGGTAGGGCTGTATGTGTTCGTGATAGCCTGGAACGAGTTTCTCTTCGCCTACGTGCTGCTTCTCAGCCCCGAGAAATTCACGGCGCCGGTTTGGATCACGAACCTTTACTCGGGGCTGCACACGCCCTGGGATCAGGTGATGGCGGCAAGCGTGCTGGTCACTGTGCCGGTGATGCTTCTCTTCATATGGTTCGAGAAGCAAATGGAACAGGGACTGACCGCGGGCGGTGTGAAAGGCTAGGGTGATTGCCCAAGCGTGTCTCAAGATGTCGTCGATACCTAACGATGTTGAGGCCAGTTGAAGTTTGAAGGCTCGCGCGTCGGATGTTATGATTCTCGGAGATGGCTCGCTGTGGACCGGTTGACAGGTCTGGAGGCGGTCAACTCCCGCGGGAAGACGCAGGCAAGGCGGTTAGCTCGACGGATTGCACGCACAGGTTGCGAACCCGCGTCCCTAGGAACCTCGGAGCAACTTGCATCGAGATCATGCGAAAGTGAATTATCACCATTTGGCTAAGCCATGCCCAATCTGCGGCACACGCGAGGCCGCTCACGAAAGGACGCTGAACGGCATCGAGCTTGTCCGCTGTGAGACGTGCGATTTTGTGTACGCAAACCTGGACGACAGAGAGATCCAGGCCGCGAATTCCAGCTTTGGTCAAGACGCGACAGCGATATACGAAGAGTACCAGACGTTCATTGACGTTGTATGGTTCGAACACATCGCGGAGAAGTTGACGGGCCTGGCTGGAGTCGGGACGGTCTTAGACATTGGCTGCGGGAACGGTACGCTGTTAAGGCACTTCATCGAGCGGGGATGGACTGCGCACGGTCTGGATCCGTCGCCGTGGGCGGCCGAGTTTGCGCAGAAATACGGCTACCGATTGCACAGTTGCACGCTGGAGGACGCAGGGCTACCGGAGAGCCACTTCGATGTGGTTACGAGCACGTCAACGCTTGAACATATACCTCAACCGTGCCAGCACGTCAGGGAGATGATAAGGGTCTTGAAGCCCGGGGGGATTGCATACATTGCCGGCGTGCCGAACTACGGATCATTAGCGATAAGGCTAAACGTGTCGAAGTTCGACGTGAACACGCCGCCTGAGCACGCAAACTATTTCACGGAGAAAAGCATGCGCCGCCTCTTTGCCATACGAGGCGTCGCCGAGCACGTAGCGAGCCTTTCAGTTACGAGCTACGGCGTTCCCGAGTTGTATAGGATCTACCCCGTAGTCTTGAAGCTTGCGCGCAGGATCCTCGGCACGTTGGAGAAGTCCCGCGGTGAGCTGACAACTTCCCGGAGCGAGGGCGGGTCCAGAAGGGCCTTCATGCGCATATCGAAGAGAGCTATGGCTATTGCGGTTATCGCGACGTACGTTTACCCGGGCCGCCCATTTCACTTTGGCGACAAGCTGGCGGTCATGGCACTCAAGGACTTTCCCTCCTGAGCATGTGGAGCTGGGTTAATCTTCAATCCTTGACGAGATGCGTCAGCGTATAGGTAGGAGGAAAGAGCATGCACGTATCCGCCAGCCGATCTCTATGGCTCAGGACTGCTGGATCCGACTGAGTAATCTTACACACGACATTGGCGAAATACTGCCGGGAAATGCTTTCGTCAGCGCGGTGCGTTTCATCGGCATCCCTGAAGGGGAAAGCTGCAGCCGAAGTCATGCTGTGCCTTTGGCGGCGTCAGGGTCCGAGTTCGTAGAGGTATACGCTTTGATCGGTCACGCACAGCAACTTGAGGGATGGGTGCTCCAGGGCTGAGTAGGAGACCATGTATGCGAACCCATATTCATTGTAGAGGGTTGAGTACTGGCCCTGCTCTAGGAGGCGCGTTATGTTCCGGTTTTTCTCGATGACGCTTGCTGGCACTCGGGATATGTAGCCAAATGCTCTGGGTTTCCCGTGAAAGATCTGGTCGTACGAAGCCGCGCAGTTCAAGTGAAAGTTGTCGGGGCAGCTAGTGTCTATGACCCCCCCTTTTTCGGGCAAAGTCTGGAGTGTTCGGATGTGCGAACGAATGGCGAGAGGCGATGCGGGCATACGTCGCGGGAGATACTCAACAACGAGGAGTAAAAGCAGCGGGAGGATCAGCAATCGCGCTTTCGCTCCGAGTCTCTTGGCCAGAAGCGGCAATCCGTAGGCAGATATGACGCCGGCGCCGAGAGATACCATCACCATCATTCGCACGGGCGCGTTGGCAATGCGCAGTGGCGGGAATATCCACGCAAGGAAAGCGTAAGGGAGGGGGATGAACGGAATTTCCTTTCCCCAGATGTGCAACACAGGACCGAGGGCAAGGATGCCGAACACCAAGACCAACGAGAACCACAACCCAACTGCTTGATCGCGCAATTTGTGGCGCTGAGTCCAGACGTAGACAACCAGAAAAGTCACGGAAAGACCTATGTGAACAGTGCACTCGTACTTGCTGCCGGGGAGCTTTGACCAGTAAGCTTGTGTCAGGGCTGAAAAGCGCCACAAGCCGCCATGAATGAACGCGCCCAGGGCGTCCAATGAAAAGCTTTTTGCCGGGACAGCCCCAACGAAAGCGTCTCTCATATTCGAGAGCATAATAAATAGCACAAGGGGCCCTGCTGTCATGAGGACTGTGCCTAGGAAGGCCAGAAGGGCGGAAACGTATTCTCGCCTGAAGAGGCCGCGAAGTTTCTTCTTCCCAGCGGCGTGCCACACGAGAAAAACGAAGGCGGCGATTATGGAATAGAGGAAGTAGTATGGGGTGGATAAGAGAGCTAGGAGAAGAACCATAGCTGAGGCTATGGCGGTCCCGACGCGGGGCTTATTGATCAGGGCGTACCAGGAGAGGAGAAAAAGGGGAATCCATTGCAGGGCGCATAACTCTGGATGCCCCCTCCCATGAGCAAGGTGATAGCTGGAAAAGGTAAATATGAATCCTCCGACAAAGCTCCCCCAGTACGACTTCGTGAAGCGATAGGCCAAAAGGAATGCCGTCAGGCCGCTGGCAACAAAGGAAAAGACGAGCAGGAAATTGTATGTCCGGGCGATGCTCATGACCCTCAGAAGCGGTATAGCCATGAAGCCGTTGAGTGGATTGAGTGCGTGTCCTAGAAGCGTGGTTCCGTGTGGGAAATGAATGTAGGTCGTGTGCCAGGGCAACTGATGGAGTTCCGTGACGGCTTTGTTCACCCACCACAGGTTCCATAGGTGTACCAATGCCTCGCCGCGATCCCCCAGAAGGTGAGTCGAGAAGAAGAGGATCAATGGGTACGTCATAACGCAGAAGCACAGGAAGTAAAGGACCGCGGGCACAACGCCCATTTTCGCTGCCAGAAAAGCCGCGCGCTTGGCTTTATGTTTTCCGTTATGGTCGCTCATTGCCACTTTTATATGGCGAGCGCGTAGTCCTGTCAACTTGCAGTGCTTCTAGACATGCTGGCGTTGCCCGAAACGACGGTGATACTGCGAAACGAGTCGCCAGGACTTCAACCTGCCTATCCGTTGCCAAGCCCATATACTGGCAGGATTTGAACACGTGGATCCGAGCGCAGGCGTTCAACTCCACGAGCGAGGGCGTGTCGTGTCACGTCCGAGGATAGTACGCAGGGTGCTTTTGAAGGCGCATGCACTGTTTGTCCGTAGATCACGCTTGACTCCGATGTGGTTCCTGACACAATTACATCTGCCGCGCAACGGAGATGAGCGACGGTTGCGGGAGGGACCAGCCCAGTCGGTCAGGACAGAGATGAAGAGGGGTGCCGGCCTTTTCGGCTCAGGGCCTTCGTGAGGCCCGTCGGGCTGGTCGGCTGCGGGCGCGTCCTTCATGCCGGGAAGGGCATTTGCACGTGATGAGTAGCTGGAAGCAGAGAACAATTCTGAAGCGGGAGGCCTGATGAGGAGGTCCTGTGCTGAAGTAGATCTCACCGTGCTGGTGCCCACCTACGAGGAAGGCGGGAAGATCGAGGCGCTGAAGTCGCTCGGATATCTCTGACCTTCCGCGGCCGCAAAGACTCCCGTCATTATCCCTCAGCGGACGTAGCCGAGCGCATTCAGTCGCTCGATTATTTCTTTGACGTTTTCCGAAGGGGCGAACTGATCGGAGGTGACGGGTTTGGTAACGTATGCTGTGGTCGCTGGAGGTACATCACCCTCGAGGCGGTAGAGATAAAGCTGCGGCTTGAGTGCCCAGAAGAGAGAAGGAATTCGAGAGCTGAAGGCGGCAAGCTCCGGGGCGTCCGCAGCAAGCTCTATCGCTGTCGAGCCAGGATCGAGTTCCCACGATCCGAGGAGCGCGCGCCGGGGGGCCGGCGAGTCATTCGCGGCGAGCGTCAGTGAGATTTTGGCGTCGGGCGGGTTGACTCGGAAGAACACGGTGTCATCGTAGAAATCGTCGGAGAAGGCAAATCTTATCGCTTTTCCGGTCGGACTGACCTCAAGGCGGTCTTCGGGTTCGAGCGTCAGGGGGCGCACGTCATAGAATCCGCCGTCTGTATCAAGAGTCCCTGCGACGGAAACGCGGCCGTAAGTGGGAACGGCCAGCCGAAGGTAGAACCCTTTTGCCAGGTATTTCTCCTCGATGTAGCTTCTCATACGAGCAGCGAGGGCGGGATTGGAGCGGATGATGCTGCGGGTCTCAGCCGGGTCGGCGGCAATGTCAAAGAGCGCCTCATCCCAGATCGGCGAGACCCTCCGAATGTACTTGTACGTTCCCTCCCGGACGGCGTAGATTTTGTGGAGGCGAAGCTTGACTTCGCCGGCGCCATATCTGTCGAGGGTATGGAAGAGCTTCCGCGGGCGCCACGTCTGCGTGCCAGCCGCCAGCCCGACGAGGCTTCTGCCGGGCAGGTCGTCCGGCGCGGGCAAGCCGAGGGCATCACAGATGGTCGGAAAGAGATCAAGCTGGCTGACGACCTGTGCGAGTTTTGTTGCGGCGTGCCGCGACTCGGGAAGCTTGATGATGAGCGGAATGTGAAGTACTTCGTCATAGATCGTTCGTCCGTGGCCCCATCCGAAAGTGATGTGGGCTTCATCCGGGTGATCCCACAGTTCTTCCCCGTGGTCCGCCATGAGTATGATCAGAGTATCATCATACAGATCGAGCGCCTTGAGCTTATCCATCAGCCTGCCGAAGTGCTCGTCGTTGAAGCGGACGGAGGCGTCGTATAGCGAGATGTGATGCTTGTCGGCACCCCCCTCGCCCGAATACGGGGCCTGGAAGAGCTCGGTATATTCCTTTGCGAGATGATAGGGGCGATGCACATCAATGGTGTGAACGAAGAGGAAAAAGGGGTCGTTCTTATGCTGGTCGAGCCATGGGAAAATTTTTGTGTTTAGGTCCGCCGAAGAGGTCTTCCGAGACTCGTCCGGCCAGTCGAGATACAATCCGGCGTCAAATCCCTGTGCCAGGTTTTTTTCAGGGGCGAGGGCGGATAGGTGAGCGACGATCTGCCACGTGGTCCAGCCCCCACGCTGGAGCACCTCGGGAAGGGTCGTGAAATTGTCTTCCAG
>CAZUUK010000127.1:0-8449 GCA_964622675.1 uncultured Planctomycetota bacterium | reverse complement strand
GACGTTCTACTGTGACTACACGGGGCACAGAGGGACGAGGCAGCACAAGTGCGCGGTTTTCTGCCGCACGTCTGAGGACCTGGTGCATTGGGGCAGACCCGTCATCGTCGCCGCTGGGGGAGCCGCTGCCCGCGAAGCGAAGTGGTACGGCGGCGACTGCGAATGCCCGTTCGTTCTCGAAACGGACGGCCTTTACTACCTCTTCCGCAATCAGAGATACGGCCAGGACAACCTGAACACCCAGTACTGTTCCCGCGATCCGCTCTACTTCGGCATAGATGACGACAGCTTGTGCGTCGGCAGCCTGCCTGTGGCGGCGGCCGAAATCGTTCAGCACAGAGGACAATGCTACATCGCGGCGCTGCTTCCGAGTCTCGACGGCATTCGGATGGCAAAGCTCAAGTGGGTTTTCCCGGAGCGGGAATAGCGAACGTCTGACTATCCTTCCCGAAAACTCCGTCCTTCTTGTTCCTGGGCTTGAAGTTGCGGGGGGGATTGTTCGCTGCGTCCTGGGGCATGGAATTATGAGATAGGATCAGGTACAAAGACTGGGGATACGTCATGAATAACGCTCAACTTCCGGTCATCACGAAGAGCAGGCTTGCCGAGGATCTGCAGAAGCTCGGGCTGCGTCCTGGCCAGGTGGTCATGTTGCACGCATCTGTAAGAGCGATTGGATGGATTGTCGGCGGGCCTGACATGGTTCTACGGGGAATTCTCGACACATTGACGCCCGGCGGGACGCTCATGATGTTGGCCAGTTGGGAGGACAATGCGTACGATCTTGCTCGCTGGCCGAAAGAGCGACAGGAAGCCTACTTGAAAGAATGTCCTGCGTTCGACCCAACCACCTCCCGGGCCGATCATCGCGTGATGAGCATTCTCGCAGAATATCTGCGCACTTGGCCCGATGCCTACAGAAGTCGTCATCCATTTTCATATGTTGCCGTAGGCAAGGAAGCAGACTGGATCACCCGTGACCAGCCCTGGCAGTACCGCGATGGCCCGGGGTCACCTCTCTCAAAGCTGTGTGAAGCATCTGGGCGGGTTCTCCTTCTCGGTTGCTCATTTGGCAACATCACACTACTACATCACGCAGAGCACGTGGCCGACGTTCCAAATAAGCGAATTGACCGATACAAAATGCCCGTTCTGCAGAATGGCAAACGCGTATGGATGGGGTTCGAGGAATACGATACAACGAATGGCATAGTGGATTGGGCCGACGACTACTTCGTGACAATCGTCAAGGAATACTTGGCGACGGGAAAGGGGCGTTCTGGGAAGGTCGGCGCAGCTGAATCCTATCTGTTTGACGCAGCCTCCCTGAACAACTTTGGGGTGAAGTGGATGGAGGCACATTTCGCCGGTAAAACAACATAGCGAGAAGCTGTCCCTCCCGAGAATCCCGTCCGTCTTGCTCTGCTCAGACTCACGAGACATTCCCCGCCCCCGTCCTTGTCGCTGTGGTTGAAGTTGTAGGGGTGAGAGCAAGTTGCACGGATTTATCATGATGCCCAACCCCTTACCCACCCAGACAACCGCGTGGGGGTGATAACGGGGTGACGCCAGACAACCGTGGCGAGCGCGAGCTGCCGCTCGCGACCGCTAGCAACCACATCAACGCACGTCATAACTTCGCAAACTCAAAAGCACTTATTCGTAAGGGGTGGCTGCGCCACGGGTTCCGTTGACTGGCCTGAAATGGCCCTAGAATGGACTCATAATCCGCCTGTCGCAGGTTCGAATCCTGCAGAGCCCACTGACGTAACTGCCACGCTAGTCAAAACTTCCGTAATCCCCCGACCAGCACCGGTATCGCCCTCCGGGCATGTCACCGGCCATGCCGCAGGCGATGCAAGCGCCAGTACTCCAAGCCATACCGCCAGTACGGCTCTAGAATTCGAGATGTTCATCACCCCGCCATCTAGGCAGGTCAGCGTGCCGGCAACGATGTCGGGATGGGGTTTCTGGCAAGCACGTTTATCCCACTCTTACGCTCGACCTCGGTGCCCCCGACCCCAACTCAGTCGAGCGTGTGCCATTCCGGCTCGCAGATCACTTCAAACGGCCCCACGTTCACCGTGGCTTGAACCTGAAACTTCCCTTTCAGCCGTCTCGGCATCTTCCCCGTGTACTCGCATACTCCCCCGCAGCTATACTCGAAGGCCCCTCCGCCCACCGCCTTGCCCGACTCGTCCAAAATCTTGAACCTCTGCCGATGGACAAAGGCCTTTCCGTCCTTCAGACCTCCCGGCTCGTATCTCTCGCCTGCTGTCCCAGTCAGGTACAGCTCAACTGAAAGCTCGTCTTGCCCTGACTTCTTCACTTCCGTTTTCGCTCTCAGTGGCTCCCCCAAGTTCAAGGAAGACGTCTCGCTGGAGAGAACGCTGAATCCGTTCAGCCCCCCTGTACCGCCGTAGCAGTTCAGCTTCCATTCGACGCCTCTCTCATCCATCCGCCGAATGGTGATCCATTGAATCACGTAGTCGCCAGCCGGCAGCGTCATGATCCCTGGCCCTCCCTTGTACTGCCGGGGGCCGCTGTCCGAGAAAAGCTGCATCTCCACCGTCGTCCCCTCTGCCATTCCCAGCTCGAGCTTCCCCATCTCCGGACTAGCTTTCTCAAAGCTCACCGACGATCCATCCGCCGCGGCCTTCACGCTGTAGTACGTGCCATCCACCTGCAGCAGCTTCACAAGCGGGAAAACCTCCGTCTGCCCGTGAGGTTCGATTTGCCCATCCATGTCTAGGTCGATCCCTATGTGATCCGTTTTCGCAAAAGCCTCCAGCCCGTTCGGGAGGACGCACAGAAGACCCTCTCCTCCAACCATATCATCCGAAAAGTCACGCCCCCCCGAGGGGCTCTTGGTCGAGAACGCCCCGTCGTACCGCCCATCGAGATCCCCGTCCACAATTCCCACCTTGTACGACTTCCCTCCCAGATTCACCTGGCCGCCCCGGCATCCCGCGGGGAAGCACGTCAACTCAGTCTGCGCGGTCTGATAGAAATAGCGTCCGTGCACCCTGAAGGTCAGCGCCTGTCCTCCTGACCCTTGTGCTCCCCCTACCTTGACCAGACCAAAATCGGCATCACCGAACGCACGAGCCACGGACCCCAACTGGCCCCCCGGACGCCCTTCTTCATCACGGAAATCCTTATCCCCGTCCGTGTCGACGTAGAGCTTGGGCGGAGTCGATTCGTGATCCAGAATCATGAGCACTTCTCGTTGCCCGAATGTCACCCGGTAGTAGTGGCTATTGGCGGGAATCCCCTTCGGCACGCCCGAGATCCCCGGATAGCGCTGTTTCGAGTACGAAGCCGGGGCGCGGACCCCGCTCGCCATCGGATGCGTCGGCTTCAGGATCTCCTCGTGTCTCAGCGGGAACTTGCCCTGTGCCCAGACCGCCGGGAACGCCAGACACAGCATTGCGCCCAGCATAGCAATCGACCTCGCCTCTCTCATCTTTCTACCCCCTCATTAGCCGGGCACCCGGTTGCGTCGCAGCGCGTTTTTGGCTTACTCCTCTTTCACGTCGCCGGCAGTGGCGCCCCCGGCCGCCGCCGGCTTCTCAACTGCTCCCACAGCCATGGGTACCATAGGCCGGCCGGCACCTCGCATTTGGCCCTGCGTGGCACCACTCGGCATCTCCACCATTGGGACCATCGGCGCCACTCTGTCGGCGTCCGCCGCCCCAACCCCAGCCGCTGGCGCGACAGACCCGGAAGGTTGAGATACGTCGGCTTCGCCCGCCGTCGGCTCGGCCTCCACGTCGCCGGTCCGTGCCAGCAGATACGCCGTCGCCCCTCCCGCCAGCAGAAGCCCACCCACGATCGCCAGAATCACTTTGCCTACCGTCATCTCTGCACCTCCTCCAGTCATAAACACCGGCCTATATCGGGCCGCTGATGAGATGAAGCGCCTCGCGGCCTGACCAAGCCCGAGCTTCAGAGCGTCGAGCCCCAATTTCCCGCAAACTGAACCCACTGGCGCTGCACCCAGTATCCGCATTGCGAATTTCTCGTCCGGTTTGGCCTTGCGGATGTTGGCCTGTATCTGTGAGGTCGCGAATCCCACGTGCACCACCCTCAATGTTGTGCGCAGATGCTGCTTCGCCCGTTCCACTCGTTTCACCACCGCCGCCTTGCTTATCCCCAGGTCTCTCGCCGTCTCCGCGTGCGTCTGTCCCTCGAAGTAATGGAGAACCAGCGGCAGCCGCAGGCTTTCCGGCAGACTCTCCATCGCATGCCTCACGATTGCCAGCTCCTCCCTCCTCTCCGCCACGTCCTCGGCCCTCTTCCCTACCGACCGCACCGGCCTACGGCCCAGCTCGGCTCTCAGCGCCCGCCGGTACGTCTCCGACCTCTCCCACCGATTGCACAGGTTGTGGGTGATCCTACGAATCCACGGCGCAAACTTCGGACCCGACCGCAGTTGAGCAAGATTCTCCAGGCTCACCAGAAACGCCTCCTGCGCGATGTCCCCGGCCCTGTCCGCGTTGCCCAGACGGCTGTACGCAATCGCGCACACCAGATTCTGATAGCGCTGCACCAGCATACCGAACGCCGCACGATCACCCTTTCTGGCGCTCGCCACCAGCGCGTCGTCCGTTCGTTTTTTCAAGCTCATGAGCCGCTTGCTCCTGTCTTGCCTCACAATACTAGAGCCACGAAACCCTCAACGACGACAAGAAAAAAACCGTACAAATCTCATCCGAAACGCGCCCGCGGCGCCTCATAGGTGGAAAAAGCCTGGTCCCCCGCCGTCTCACCGCTGCACGCACACCCTCAGGGCAGCTCATTTCCTGTCCCTCCCGAAAACTCCGTCGACCTTGCAGTGATTAGACTTACGTAGGTAATTGTCGCGAGCTCTCGCCCCTCTTTCAAGCAGGATTTGGCTCCCTCCACCCCCGTCCTTGCTGCTGTGCTTGAAGTTGCGGGGGTGATTCTCTAGGATCTCTGGGGCGGATTTGCGCGCTTCTCAGGTGAGTCCAACCTAGTGGAAGGATTTTCCGGCAGGCACAGGAGAAAATTCCCAACCTTTTGACGGGGTTGTTCGCCATATGGATATAGCAGGCGAGAAGATGAAGCAAACTGAAAGGATGAAGCACGACGGGGAACTGTACGCAGATGCTATGGCGGGCGGTCCTGAGGCGTTCGGGGCGATCGTGGAACGCTATCAGGATGCGGTGTTCGGGATTGCGCTCGCCCGGCTGCGGAATTTCCACGACGCTGAGGACGTGGCGCAGGGGGTGTTTGTGGCCGCTTTCGAGCGGCTGGGGGATTTGAAGAATCCGGCGCGGCTGGGTGCGTGGCTGCGGATGATGACAATTCACGACTGCGCGGACCTTCAGCGACGCCGGCGCGAAGTGAGCGACGTGGAGCATTGCGAGAGGGAGGAAGATAAGGTCGCGGGACCTCAGAGGGAGGTGGAGCGACGAGAGCTGCGAGAGGAAGTGCTCGCGGCAATCGGCAGGCTGAATAAGACGCAGCGCGAGACGACGACGCTTTTCTACATAGACGGATACTCGGTGGCGGAGGTGGCGGCAATACAGGAGGTGCCGGCGGGCACGGTGAAATACCGCCTGCACGAGGCACGGAAGCAGTTGAAAGAGGAGATGATTGGGATGGTGGAGGACGTTCTGAAAGCGGAGGCACCCAGGAAAGACTTCGGCGCGAGGGTGTTCGAGCTGGTCTCGCGGTACGATGCTGAGACCGGACGTTTGCGCCGCCCGAAGTGGCACGAGACGGTGGCGGAGCTGCGGGAGATCGGGGAACGGGGGATGGAGGGTTTCGTGAAGGCGTCCGAGTCGCCGCATTCGCGCACGCGGATATTCGCCGCCCACATGCTGAATCAGGTTGTCGGGCGGAAGGGGGTCCCGAAGCGCGAGAAAGAGGCGATAGAGCTGCTGAAGAAGATGCTGGCTGACCCGAACAAGAAGGTGCGGCGATCGGCGATCAGCGGACTTCTAGAGACGGGCGTGGCGGTCGAACGAAGGCAGTCGGAGTTCGTGCCGCTGATAGTGGACCTGCTAACCGACCGGAGCAATCGCGTTCGTCGGTTTGCGGCGTGGACGCTCAGGCGGTATGCGGCGGCGGACGTGCCTGTGGATCGAGTGGCAAGAGCGCTGCTGGATGAGACCGACAAAGGTGCGAGATGGGCTTTGGAGTGGCTGCTGCGAGCGGCACTCGACGCGCAGCAACATGCGAATTAGGTTAAAGCTTAGGCGGCGGTAAGAGGCGGGCGGGCCCGGAGGACGCGGTCTGTGCCTTCCGCGCGAAAGGCTGCCCGCTCCCGGGGGAAGGGGGCACAACCTTCCCTCGGGCCGCCGCCTTCGCATCATGCGCTCTCTTCCTGGAGACGAGCGTGCGATGATGATTGTCTAGGGGCTCCAGCGCTGATTCAGCCGAGTCTCAATAGCGTCAGATAGCGCTCTCGCTAGATACAGGTATGAAGCGATTCGCCCATCCCTCCCGCCGGACTGCATCTGATTTCTCGTTGATCCTCTTGCGGGCGATACGACAGGAGTGAGCAAGATGACGAATGATCATTCCAGACCGAGCTGGGCGCCGCGCGTGCGGCGACACAAGATCCGCAGGCTCTACGAGAACGACGCCATGGGCATCTACGACGAGGAGCTCATAGACGACGTCGGCTATGGCCTGCTAGCCCGATGTCAGAGCTTCATAGCGGCTAACCAGGCAAGAAGAGGCGAAGCCCCATGCCCGAGCTGCTCTCGCACCGTTCCACACGCTCGAGGCAAGGAAGAGGTGTTGCGTTGCGAGTGCGGCTGGGAGATTGCCTGGGGCGAGTACTTCAAGACCATCCAACACAAGCAGCTCAGCGGAGGGGAGCCCGTACTGGATCTCTTTCGGGAATTCGTCCGCTTCTTCCCTTCAGCGCGCACCCCTCGTGAGAAGGTGCTCCTGATCGATCAACTCATCCACGGCTTCCATTGGGCCCTCAAGGAAGGCACGCGGACCCGTCCTGTAGCCATCAACCTGATCGAGGGTAAGCTCAGGCAGGTGATAGCGTTCCTCGATGACCTCAACTACAGCGAGAAGAGCACGCCGGGGCTGAGACAGAACGTAGCCGAATGGAGCAGGAGCATCCAGAGGGCCCGTGAGACAGTTCGTCGATGGCAGTGACCGGATCGCGTCGTTCCCGAAGACCTCTTCCTCCCTCAACCCGCGACCTTCTTGTCGTGCTTGATGCCGCAACGATAATTGCCTATAGTGTCCGGCATTGTTTCAAGGGCGGCTCCCGCTCATTGCTTTGCCAACGGAATCAGCTAGAAATGCTGCGCTGCACCGGCCGGCAAGTTCGTGGGCAGGGATTACTGACGTAGAGAGCGGTAGAAAGACGGAGGGCAGATCAATCGAGGGAAAGGCATTTGAGGGAGGAGACGGATCCATGCCCCAGAGAAGGTTGCGCTGCGCCTCCTTAAGGCAATATGCATCGGCCATAGGTGAAGTTGCCGTGGTATATGCAGTTATTTTGGTGGTGATGAAGCTGCCGGGCAAACCGTTCCGGCACTGGCAAGTCAATTATTTCGGATACACATTCCTGTCGAATCTAGTCTTTCTTTTCACACCGCCCCTACTCATCTGTGCCCTGACGAGACGGTCACCGGGCAATTTCGGGCTGGCTTTCGGCCAATTCGGATCTCAAGCACGAATTGGGTTGATAGGCGGACTCATGCTGCTTCTGCTGGCCAGTTGGCCCATTGGCGCGATCGAGTTGCTCGGCACAACCTATCGGCAGTGGTTGGGTGCGATAATCCTCGTGTGTGTGGAGCTGGTCACCCTTATCGTTATCGTTCGTATGATGCGTCGAAGACCAGACCCTAAGGCGGGAAGTGGATCGCGGCGTCAGGTCGTCCTTTTCGCGCTGTCGGTGGTTGCCGCGTTCATCTTGGGCGCGGGTTTGTTCAGGATCTCCAAATTGGCGGCCGGGCTGATTTACATGTTCGTCTTCGTTGGCTTCGGCGAGGAACTTTTGTGCCGCGGCTATTTCCAATCCCGGCTCAATACGGCGTTCGGGCGGCCTTTCCGATTCTGCGGTATCCAGTGGGGACCGGGACTGCTTATTGCAGCTGGGTTGTTCGGGCTCCTGCATCCTTTGGCCCAACATGGAAGCCGGCCTTGGCCCTGGGCTCTCTGGACTGCCGTGGCGGGCTTGACGTTCGGTATGCTGCGTGAGAAATCCGGCAGCATCATCGCCCCGGCTATCGCCCACGGGTTGTTCGTCACTCCGATGGTTTTCTTCGAACTCATAGGAAGGTAGTCGAATGGGCCCGAACCTTGATATCGTTGTTCCTGCGGAGATCCCGTCCCTGTTGCTGTACTTGAACTCGTGGCGATAGTTGTCTAGGATCTCCGGCAACGACGCAGGCGCGTCTCGGCCAGGTGTGAGCGGGTGGAGGGCCTTCTCGGTGGAACTGCCGCC
>CAZUUK010000126.1:0-8462 GCA_964622675.1 uncultured Planctomycetota bacterium | reverse complement strand
TTATCGACGAGGATGAATGTACAGCATGCGGTATCTGTGAGCGTGTCCCCAAGAAGCCATCACGGTGGGCGACATCGCGGAAGTAAATGCTGAGTTGTGCACCGAGTGCGGCATATGGGTCGACGAATGTCCGAATGAAGCCATTCCGCTGCCCGGGTAGGAGAACGGTTGTGACAGAGAAACAGCGCTGGAACACCGCTGTCTCGTTGATTGCGCTGGCTCCCAACGCAAGAGTGCGCACGAAGCGACTGAAGTACCTTTTGAACGACGAGCTGCTGAGGTTCGCTACGCATGGCCTGAGCAACGTTGCCGTGGCCTCCCGTCTATCTGTAGCGGCGACCAAAGGCATGATCCTTCTCTGCGCGGAAGGCGGTGAGACATGGTTCAGGGAATAACTCACCTTGAGAAGAGCTTGTTCAACTTTGGGCTGTTAGCCCTGGAGTACGACCGGTGGTACGAAACGCCTGCCGGCGGGGCTCATGACCGGGTCCAGAAGGAAGACGTACGACGCCTGCTTCACCCGGTTTCGGGTCAAACCTTGCTCGATGTCGGATGCGGCACGGGGCACTGGAGTTCCTTCTTCGCGGAAATGGGCTACCAGGTTACTGGGATCGATGTTGCCCCAGAGATGATCGACGTGGCGCGGGCCGCCATCCCGGAGTGCTCGTTCCAGGTAGCTGATGCCTGTGAGCTGCCTTTCGAGGACGCGTCGTTCGATGTCGTCGCGCCGATGGCGACGCTTGAATTCCTGCCAAATCCCACGATTGCCGTTCAAGAAATGGTCCGCTGCGCGAAGCCGCGCGGCAGCCTTCTGTTCGGCACGCTCAACCGGCTCGCACCATTGAATAGGCATCGCATCTCAAAGGGCAAAGAGCCTTACGCCTTGGGGCACCTCTTCTCGCCGGCTGAATTGCGAAGTCTTCTGGCCCCATGGGGTCGCGTAAGTATGGTGGCCTCATCGCCTCGACGATACGAGCGCCGACCGCTGCTGCCAAAGCGTATTCTCAGGCGAATTGCGGCACACCGAAGGAAGCTGAACGGTCCATTCATCGTCGCGGAGGTTCGCCTATGAACGTCCAGGCAGAAATCAGCCTCTATCCGCTCCGAACCGGCGAACTCGCTCAGGCCATCGACGGCTTCCTGGGCGACCTGGAAGCCGCCGGCTTGACGGTGCGCGAGGGGAGCATGAGCAGCACTGTGGCCGGCGATGTTGATGTGGTCTTTTCGGCTGTGGGCGCGGCCTTTAGGACCATCGCCGCAGGTAGTCAGGCCGTCTTGGTCATGAAGGTCTCGAACGCCTGCCCGTCAGGCGACGCAGTGGAAGGAAAGGACGCAGATGCCGGATAGTCAGCACAGAGTGACGTTTCAGCCTCAGGGTCGGACCGTTTCGGTCTTGGATGGCACAATGATCCTAGAGGCGGCCGCTGTCGCCGGCCTGGTGATCGAGACGCCGTGCGGCGGTGCAGGGACATGCGGAAAGTGCCGCGTTCAGGTGTCGAAAGGAGCGCCGGGACCGTCCGACGCAGACCGGAAAGCTTTCATAAAGACCGAACTGGCGGAGGGCTGGCGCTTGGCCTGTCAAAGCCCTGTCCACAGCGATTTGGTGGCCCACGTACCCACAGGCTCCCTTTTCGGTGGAGACCATCAGATCGCTCGTGACTCTGCGGTAGGCGGCCCGGCTGAGGTCAAGCCGGCCATTCGAAAGGTCTATGTCGAGCTTCCGGCACCCACGCTGGAAGACCCCAGGCCGGACCTGTTGCGGTTGGAAGAGAAGACAGGCTCTTTCAGGGTGGATGTCGCCATGCTTCGGCATGCTACCAGGCAGCTGCGGCAGCAGGCCTACAAGGGCACAGCGGTGCTGTCCGACCATCAATTGATTGACTTCGAGGAGGGTAACACGACCAAACGGTGCTTCGGCGTGGCCATCGACATTGGCACGACGACCATGGCCGGGTCCCTGCTGGACCTCTGCACCGGCCAGGAGTTGGGTGTTGTCTCCCGGATGAACCCGCAGGTGAGCTTCGGAGACGACGTCCTTTCGCGCATTCAGCATTCCGCATCATGCCCGCACTGCCTCGTCATCACCATCGAGGCGGTTGCCGGCCAGATCGCAGAGATGATCCGTGCCCTTTGTGAGGAGGCGGGTGTCAGCGCGCAGTTCATTTACGAGGTCACCTTTGCCGGCAACACGACGATGCAGCACCTGCTCTGCGGCGTAGACCCGTCCCCTTTGGGCACCATCCCCTTCGCGCCCGCCTATGGACGCGGGATGCTTCTGTCCGCGCGGGACATGGGGATTCCGATCAACCCGCACGGGATGTCTTACGTCTTTCCTATCATCGGCGGCTTCGTGGGCGGAGACACCGTGGCGGGCATGCTGGCCACCCGAATCGACGCGCTGGAAGGCCCCGTCCTGATGGTGGACATCGGCACCAACGGCGAGATCGTGCTGGCCCATGACGGCGAGTTATTCGCCGCGTCCACGGCGGCGGGACCGGCCTTCGAGGGCGCGAGGATCAGTTGCGGCATGCGGGGGGCGCGTGGCGCTATCGAGAAGGTTCTTCTGGACAGAGATGTTCACTTGGGCGTCATTGGTAACACGGCTCCCATGGGCATCTGCGGCAGCGGCTTGATCGATCTGGCGGCAGAGCTGCTGCGGGTGGGAATCGTTTCGCCCGAGGGACGGCTGCGTCCGGCGGATGAATTGCCACCGGGCTTGTCATCGGCGCTCACAGATCGCGTGCGCACCGCTGACGACGGCAGTACTTTTTTTGTGCTGACGGAGCCCGATGGCGGGACGCTACGCAAGGCCCTGTCACTTACCCAACGGGACATCCGGGAGCTTCAGTTGGGCTGCGGGGCTATACGGGCGGGGGTTTCCATACTCCTACGAAAGGCGGACCTGACACCAGCGGACCTGAAAGCGGTCCTGATTGCCGGCGGCTTCGGTGGCTTCATCCGACGGGACAAGGCGCAACGGATCGGTCTGCTTCCCCCGGAGGTTGATCACCAGCGGATTCACTATGTGGGAAACGTCTCTCTGGCCGGGGCCCGATGGGCGCTGCTCTCGCTGGAGGCCCGCAAGCGCGGGGAAGAGCTTGCCCGTCAAACTCGACACGTGGAGCTGTCGGTAGACGGAGATTTTCAAACGGAGTTTGCGGAGGCCATGATCTTCCCGGAAAGATGATCGAACGCAACATGCCCATGCCTACGCCTCGGCGAGGCGCCGAGATGGCAGGCTTTGGCAAGAAACCTTGAATAATTACAGCGGACCACCGCAATAAGAAGGCCCGCAGGGAAGGAACACACAAGAGCATGGTTCCCGATCCACCGACACCGTACGGCAACCGGCTGATGGTCACGCTCGTCGGCAAGGCCGCCAAGCAGGCGCTGGCGTGCGTAACACAGGGGGGGACGCTGAAATGGCTAGCGGAAAGATTACGGTTCTTGTGGAGAATATCGCGGGCGGGCGCGGCCTACTCGCTGAGCACGGGTTCTCTTTCTGGGTTGAGCTGGGCCACAAGAGGGTCCTGTTCGACGCGGGCCAGGGAAAAGTGCTCTGCGGGAATGCGCGGCGGTTGGGTGTTCGTCTGGAGCTTGCCGATGCTATCATCCTCAGTCATGGCCACTACGACCATACTGCCGGTCTCGGCGACGCCTTACGATTCGCCCCAGCAGCGGAAGGCTGGAAAGGCGACCGATGAATGGAAAAGGCAATTATAGAAATGAAAGACAAACAGGGAAGCAGAAAGTGATTGATTGGCTAAAGGATGCTGGACATCTGGAAGAAGTGCTGAAGAAGCACAGTGACTTCTTCGTACTCATTTTCTATGGCCGATTCTCCGACTCCTCCGTCCGGGCCTTAACCGAACTAAAAGAATTCGCTCGGCACAATGAGGAAGTCCCCATCTATGTAGTGGACGTAGAAAAGGTCAAGGGACTTCATAAGCAGTTCAATATAAAGAACGTACCGACGGTACTATCACTCGAGAAAGGAAAGGTTACAAAATTCATCGAAGGCGTGCAAAGTGCCAAGTTCTATGAGCTTGCTTTCTTAGACGCAGCACCGGTGCGGCGCAGTCATCGGGCCCAAAAGAAGGCCGACAGGGTTGTCGTTTACAGCGGCCCTGGATGTCCGGCGTGTGGCCTCGTTAAGACGTACCTGCGCCGACATGGTGTAGCCTTTCAGGAGATAAATGTGGCACGTGATCCTCGGGCGGCTGAAACGTTGGTGCGACGAAGCGGGCAGATGGCTGTACCTCAGACCGACATCAACGGTCGATTGGTGGTTGGCTTTGATCAGACAAAACTTAACAGACTTCTTGGAATTCAAGCACAAGGAGAATTGCAATGACAGCGAGGCCGATTAACGGAAACGTGCTCGTAAAGCGTATTGAGGCCGATGGACAAACTGCCGGTGGTATATATCTTCCTGATACAGCCAAGAAAAAACTCCACGAAGGCGAAGTCGTAGCCGTAGCAGAAGATGCTACCGAAGAGGTAGCGGTTGGTGACCGCATCATCTACAAGGAGTTCAGCGGTACCGAAATCAAGTTGGAAGGTCAAGACTATATTTTGCTGTCGTCTGATAGTCTCTTGGCTAAGTATTTTGCTGCCGACGCAATACCAGAATAGATAAAGGCCCCTTTTATGTTGTAGCCGTGGTGAACACAAGCGTGCGCGTCGATCCGGTTGTCAAGAGCAGCACGCATCATTCGTAAAAGGAGCACAGAATATGGAGCAAGTCGTCATAGCAGGTTCGGGTCCGGCAGGATTGACTGCCGCTATTTACTGCGCTCGTGCTGGGCTTTCCCCGTTAGTATTTGAAGGTTTAACACCTGGAGGTCAACTTACGGTTTCGTATGAAGTGGAGAACTATCCGGGGTTTCCAAAGCCCCTCTCCGGGATGGAATTGATGGAAAAGTGTCATAAACAGGCACAAAGATTCGGGGCCCGTTTTGAGCCATCGACCATTGAAAACGTCAGCAAAGCCGGTGACATATTCAAGATTGAAGCGACTGGTAGGGTTGTCGAAGCCAAGACATTGATCATTGCCACAGGCGCCGAGGCAAGGCGCTTGCCGGTGCCGGCAGAGAAGAGATTCTACGGCAAGGGCGTATCGGGATGCGCCACCTGCGACGGAGTCTTCTTCAAGGACAAAGACGTGGTTGTTGTGGGAGGTGGGAACACGGCGATGCAGGATGCGCTGTTTCTCACGAGATTCGCTTCAAAGGTAATGATCGTTCACCGACGTGAATATCTGCGGGCCGCTCGGATCGAAGTTGACAAAGCCAGAGAGAGTTCCAAAATCGAATGGATGATACCGTGGGTTGTCGAAGACATACTCGGAAGCGGTTTCGTTACCGCGGCAAGGCTTCGGAACGTGGACTCAGGCGAGATGCGGGAGATAAAGTGTGACGGTATTTTCGTCGCCATCGGACACGAACCCAAAACAGCCCCATTCAAAAGGCTGGTCAAGATGGATAACAAGGGGTTTATCATTGTCGCCCCGGGGACTACCAAAACATCGACAGAAGGCATTTTTGCCTGTGGAGATGTCTGCGATCGAGAATACAGACAAGCCGTCGTCGCGGCGGGCCAGGGATGTATGGCGGCAACGGCGGTCGAACGTTATCTCGGCATCAAGGAATAGAGCCTCGGAACAGACAAAAGGATAACAGGTAGGCTGTGAGAACGATGCCTCAAGCCGGAAACAACTAATAAAGGAAATATCATGAAGAAAGTAATAGAAGTCAGTGATGAGATGTTTCAGAAAGAGGTTCTGGAATCAGATGTGCCCACCGAGGTGGATTTTTGGGCGCCCTGGTGCGGCCCCTGCATAATGGTATCTCCTGTTTATGACAGGCTTTCCAAGGAATACGATAATTTCAAATTCTGTAAAATTAACGTAGATGAAAACGTCGAAACCGCAAGAAGATATCATGTTATGAGCATACCGATGCAGTTGTTCTTCGCAAACGGAGATAAGGTTGACGAGCTGCTCGGAGCAGTTCCTGAGGAGGTTATCAGGTCAAAAGTTGAGGAAATTGCGTTGAGGTTCCCAACCGACGAGCGGGCAAGATTCAGGGTCATCCTGGCATCCTGGGTTGGGCATAACAAAGAAGATAGCGGGAAATTCAGGCGATGGACTGACAAGGTCGTGGAAATGGACAATGATGCTCTATACCATAGTGCATTAGAAGCGGCAAGTGAAATGGAAAAAGCAAATGAAAGGCTAGCCGAATTGTTGAACGAGTTATAAGGAACATCTGACAGTTTACTTATCGGCAGAACAGCGGCTTGTTTGTGGCTTTTACGGTATTGGAACCTGCCGGTTTCTGACCGGCGCAGACCTCAGCGATACTAACTAGGAGAAACAAACAATGGAACCCAAGACCATCCACACAGGTGGGCTGGCATGGGAGGAGTTAACCGGATTCCCAGGCGAGGGCCAAGTAAAGTTATTGCGTGACGAGGGTGGAAGTAATGCAAGGACTATGTTGATTCGAATACACGCCGGAGGTGAGATCACACCTCACGCTCACGTGGCGCCGGTCCAGCATTACGTCCTTGACGGCGAATACGAGTCCAAGGGCAACAGCTACAGCGCAGGAACATATCGCCTACTTCCTGGGCACGCCAATGTTGCTCCGATTTCGACGCAGAATGGCGCTACCATCCTGTTTATCTACGACCCAGTTAGCTAACACCGACGTAGCCGGGACCGCGACGAGGACCATAGCAGTGTCTACGGGAAAACCACCTACGGCACCTTGCAGCCTCGCCATGATTCGCGAGTCCAAGTCACCTGAAGAGCAATGAGCGAGAAGGTATGAGTTCCAACGATGCGGAGAATTGGTTACGTTCCCACGGCGAGGCCTTCATTCGACGGATTGGAGTACAACGGGGCCAGTGCGTTCTTGATTTCGGATGCCGTGACGGGCGATATACGCTTCCTGCCGCCAAAGCGGTCGGACCCCGGGGGTGTGTCTATGCCGTGGACAAGGATGCGGAGGCACTGCGAAGGTTGAGGCGGAAGATTCGTAAGATGAGTATTGATAATATCTACATATCGCGAGTGACCAGTTCCGATCGCCTACCTGTGCCTCCAGAGGCCATTGACGTTGCCCTCCTCTACGATGTGCTCCACGGGGGGTACTTTCCCGAAGCCAACCAGCGGATAGAGCTACTCGGGCAGATCTACGCCACTATCAAGCCCGGCGGCATCCTGTCATACTATCCGACCCATATAAAGAGATACCGCCTGACCTTCCGGCAGCTCCACCGAGAAATTGGCAGCGCGGGTTTCCGGCTGGAAGCGAAGGCCCGCCGGAAGCTTGTACATGATGACGACCTCGTAAGGGGCCGGATATTCCGATACAGAAAACCCGTCTCCGCAAGTACCGCGAAAAAAGGACAAATTCCGCGTACGAAGAAGTAGACAGGCGACTTTTGCGTCATTCACCATAGGAAGGAGACTCTGTGACAACCTTCGAGACGGAGTTAATGTGGCAAAAAGACAAGCAGGCGGACCTGAACGCTCGGGATAATCCGCTGCTGCGGGTAGCGCCCCCCCCGGAGTTCAGGGGGCCGGCGCGAACGTGGTGCCCGGAAGAGCTGTTCGTCGCGTCCATCGAAAGCTGTCTAATGAGCACGTTCCTCTACTTCGCCGAGCGATTCAACTTGTCACTGACAGCCTATTCGAGTGCATCCAGGGGCATCCTGAACAAGACGGCCCAAGGGCTGCGGTTCGCCGGCGTGGAGGTTCGGATTGAAGTGGCGTGGGAAGATGACGAATCCCTGCGAAAGGCCGCTTCCTTACGTTTGAAGGAGAAGATGGAAAAGTATTGTCCGGTTTCGACTTCCTTGAACTGTCCGGTTACCATTCAGATGAAGATGAGGAAACGTGCCCGCAACGGCTCGGGCAATCACGGGAGCGGGACTTGAAAGCGGGAATTCCGGGTCTTGGTTCGGAAGGCGGACAGGTGCTCTACGCGGTGATGTTGGACGGCCATCGGACTGGGGCGATCGGGAATGTCACCAGAAATAGCCAGGGAAAGTCTATCATCCGCTGCCTGGAAAATCTCTTGGAGGAACGAAACCGATCCGTTCGAGTGTAAAAGAGGCAGGCAGGCTCAGTCTCGCGTGAGTTTGCGCGGCCATGTATACCTCCTTGGAGTATGAAAACAGGCCGATGAGAGAAGCAACAAAATCAAATGAAAAGATAGCTCCGCCCCATGTCGTGTTCAACTTTGCTATGGGCCTGATACATGGAATTCTGTTTCAGACCGGCATGGCTTTCTCGGCCCCGATGAGCGTCTTGCCTGTTTTCTTGAATCATTTCACCGGTTCGCAAGGGATGATCGGCTTGTTCTCGTCATTGATGGGAGGCGGGGGTGTGCTTCCGCAACTGTTCGTGGCACACAGGCTGCAAAACAAGCCGAGGAAAAAGCCGGTCTTGG
>CAZUUK010000125.1:5187-8631 GCA_964622675.1 uncultured Planctomycetota bacterium | reverse complement strand
CCTCACAACACATGAGGGTAAGGACGCGTCAAATTGTCAGGAGGCGGCTGGAGAGCTTGACCTGTAAGCCGGTGTCAGCACCCCGATAGGGATACTAGGAAATGCGCTCTACGTGCCCAACGCCGCCGCTCGCGAAAAAGCCCAGCGTCGCTGAACCTTCGCGACGTTGGGGGAGGGGCCTCTCTCGGACAGGACTACAGGGGTGGAGCTCAACGCGCGCTGTGGGATGCGAGCTGCCTCCGGCAATACTATGAGGAGGGCGCGTCCGGCTTGACAAGGGTGTGCGCGAAGCGGAATGGTCCGGGCACAGCACATGCCACGGACGCCATAACTGCGCACCGGCCCCTCCGACCCTAAGCCGAAGCATCCGGGGGCATTGGGCACGTAGGTAACTAGTATATGCTGGTGCGGCTTTCCGCCCCCGATCCGAACTGGACCGTCTGCAGGTTGATACCTCCGCGAGCCATTGGCGACGAAATCAACGCGCTGAACCTACCGGCCAGGGGAGGGGTGTGCGGCCGCCCTCGAGCGAAACTTTGGGGAGGTGTGCAGATAGACCGCACAGTCCGGTTTGACGTGAGCGTTTGGGTGCAAGCCGGGGTTAACGTGCCGATAGGAAAAGTAGGAAATAGTTTCATTGCGGCACACCTAACTAAACAGCGAGGCGCCGGAGGAGAGGTCAAGCCGGCAGACGGTGTCGGGCTCCCGGCGGAAAAGCGGCGGATGGTGGATCGGACTCGTGCTAAGTAGAGAGCAAACGGTGGGCGGAGGTGGCCGCGGCCTCGTTAAGCCCGGAGTGCTATTCGTGGAGCGCTACTGCCACGCCGAACGGGAGGCAAAGAGGGATCCAATTTCCAACGCGACCTGGCGACAAGGAGCGGGGAAGCGGGCCAAATATGAGGTCAATGCACCCCTTCATAACGGTTTGATAGGGGAGGATGACCAGGGAATAGCAGATGGCAGGGATGCAGTAAGTGACCAGGGCGCGGTCCCCTTGAACTGGAGAGAGGGCCAATCATTCGGGAGGCACGCAAGGAAGCGCGAAGCCCCGATAGTAGTGCCCGGGGAGGGGCTAGCATATCCTACTCCCGCTTCGAGCCCCCCATGCGAACTGGAGCGTCTGCGGGTTAACGCCTCCGCGAGCTATTCGCGACGAAACACAGCTGCTGAACCTACCGGCCAGGGGAGGGGCGTGCCGCTGAGCTCGAGCAAAAATTTCGGAAGCTATGCGGATAGAGCGCACCGTCCGCTTTGGCGTGAGCGTTTGGATGCGAGGCGGGGTTAACGTGCCGATAGGAAAAGTAGGAAATGGTTTCATCGAGGGGTAGCTAACTAGAGAGGGATACATGGCTGCACGTGGCCGCGGCCTGGTTGAGGCGGGAGCGCGATTTGGCGAGCGCTGGTGCAAGGCCCGACCAAAGACAGAGAGGCCCCCAGGCTCGAACGCGGGCCGGCCGCAACGAGGCCGCGGGGAAGGTAATCTGGTCGAGATGCACGGCTTTAGAACCAAAACGGGGAAAGGGAGTGATTAGGGCACAGGAGATGGCACGGACGCCATAGCTGGGCAGGGGCCCCTCGACCGAACCGGAGCGACCCTCCGACTGTAAGCCGAAGCATCGGGTCACATTGGCCAGGTAGGTGGCTACCGTGTGCTCCTGCGGCTTTGCCCCGCCGATGCGAAGTGCACCACGTGTGCCTTGACAGGTCGGGCAGCCATTGCCCACCAGCCAAAGCTTCCGCACCTAGGGGCCAGCAGGGGGCACTGCGGCTGCCGCCGCCTGAAAATTCGGGAAGGTGTGCAGCTAGACCGCACAGTCCCGTCTGACGTGAGCGGTTGCGTTTGGGAGGACGTTAACGCGCCGATAGGAAAAGTAGGAAATGCTTTCATCAAGCGATACCTAACTGGAGAGCAAAGCGCGGATGGAGCGTACGGGGCCCTTCAGAGAGAGGGCAGGGGAATGTGCGCAGGCTGGGCGCAACGTCGAACGGGACATACGCACCCCGGGCTGGAGGAGAGGCCGAGCCTCTGCGCGTTGCGAGTTGCGGGGGGCAGTGCAAGCGAGATAAAGGTTCCGGACCCGGCCGCGCAACGGACTTGGGCGCCAGCGCACACCCGCTGGTGTGCGTGCAAGTGCGGGGTGGGCACGCCGCGGCGAAGTTCCTGGCAGCCTTCTGAACGGCCTCAACACAGCGATAGGCCGAACGGGATCCGCGCAACTTCAAGCAGAGCAAGAAGGACGGGGGTGGGGACAGGATCCTGATGCAAAAGGCAACTAGCCCTTGGGCAAGACAGGTTCCGCTTCGCTCCGCCAGTTCGCGGCAGCTTGGGAAAGCGTAGGAAAACTCACGTCAGGCCAGGTCGCCACATCGAGGAGAAAAGCCTCTATTCTATCGAGCAGCACATCGTCCGCTTCTCTCCAGCCCGCCTGGAGGAACTCAGGCAGGTGAAAGAAGATCTCGAAAGTATCCGCTATCCGCTCGTGCCTGTTCTGCCATCGCCTTCGGAATCTCTCCGCTATATGGGCTTCGTATCTGTCCGGGGTCTCCACAAGAGCTTCTTCTGGGCCTCTTCTGAACTCGACAGCATGTCCTGAATAAGGAATCTCGATTATGCTTGACTCGCCTTGCCGTGTCACATCATCGTAGGAGAGACGATAGGTTCTGGCCTCGTCAACCCATGGTGACGGCGGATTATCGTAAAAGATGCAACCAGAACCTTCGCAACGGCCCTTGGCCATGCTGGAGTCTACCTCATAGCCGATCTGCTCGAGCACTCTGAGGGTGCTGCTGTGAAAGGTGAAGAACCCCGCCACGAAGGTTTTCGGTGCTGGGAAACCTGCGGCAATCAACCGTGCAGTGTCTCTTTCGATGAACTCGTCGACAGGGAGCATTCTTTTCCCATCGTGGCGGCCGTGGATATGAAGGCCGACCTCATCACCTCTTTCGTTCATGAGTCGCTGGTATAGATCGGAAAACACTTCAAAGGTTGCCTGCCCCCGGTCGAGATTCTCGCTGCCATCCGGTTTGTAGGCTGTCGCCTGTGCCCACGTAACGTTAACACGCTTCCCCGTCTCCCTTCGCACCCGCTCCAGCCGCTCAAGCAGCGCAGGGAGCGCAATATCTTCGCCAGCGCGGTCCGCTGTCGCTTTGCAGTGGCAGAGCAGGCACAAGTGCATTCTCGGCATGTTTTCTCTCCGTTCTCTGGTTCCTTTCGGTCTGTCAAGGCGGCTGAAGGTCACGAGGCATTCGTGACAAGGCGGCCTGGGGGAGGGTGTGCCGCACCTCCCCCAGGAGCAGCCAGCCTTTTCGCCGAGTGGCACCCCTCGGCTGACCAGGTCCGGCCGCATCTTCCGCCGTCTACTCGGAGTGTTTCTTCTTCTCTCTCGCGTCGAGGATCGCGCTGACGAGATTTTGTCTGGCCCTTATGTCGTGACGGTACTGCCG
>CAZUUK010000125.1:0-5177 GCA_964622675.1 uncultured Planctomycetota bacterium | reverse complement strand
GGCCATCTGGTAAGGAAGTCAACTGCGACCCAACGGACGCGTCTGCTGCGGTCTAGAAGCATAGGAATCACGAGCAGGAGGAATTCCTTGCGGATGCGCTCCTGGCCGAGTCGCATCTCGCACATCTCGTCGAGG
Source organism: uncultured Planctomycetota bacterium (assembly GCA_964622675.1). Lineage (GTDB taxonomy): Bacteria > Planctomycetota > DG-23 > CAZBND01 > CAZBND01 > CAZUUK01. Next base: position 5,042 of record CAZUUK010000125.1, on the reverse strand, counting down.
GCGCCGACGGCACTCGAGCGTACTTTCTTGTTAGAGTCAGCCAGCGCCCGCTTCAGGATGCCCAGCAAGATGTCGGTGCTTTGTTTCTTTTTGGCAGGCATGATCCCTGACGCAACGAGTGCCTCCAGCATCTGGACGGCAACCAAACGTGTCAATGAATGGGGGGACTCCATTGCCCTGAGGAAGCCATCGAGACTTCGATCACCACCCGCCGCACAGAGCTCCCTGAGCTCCGCTGCGACCTCTTTGTATCCCTCTTGGCCGTGCTCTCGGAGCTGGAGGTGTTTGGGCCGGCCGTGCTGCGATAGGAGCTCGAAGATGCGCTGGCCGAACTCGCCCGTCGGCGCTTGAGATTTCAGAACGTCCTCCACCATCCCCATCATCTCCTCTTTCAACTGCTTGCGTGCCTCGTGCAGGCGGTACTTCACTGTGCCCGCCGGCACTTCCTGTATCGCGGCCACCTCCGCCACCGAGTATCCGTCTATATAGAAAAGAGTCGTCGTTTCACACTGCGTTTTTGTCAGCCTGCCAATCGCCTGTAGCACTTCATCTCGCAGCTCTCGTCGCTCCGCCTCGCTTAGAGGCCCGCTGCCCTCGTCCTCCTTCCTCTCGCAGTGTTCGAGATCGCTGACTTCACGGCGGCGCTGCTGAAGGTTCGTACATGCGTGAATCGTCATCGTCCGGAGCCAAGCGCCGAGTCGCGCTGGGTTCCTCAGGTCTGACAGTCGCTCGAAAGCCTTGAGGAAAATCCCCTGCGCGACGTCCTCGGCATCGTGGAAATTGCGCAACCGCGATAGGGCAATCCCGAAAACCGCGTCCTGGTAGCGCTCGATTATCGGCGCGAAGGCCTCAGGGCCGCCGGAAATCGCGGCCGCATAAAGCTCCGCGTCGCACTTGGCTGTTTCCTGCGTGTGAATTTCCCTCGGCTCTCCTTCCATATGACACATAACGTGCTAAGAAGGTTGGGTGTGATCGTAGTGCTTCTGAGAAACTGAAGCAATGGGCGGCGCCGGCGGCCCGGGGGAGGGGGCTTTGGGGCTGGTGCCGGGTCATCCTATCGGGGCGATGAAAACGCTGCCGATCTCCCAAGGGGCTGGGCTAGAGGCGTGGGATTTCCAGTGCTTCTATGAGAGCTCAACGATCTTGGGCTGGACCAACTTCTCGAAATCTCTGAAGGCCAATCGAATCAACTCAGTGTGTGAGCCTGCGTTGAAGGCAATCTCTTCGTCCTCGGCCAGGGGTTTGGCGACAAAGACCTCCATCTCATAGAGATTCCCAAACGGCGGCATAGCGCCTACTTCGCATTCGGGGAACATGCCTTTGAACTCCCGCTCGCCGGCGAGTTCGACTTTGCCGGCTGCAGCAGCTTTCCTCAAAAGGTCAAAATCCACCCTGTCGGACGCCGGTAAGACGGCCATTGCCATCTTGCCGTCGATCTTAAGGATGACTGTCTTGGCGAGTTGCTTGCCGGGAATGTGCGCGGAGGCTGCGATCTCCTGCGCGGTATAGGCCGGCGAGTGAGTGATGGTCACATACTTAGCTCCATGGCTGTCCAGGAACTCCTTCACCTTGCGCGCTGGCATGATGCCCCCCTTTCACCATCTGTGACAGGTGACGGTTTTCTCCGCCGGAGACCGGGCGGACTCGCCATGATTGTACCACGAACAGGAGGTCGAGGCTCTGCACGTTGGGAGCCGGGCGATGCAAACGCAGCCTCCATCCTGGGAGAGGAGGGTCGCGGTGGTAGGATTCGCAAGGATCCCCTACTACCGCTCGCGGAGGGCCGCCTCGATCTCCGCAATGGCCGTTCTCTCCAAGCCGAGCACGCGCTTGAGAACATCGGCCTGAGCGTGGCGCATTTTGGCTGTCCAGGGGGGCGTGGAGCTGCTCGAAGAGGGCATTTGCCATGGTACGTGCTGCCTGCCATCCCTGAGCGCCTGAGCGATCTGGGTGTAAATGGCCTCTGCCCGGAGGATCTTAGGCCGCGGGCCCTGGCCAAGGCGGTCGGAGATCTCACCCAGGTACTTTGCGGCTGAAGCTCTGGCGTTCATGAGACTGAAATAGCACCACCCGTTGCCGTGCTGCCATTCGGCGGCGGCGCTGCCTTGGGCTGTGTCAAACCGCGCGTCGTCCAGGAGAGCAGCCATCCAGGCCTCGTACGCTGCGAAACCGGACCGATACCCTTGCACAGTTTCCGTGTTCGCCATCCTTGCTGCCAATTCGAGTGATTGGACAACAATATCGTCCTGCGAAACCGGAAGACCGTGCTGCTCGACAAGCTCGAGAAACACCGGCAGCTCTTCTGTGACGGTGTGGGTTGCTCCCTCGTCGAGAACCGTTCGGCATACGAGTCTGGCGCCGTCGTCCTCGTAACCAACGATGACGCCCCATTCCATGGTCCTACCATAGCCTGTGGGAATGCAGCCGACAGCCGGCAGGCCGTTGTCTATGGTCTCGACGATCTTTTTCCTGAGGCGTTTTCGGTGCGCGGGCGTATCATGGGGTGGATGGAGTCCAGGACGGACCTCGGCCATCCTCAGGCCCAGAGCTTCGCGGGCCATAGCGTCGTTAAGGAAGCCGAGACCAGGGTCCGGCGCGCTCGGACAGAATCCGGAGCTGTGGATCTGGAGGCGAAACGCTATTCCGCTCACACCCGCCAGGTAATCAGGGGAGACGTTGACTCCCAATCTCTCTGCAACTACCCCGTAGCACTTGATCTTCGGGCACCAGCTCCCGAGGCCGTTTACCCGGCTGATACCATCGAGTACCTTGCCCGCGAATCCGGCGGGCAGCTTGTGTTCGTCAAGGGCCTCCCTGACCATGGGCATTACCTCCTTTGCGTAAGCTTCCAGGGCTGGTTTGATCTTGCTCCTAGCACGGCTTATGAGAGAGCTGACAGTCCCGACGGGGATTTCAAGGAACTCGGCCACTTTTTCGTAGCTGAGCCCGTCGAGGTGGAACATGGTGAGAGGAATGCGATACTTGGGCGGCAGCTCGTCTATGGCAGAGAGGACGATTTCCGACATCTCCTTTGCCTGAAGTTGTGCGAGCGGCGTCTTGGGGTTTGTGTCCGGAATGTCGGCCAACTCGTCGGTGTCCCGAAGCTCTCCCATAGACCGGTAGAGCTGCGGGTGGAATTTTCTCATCCAGTCGACACAGGTGCCGAAGGTGATGCGGCGCAGCCAGGCGGCGAATCTCGAAGGGAGTTCGAGACTGTGGAGGTTCACGTAGGCACGAATGAAGGCCTCCTGGGCAATGTCCTCAGCCTCGTGCCAGTCGCCAAGAAGCGAGTATGCCAGGCCGTAGGCATGGCCCTGGTAGCGCCTGACGAGCTCGCCGTAGGCTGCTTTGCCGCCTGTCCCTCGGACAAGTTCCACAAGCTCGGCATCAGACCTGTTGTCACTCATCTCTTCGCCTCCTTACTACTATGTCGAAATCCGACCGATCCAACCTGCACGTTCATGCAGGAAAACTGCGTTTCAGGCTGGCAGCCTGGCCAAACGTCGTCAGCAAGAAGAGCGCCGATGCGCGTGATCCGACATTTCCCACGTGAGGCCTGTGATTGTTTTCTACGCCGCCTCCATAGTGTTGTCAACCTGGCCGTGCACCCCAGGGAGGCTTCTGATGCTGAGGGGAGCGACGGCGGTCAGCGTTCCTGCGGCGTTTCCGACACCCCATTCCGGCCTCGGGAGGCACCTGCCCCCCTTGCGCCTTGAGAGGTGGCCGAGGCAGTGCGGATGAGATAAACGTTATGGAGCCAGCGCGCAGGGCAGGGAACTGCAGCTAACCTGGGGTGAAAACTTGGCAATGTATGCATATAAGCAGCATAGTGCGGTTTGACGTGAGCGGTTGCATGCGGGGGAGGGCTGCGGGCCGATAGGAAAAGTAGGAAATGCTCCCATCGCGCGATGGGTACATTTGTATATGCAGCGTGCGGGTACGGGACCGGTGGCTGTAGAGAAAGGGCTAGAGGACATCGCCTAAAGCGAATTCTTTCGCTGAGCGAGTTCAACACTGACACGGGCGTAGAGATTAGGCGGCGGAGAGCGTTGCGATTCCGCTTCAGTGTCGACGGCATCACAGACTCGAGGTCGCAGATAGGCCACAGACATCCTTGAGGCGGCGTCAGAGATGGTCGACAATCCTCGCCGCAATTTCAAGCACGGCAACAAGGACGGGGGTAGGAGAAGCAAGTCGACTCAAGTCTAAGCAGCGCAATGCCCGCGAATTTTCATGGAAGGCACCGGGATACGAGTGCGTGGCTTGCGGAGAACTCATGAATAGGCATTGACATTCCCGCCAGGCTTCGTTATTAGGTGACAAATGCGTGGCCTGGGGGAATCTCTCAAGTGGAGGGGAAGAAACATGAGAGCGGGACTTCATGCATCGGCTGGACGACGCAACGCCGCCATCGCTGCCGCACTCGCCTTCACCGTCGCACTATTGGTCTCCTTGCCGGTCCGGGCAGAGACGGTCGTCAACTTCCCTGATCCTGGTCTCGAAGCAGCAATTCGCGACGCCATCGGCAAGCCCACAGGAGACATATACGACACGGACCTTGTCGGTCTTACCTCCCTAGATGCAAGCAGCCGGGCCATAGTGGATCTTTCGGGGATTGAATACTGCGTTGACCTAACCTTTTTGTCCCTCTACGGCAACCAGATAAGCGACCTCGGCGCGCTTTCGGGATTGACGAACCTGGACCATCTGTATCTCCAGAGCAACCAGATAAGCGATATTGGCCCGCTCTCAGGATTGACCAGCCTAACGTGGCTGTTCCTTGATCAGAATCAGATAAGCGATATCAACGCGCTCTCAGGGTTGACCAACATACGACACCTGAATCTCGGGAGCAACCAGATAAGCGACATCACCGCGCTTTCAGGATTGACCAACCTGAGCCGGCTGGAGCTAAGCCACAACCAGATAAGCGATGTCAACGCGCTTTCGGTATTGACCGATGTAGACACGCTGTCCCTCGGCTCTAACCAGATAAGCGACATCAACCCGCTTTCGGGATTGACTAACGTGCTAGCTTTGTA
>CAZUUK010000124.1:0-8897 GCA_964622675.1 uncultured Planctomycetota bacterium | reverse complement strand
CGTCGGACGTGGGTGGGCCTGGCCTCACGCAACTGGAGGGCCGTCCGGATGCCCGCACGCCGGAGCCGGGCCGCCAGACGCGCCCCGATGCCCCAGACGTCCTGCACGTCCAGGCGCGCCAGCGCCGCGGTCTGCTCGCGCGCCTCAACCAGCCTCCAGACGCCCCCGGCCGCCGGGGCATCCTTGGCCAGGTGGTTGGCTACCTTGGCCAGCGTCTTCGTCGGGCCGATGCCGACGGTCACCGGAATGCCTGTCCAACGCCGGACCGTGCGGCGGACCGTGTGACCGCCGTCCGTCAGGCGATCCACGGCCATGCCGCCGAGGTCCAGGAAGGCCTCGTCGATGGAATAGACTTCCAGGCGCGGCGTGAAACGGCCCAGCACGGCCATGACGCGGGCCGACAGGTCGCCGTAGAGTGTGTAGTTGGAGGATCGGACGACGATGCCGTGGCGGGCGACGAGGTCGCAGATCTGAAAGAAGGGTGTGCCCATGGCGATGCCGAGGGCCTTGGCCTCCGCCGACCGGGCCACGACACAGCCGTCGTTGTTCGAAAGGACGACGACGGACCGGTTCCGCAGGCGCGGGTCGAAGACCCGTTCGCACGAGGCGTAGAAACTGTTGCAGTCGGCCAGGGCCAGCATGGTCTAAAGTCCGTGGATGACGTACCGGCAGACGCCCCAGATGTGGAGGTCCATCTCCTCGGTGATGGCCAAAGGCGGATGGGAGTTGCCATCGGAGACAAGGTACAGGCGGCCCTGGCGCTGGCGGAGCTGTTTGACGGTCAGTTCGCCGTGAACGACCGCGATCACAATGTGACCGTCGCGGGGTTCGACGGTGCGGTCCACGATGAGAAGGTCGCCATCGTGAATGTCTGCGCCCACCATCGAGATGCCGCTGACGCGGACGTAGAAGGTGGCGGCGGGGTGCTCGATGAGGTGCTCGTGGAGGTCGAGGTGACGGTCAACATAATCGTCGGCGGGTGACGGGAACCCCGCCGGAACGCCGGCGGCAAACAGGGGAATCCGCCGCCCGAAAGGGTTTTCCGTGACCCGGCCGAGGATGGTTAAGTGCTTGGCCGCAAGGGCAGTGCAGCATGGACCCTAACAAAAGCCAAACAAAAAGGAGGGTGGGAGTTTTGCACGCACGCGAAGGGGACCACCCAACTCCTATCCTCCCACGCCCCTATCCGCTCCTGATGCTGACTCATCCGTCAGGGGGCGGGTGGAGATACCGCTCCAACCTGTCCGGCAGTTCAAGGTCGTCGGCAACGGCGCAGACCTGGCTGAAAAGTTCGTCCTCCAATGCATTCCGCACAGGGTCGCCGTAGGGTATCTCGGTGCCATACTCCTCCTCGTCCCAGTTCCAGTAGCCCTCTGTCCACAGCCACAAGAGTCCCCGTTCCTCCTGAGGTAGTTTCTCGGCGACCTCGCGGCAGATGGCCCGGAGGATGTCCTCGTATGCCTCGTAGAAGAACGACTCCTCGCCCCGCACCTGTACCACCCATTCTTCCCAGACGCTTCGCAAGTCGGAGTCTTCGCCGCTTTGCATGCATTCCTTGGGCAACTGCTTGATCTTGCGGATCACGCGGCGAACGTAACGGTCGAACTTCGCCCCGATCAGGGGTGTCAACTCCGGCCTCTCCATTCGTTATCCCTTCTTCTGCCCAAACAGCGGCCCGACGTGACCGCATGAGGCTGGCCACGCCCGCCCGAATAGGTGCTATCTTACCGCGCGGACGGCTGCCTGTTGAAGAAGCAAAACGAGGTGTCGGGCCGCCCATCCCTTTCCGGGGCATCCCCAAACCCCACCATCCACACCGATTTGCATTGAGGCGGAAGCCTGAGAGCGTTAATCTATCCATGCACCTGCCCCGGTCTCAGAGCAAGGGCTGCATGCCTGTCAGGTCGAGGTGACAAGTGAAGTTCGACTGTGAACTAGCGACCAAGGATGTTCAAGACCTCGCGAACGCGGATGCGGTGGCCGCGTTCTTCGCCAGGCTAGGTTACCACACCGACTCCCGGACGGAACAGACGGCCGCCAACCTCGGCATCACGGCCGAAGGGGCCGCGCGTCCCATCGAGCGGATCGAACTGATCGCCGACCAAGAGGGCCTCCTCCAGGTCTACCTATTCGAGGTCAAGAGCGTCACCGTCACGCACATCCGCGCCCTGGCCAGGGCGTTCCGCAACCGAGCGGGCAACTACCTCCTGGTCCTGACCAGCGACTACGAGCGGCTCGACTTTGTCCTTGTCGAGAAATACCTGCCTTCCGCGGCGGCTGAGGCAAAGACCATCGGCCAGCGCCAGGTTGCCGTCAGGCCCCGGATGCTGACGGTCGAGCGGCGAAAGCCTGCTCGCGTCCACCTCCGCGTCCTGCGCCGGTTCACCTACACCGAGGCGGACCCGCTGGCCCAGTACGACAAACTCCTTTCGGCCTACACGGTTGCGGAGTGGTCCGAGGAGTTCTTCAATAACCGGGCGCTGTTCTCGGACTACTACCTCCTGGAGCGGCTTCGCGACCGGGCCGAGTGGGGCGAGGATCCGAAGCCCGCTTACGTCAGGCTACGCGAACTCTACCAGGAAGCCGCGTCACATTTCGCCGGCGGCCCGGAAGAGCGGCTCCGGTCGGAACTCCTCGAACCGCTCTTCGAGTCGCTCGGGTTCGCCCTCAAGCGCGGCAAACAGGCGAAGAGCGCCGCGACGGAGCCGGACTACCGCCTGTTGGCCCCCGAGTCTGAGAACGGGGCACTGGCCGTTTGCCTCGCGTATCCCTGGGGCCGGTCCCTCGATGGCAAGGACCCCGAACGCGACAAAGAGACGCCCGAGGAGAACCCGAACTTCGTGGTCGTCAGCCTCCTGGAGCGTAAGGAGGCCCCCTGGGCCGTCGTCACGAACGGGAAGATGTGGCGCCTCTACGGCGCCCGCGCGCACAGCCGCGCCACGAACTATTACGAGGTAGACCTGGAGGAAGCCCTGGCCGTCGGCGGCCCGCATGCCGGCAGTCCTGCCGATGCCTTCCGCTACTTCTGGCTCCTTTTCCGCCGCCAGGCCTTCGAGCCGCAGGCCGTGACCCGCGAGGGCAAGGAACAGAGGCTCTGCTTCCTCGACCTTCTCTTGGCCGAGAGCGAAGACTACGCCAAGGAACTCGGCGAGCGGCTCAAAGACCGGGTCTTCGGAGAGATCTTCCCGCACCTCGCCGAGGGGTTCATCGCGCACATCCGCCAGAAGGAAGGCGCCGATACGGAACTGCCGCAGGAGCGCCTGGACGCGATCTTCCAGGGCGTGCTCACGCTCCTGTATCGGTTGCTGTTTCTGCTGTACGCGGAATCGAGGGGCCTCCTGCCGGTCCGGGAGACGCGCGGCTACTTCGAGGTCAGCCTCACGAAACTGAAGGGCGAGATCGCCGAGGCCGCCGGCACCATCGCCGACGAGGTGGATGGGAAACTCAAGCGATCCTACAAAGACGATTCCTGCGCCCTCTACGACCGCCTGATGCGGCTTTTTGGGGCCGTGGACCAGGGCGACGAGAAGGTAAACGTGCCGACCTACAACGGCGGCCTATTCATCACTAAGCCGGCAGATGACGACGAGACCCCGGAGGCCGAAAGCGCCCGGTTCCTCAATGCCCACAAGGTTCCGGACCGCTACCTGGCCAGGGCCATTGACCTTATGGCCCGCGACCCCGACCCGAAGCGCCAGGACCTCGTGTTCCTGGACTATAAGTCCTTGGGCGTGCGGCACCTAGGCTCTATCTACGAGGGGCTCCTGGAGTTCAAACTCCGCATCGCACCCGAGAAACTCGGCGTCAAGAAAGAGAAGGGCCGAGAGATATACGTGCCCTTCGGCGACCTTACGGACCGCGAGAAGGCCCGCGCCGAGCGCGAGGGCAATGTCGTCTCGAAGGGACACCCCTACCTTGAGAACGACAAGCGAGAACGCAAGGCCACCGGCTCCTACTACACGCCTGACTACATCGTCGACTACATCGTCGAGCACACGGTGGGGCCGGTGCTGGAAGAGAAGTTTGAGGCCGCGAGGCCGCTCCTCAGGAAGGCGCAGGAGAAACGCCGCGCGTGGCTCAAACAACAGGAACAGATGCGGAAACTCGGCCGCCCCGACGCCCAGGGCGAGCGCATCGGCGTCAAAGAGGTCGTCCAGACGCTCTTCAACATCAAGGTCCTGGACCCTGCCATGGGCTCGGGCCACTTCCTGGTCGAAGCCGTGGACTTCATCACCGACCGGATGCTCGACTTCCTGAACGCCTTCCCGTGGAACCCCGTCCGGGCGTACCTGGAAGAGACCCGCGAGGCGATCCTTGAAGATGTGGAGCGCCAGGGCATCTCCATCGACCGGGCGAAACTGACCGATGTGAACCTCCTCAAACGCCACATCCTGAAGCGCTGTATCTACGGCGTGGACTTAAACCCCATGGCCGTGGAACTCGCGAAGGTCAGCCTTTGGCTCGATTGCTTTACCCTGGGGGCGCCGCTTTCGTTCCTCGACCACCACATTCGCTGCGGCAACTCCCTCATCGGTTCAACAATCGAGGAGGTAAAATCAACGGTCGGCCAGATCCTCTGGGGAGACCAGTTCGCGGGACTGCTGTCAGCCACTAATCGGATGAAGCATGTAGGAGAACTCTCGGACGTGACGCCTGATCAGGTACAGGAATCCCGCCGCGAATACGGCCTTGCGGCTGATGCCCTTGCTCGCTTCAAGCACATCCTTGACGTTTTCACAAGCCGCTGGTTCGGCAATGAGCCTCAGCGCGCGCAAAAGCGCGCGGGCCATGGGTTCGATCCGGCTGTGGAGTTCCTAGCAAGTCCGGAGTGCATTGTCTGGGCCAAGAATCCCGAGGCAACGGACGGCTTATCTGATTGGGACAAGAAGGTGGTCGAGCGTGCCCTTGCCTCCGCCGAGGAGAGGCGGTTCTTCCACTGGGAACTGGAGTTCCCGGAAGTTTTTTACGGCCGATCCGCAGCCTCGGAGCAGAAGATCGAGCGAGTTGAAGGAGCGGGCTTCGACGTCGTGATAGGGAACCCACCATGGGGAGCGGACCTAAACAAGGTATGGTGCAAGCAACAGTTCGTGAGCGCCGGGACAGGTATCATTGACTCCTTTGCCGTCTTTACGGAACTTGGTCTCGGGCAACTTCGTCCTGACGGGCAGTTGGGGATGCTATTGCCGGACATCCTTTTGCTGAAGAACTATCCGCAGATACGCCATTTCCTTCTGACACGCACGTCCATCGGTTCGCTGGTGCACTGGGGCATGCCTTTCCCGGAAGTCAACCTGGATGTCTGCTCCCTTGTCGCATGCAATCGGTCGCCCGATGGAAGGCACCAGGTGCTTTGTGTACCAGCAGTTGTGGGCAACGCGCCTGAGTTATCTCCCGTGAACAGGATTTCGCAGACCACGTTCTTGATAAATACGCAATACCGGTTCAACTTAGGCCTTTCGGAGTCTGTCCTTTCCTTGCTTGAGAGCGCTCGCCATCTGGGTCCGACCGTGGGCGAACTTTTCGTCATACGTGAGGGTGTGCACTCAGGCAATGTTCGCAACCGGCTCTTTCTTGACGAACCGGCAGGGAAGAAGTGTCAGCGCATGTTTTTCGGCAGAGATGAGATATCGCCGCTTAAGATGACCTGGGGCGGGAAGTGGATCCAACTTGATCCGAAGGCGTTTGATCGAGATGCTGGAGATTACTTCAACATTGGTGATGAGAACTTGCACAAGAGCCGGAAGATCCTTGTGAGGCGCACGGGCGACAGGATCATCGCTGCCCTGGACACCGAAGGCTTCTACGCCTCCAACAATTTCTTCCTCTGCGTTCCCAAAGAGGGGACAACCTGGGACCAGGCAGTATTCGTTGCCATGTACCTTAACTCCCGATTTGCAACGTGGTACTTCCGCACCATACAGCCGCGAACCAATCGCCTGTTTGCGGAACTCAAGATTACGCACCTTTCTGAGATTCCCGTTCCGTTTGTGAGTGAACCGGAACTATCTGACTGGGTGGCCGGCGTGGCACAAAGGGTTCGGGCCGCGACAAGTTCGGGGAGCCCAGAAGCGCGTGCACAAGAGATTGCGGAGTTTGACCGAGAACTCGAAAGACGACTTGGTGCAATTGACAGAGTACTAGCGGAAACGGCGATGCAAGGGGACTAGCCGTGGCACAGCATCTGCCTACTTTCGTGAGCGCCGCTTGGGCGATGACAAGCCTACGGTCTTCCCTGCGGGCCGAACTGAACCGCAATACTTGGGGGACAGAACTTCGGCTTTTCATGTATGCTGTCACGGAGAACGGCTGGAAGGAGATCCGCGATAGCGCGCGACGGTGGCTTCGCCGGGCTCCAGGGCGTCGTCTGGTGGCATATGTCGGCACGGACCACGGGCTGACCGAAGCGAAAGCCCTCCAAAAGATGAAGCAGGACGGCTGCGATCTGCGCCTGTTGGTGAACTACACAGGCATCTTCCATCCCAAGGTCATCTGGCTTTCGGGTGAAGACAGGCACTTGATCTGGGCTGGCAGCAACAACTTAACCTTCGATGGCTTGGCACAGAACATTGAGTTCGCCACCTTGACACAGATGGTGCGGCCACATCCGAAACTAATATGTTGGTTTAAGGCCGTTCATAAAGCAAGCGCGGTGGGGACCGACGAAGCGATCCGGGAATATGAGGACGAGCGAAAGGCATACGGTTATCAAAAGGCCAAAGTTGGCGCTTTCACATGGTCACGACGGTCGCGGCCACGACGAAGGGAGCGGGGTCGAGGAAGGGGTGCCATAGGCCCGCGGGTGGTTAGGGCTCGCCAAGGGGATCTCATCATCGAGATCATGCCGAAGGAAACAGGCACTGATGGCAATCAAATCCAGGTGCCCAAGGGGGCGGCAGTTTCATTTTTCCGTCTGCCCAATAGGGTGCGCGGCACCCGTGAAATTGAACTGACGAACATTACCAGTCAAGAAACGCGGCCACTGAAAATGACATTGTTTGCCAACAACACAGCGCGTCTTGTGATACACGAGTTGGATTTTCAGGATCGCCCCTGTGTAGTCATCTTTAAACGGCTCGGAAGAAATCGTTTCGGCTTCCAGATAGTCCGGCGAAGCATTTTCCCGATGGACTACCAACGCTACCTTACGGCCTGCACCGCGCAGACGCGGACTGGAAGCAGGCGATGGTGTTATTATAGGCCCGGATAGAGAACGCCGCACTTCGGTTTAATAAGACCGCGGCCAAGGTCGGCCAGGCCGGCGGCAAGATGCTCATGGATGTCCTGACGAACGTGGCCACCGAGGCAGTCAAGAAGTCGATGGGCCTATGACCGTCTGACGCGAGACACCGACAGGAAGGGAGAATGGCATGACAAAAACGGTACGTCAGAAGCAGTCCTACGGCAGTTGTTCGGTGGATCATTTCAGCCCACCGCCACAGGTGGGGTGGCCGCCGGCGGTCAACATCGTTCTGGGGTTCGAGGAGGCCATGAAACTCCAGTTGGCCCTCCAGGCGCGCCTCTTGGACATGAACCGCCTGAACCGGTCTACCCGTGAGGGCAAGTCCGCTGCCGTCAACTTGTGCGTCCACGTCGGCGTCAAGCGGATCACGGTAAACCCGGATAAGGTGAGGTAGCATCAAGCCAGAGCGGCGGTACAGGTGCGCGCTCGTTGCGCCTGGAGGGCAACCCACATGCCGATCATCGCAGGGGCAACTTTGGCAGTCGTTGAAGAGTGGTTGAGCAATCACCTCTCCCACACCGAGATCGACAACCTTATGGAGCAATATGGATTCGAGTATCGCGATATGCCACAGCTTATTAACAAGCTGAACAAGATCAGAGGCTACTTTCGCGGGGCCGATTGGAGCGATGGGCGGACAGTCAAGCGTTTCCTAGACCTATTGACTCGCATTTTTGCCCGAATGGCCTCATCGTCATATGGTTCGACCGCACTAGAGTCAAATCCGGGCGCACAGCGAGTAATGAAGGTCCTTGCTGAGAGGGAAGGGATTACATGGGATGGCGAGAAGTTCCATCCGCCCGCCTCTGCAGCCTTGATACACACAGGAGAGGCGGTGCAGGAGTTCAACCTGACTACTCTGGACGCAGAGGTCAGGCGAATACTGGGCAACATAACAAGTGACCCAGAGGATACGATTACTTCAGCCAAGAGCCTTCTGGAATCAACCTGCCGCGAGGTTCTGAGCTGCCATGGGGAGACTCCGCCCCGCACAGCCGATATCCTTGATCTGCTGAAGGCGGTGTTTGAGCGGCTGCAGCTCCTACCTGAGGGTGTTGACGACGAGGCGAGAGGCACAGATGCCATGCGGAAAGTCATACGGAGCGTCACGGCAGCCGTGCAGGGCTTGGCTGAACTTCGTAATCTCTATGGCGACTCACATGGCAAGGGGCCGGGACACAAAGGGCTTGAGGCGCGGCACGCCAGGCTGCTTGCTGCTCTCGCCTGTGCGGTGGCAACGTTCGTGTTGGAAACCCACGAGAAAATGGGGTAGACTTAGGCTGGAGAGAATTGCCCAACATGCAAATTCCCTATGTCATCGACAACCAGGAGCACCGGCTGGCCGATGTGCTGAACGGCATCCTCGGCTAGCACGAGGCCGCCACAGATACGGCAGGAGCTGACTGATGATCAGATACGATCAGGCCTTGATATGCACCAGCGGGCATCTCATCAATTCTGCAGCCAAGGAGGATCCTGGCAGGAACAGTGATTTCTGCCCGAAGTGCGGCGCAGCAGCGGTCGCCGCGTGCTCCCACTGCAACGAACCTATCCGTGGCGACGAGTATGATGAAGGAAGAAAAACGTGGACTGGTACACCATCCAGGATCGGCTTCAGGCGCGTCCCTGCCCACTGCCACGCCTGCGGCAAGCCGTA
>CAZUUK010000123.1:0-9011 GCA_964622675.1 uncultured Planctomycetota bacterium | reverse complement strand
GGAGCAGAGGGAGAGGATGAAGGAGGGTCAGGTCAAGGCGTCGAGCGCGCCGTAGGGGGTGCCGCCTTCGGTCTGGGCGCGGAGTGCGGCGCTGACGTCGGAGAGTATGTCGCCGCGGGTGGCTTCGATTAGCTGCTGGGAGCCGCGGAGCCCCATCTGGGAGGCGATGAAGTTCTCCAACGAGACCATGAGGCGGTCGAGGGCGGGCGAGACGGCGTCCTGGAGGCGCTGGACGTCGGAGGCGAAGCGTTGGAGCTCGGAGAGTGCGGCGGAGATGACGCGCTTTGCCTGGGCGGGGTCGGAGGGAAGCGTGGCGAGGGAGCCGAGGCCGCTGGAGCTGCCGAGCTGGCCGGGAGAAAGGGGAAGGGTGTTGAGGGTGAAGGTCTGGCTGCCGATCTTAAGCGGGATGGGTCTTGGGTTGAGGATTTGCTCGTCGGCGAGCTGGGAGATGGGAGCGGCGGCCTGGGCGGGGTCGTCGGAGTCAAGGGAGCGGGAGAGGATGTCTTGCAGCGAGCCGACGGCGTGCTGGATGTCGTTGAGGATGCCGAGGGAGCGGCCGGCGGTGCGGGCGGACTGGAGGATGGAGGAGAGCTGGGAGGAGAGCGCGGCTGTGAGTTCGGCGGAGTCGGCGGCGGCGCGGGCTATGCGCCTCAAGCGGGCGCGAGAGTGAGCAAGGAGCTGCTGGGCTCTTTCGATGTTGGAGCCGCGAGGGTGTAAAATGCTGCCGAAGGGGATCTGGTCGGCCATGGCCAGCTCCTTTCAGCCGCGGGCCTGCAAATCCTTTTCCAGGGAGGCGATTTCGCCGCGGACGACCTTGAGGAGAGCTTCGGAAGTGAAGCTGTCTGATTGATACACTATCTCTTTCGGTGGCTTGGCCTGGAGATCTATAGCGGCAGCTTTGAATTCCCTGAGGGCGCGCTTGGTTTCTCCGCTGGTTTTGAAGGCTTCAGCGAGGTAGAAGTGTGCGAGGACAAGGTTTTTGTCATTATACAGCGCACGCCGAAGGTTCTCGATAGCCATCTCAATTTCGCCGGAGCGGTAGTGGATGATGCCGAGAAGGAGGTAGGGAAGGGCGAAGAGGGCGTCAATTTCGAGGGCCTGCTCGCACTCCTGGAGGGCCATCTGGAAGCGGCCCCTGTTGGCGTAGAGCTTGGCGAGCTGGAAGTGGGCGACGGGGTCGTTGGGGTTGTTTTCGAGCGCGACTTTGAGCCAGCGGAATGCGCCGCGGAGTGAGGTGGTTTCCCTGGTTTCGGTGCCGGGCTCGACGGGAAGTGGAGTGCGAGCGCCGGGGATGTATTCAGTGAGTGAGAAGATGGAGGTGGTTTTCTCCTCGGGAGGCGGAGGAGCCAAGAGAGGCTTCCTGTAGAAGTAGGCGTCCTGCCAGGTTACCTCCTCCAGACCGATGTTTTCATCGGATACGGCCTCAGCGGTGCCGAGGACGAGGAAGGCACCGGGGTGGAGGATCTCATAGAAGCGGGAGAGGATCTCGTCGGCGATGGCCGGCTCGAAGTACATGAGGACGTTGCGGCAGAGGATAAGGTCTGCGGGGACGTCGGGGCCGAAGGGGGAAGGGAAGTAAGGCTCGGCGAGGTTGGCGTAGGAGAAGGTGACCATTTTTCTGATGGAGTCGACGAGGCGGAAGCGGCCGTCGGCGGGTTTGAAGTAGGCTTCGATGGAGGGCTTGCGGACGCCGCGGAGGGAATGGCTGGTGTAGACGGCTTTTCCGGCGATCTCGAGGGCATCTTCGTTTATGTCCGTTCCGGCGATCTTAACGTTCCAGTACTCGTGTGCGGGAAGGACTTCCTTGAGTGTTATGGCGATGGAGTAGGGCTCTTCGCCGGTGGCGCAGCCGGCGCTCCAGATGTTGATGCTGAGGGTGGATTTGTCGGCGGCCAGCGGAGAGGTGGTTTGGGCGCCGGCGGCCTTTCGACGGGCTTCGATGATGGAGGGGAGGATGAAGAGTCTGAGGGCTTTGAACTGTGAGGAGGAGCGGAAGAAGTAGGTTTCGCCGACGGTGAAGAGCTTGGCGAGTTCTTTGAATTCATCGGCGCCGGCGCGGCCGGTTTCGAGGAGGTTGTAATACTCGATGAGAGTTTTGCAGCCGCGCGCGCGCATCCTCTGGAGGAGAATGGAGTCGAAGTGTTCGAGGTCGGATTTTGGAACGCGGAGTCCGCTTCTCCTAGTGAGGAGGTCGAGGAAGAGTTTTCTGTCGGCGACGGTGAAGCTGTGGGGCATTTTTCAGGTGGCCTCGTCGCGCAGTTTTAGACCGAGGTCGCGCAACTGGTCTTCGCTGACGGAAGCGGGAGCGCCGGTGAGAGGGCAAGAGGCGCGCTGGGTTTTGGGGAAGGCGATGACGTCGCGGATCGTCCGGAGGCCGAGGAGGACCATGACGAGGCGGTCGAGGCCGAGGGCTATTCCGCCGTGAGGCGGGGCGCCGAATTCGAGAGCGCGAAGAAGGAAGCCGAAACGCTGCTCTATCTGGTCGTCGTCCAGGCGGAGCATGCGGAGGATTCGGCGCTGGAGTTCGGGTTTGTGAATGCGGATGTTGCCACTGCCGAGTTCGACGCCGTTCAGTACGAGGTCGTAGGCTCTGGCGCGGACTTCGAGGGGGGATTTTTCGAGTTTGGATTCGTCGTCGGGATGCGGCGAGGCGAAGGGATGGTGAGCGGGCTGGATTTGGCCTGATTCCTCGCCGAGTTCGAAGAGCGGCATTTCGACCAGCCAGACGAACTTGAAGATGTCTTGCGGGATGAGGTTGAGCGTTTGGGCCAGGTGCCGCCTTAAAGCGGAGCATACCTCGTCGGCGAGGGTTCGCTTGCCGGCGACGAAGAGGAGGAGGTCGCCGGATTGAGCGTCGGCGCGGGCGGTGATTTCGGTCTGGAGTGGGTCGGGGAAGAATTTCGCGATGGGGGATGAGAATCCTTCGGGTGAGATTTTGAACCAGGCGAGCCCCTTGCCGCCCTGGTCCCGGGCGAAGGCGGTGAGCTGATCGAGTTCTTTGCGGGAGAAAGAGGCGCCGCCGGGTATGCACATTCCCTTTACGACCCCGCCTTCAGCGACGGCTTTTTTGAAGACCTGGAAGTCGGAGCGGGAGGCGAGGCCGGAGATGTCGAAGAGCTCGAGGCCAAAACGAGTGTCGGGCGCGTCGGTGCCGTAGCGGTCCACGGCATCGGCGTAGGTGATCCGGGGGAAGGGGGTGGTGATCTCGGCGCCGAGCGCTTCGCGGAGGACGTAGGTCATCATTCCCTCGGTGACGGAGAGTATGTCGTCCTCGTCGGCGAAGGACACTTCAACGTCGAGCTGGGTGAATTCGGGCTGGCGGTCGGCGCGGGAGTCCTCGTCACGGAAGCATTTTACAATCTGGAAGTATTTGTCGAGTCCGGCGACCATGAGAATTTGCTTGAAGAGCTGGGGCGATTGAGGCAGGGCGTAGAAGGAGCCGTGCTGGAGGCGGGAGGGGACGAGGTAGTCGCGAGCGCCTTCCGGGGTGCTGGTGGTGAGCAGCGGCGTTTCGACTTCGACGAAGCCGCGGCCTGTGAAGAAGCGGCGCATGGCCTGGAAGATGTGATGGCGGGTGATGAGGTTTTGAAGCATTTTCGGGCGGCGAAGGTCGAGGTAGCGATGTTTGAGCCGGAGTTCGGCGGAGGTTTCGGCACGGTCGGAGATTTCGAATGGAGGGGTTTTGGAGACGTTAAGGATCTCGAGGAGTTCGGCGGCGACTTCGATTTCGCCGGTGGGAAGGTTGGGGTTGACGGTGCCTTCGGGTCTGAAGCGGACGAGGCCCCGAGCAGCGATCACATCCTCGGAGTGGAGGCTTTGTGCGCGGCGATGGAGTTCGGGCTGGGCCTCGGAATCGAAGACGACCTGGGTGAGGCCGTAGCGGTCGCGGATGTCAAGGAAGATTAGCCCGCCATGATCTCTGGTTGATTCGACCCAGCCGGCGAGGACGACCGAGGTGCCGGCGTGCTGGATTCCGAGCTCGCCGCAGTTGTGGGTTCTCTTCAGCATCGTTCCGATGTTCCTTTTCGCGCTAATGGTTAGGTTGGCAAGCGCGGCAGGGAGTGAAACCCGGTCGGAGGGAGCATCGTCTCTTGTCTCCGGTGTCCAAGTATATCACAGGGAGGCCCCACCATAAACGGGTGATTGAAGTAATGCAAGTGCGATGAGGCGAGGCGTCAAGATGGGATTGCCGTTGGAGGGGGGCGAATGTAGTACGAGGCGGGAGTGGGAAACCCGCGGGGGCCGGCGGGATTCTTTTTGCTCTAAATTCGCAGGTGGCTTTCTGCCGAAAAGTAACGTTGTGATAAGGAGAGCGAAAATGACGGCGATTATTGATGTCGGGGCGAGAGAGATTCTGGATTCGAGAGGGAACCCGACGATCGAGGCGGAGGTGACGCTGGAGTCGGGTGCTTTTGGAAGAGCGGCGGTGCCGTCGGGGGCTTCGACGGGTGTGCACGAGGCGCTGGAGCTTCGCGACGGGGACAAGTCGCGGTACTCGGGGAAGGGGGTTCTGAAGGCGGTAAAGAACGTGAACGAGCTGATCGCACCGGAAATAGAGGGGATGGATGCGGTGGATCAGGTGGGGATTGACAGGGCGATGCTGGAGCTGGACGGGACGGAGAACAAGAGCAAGCTGGGGGCTAATGCGATACTAAGTGTTTCGACTGCGGCGGCGAAGGCGGCGGCGATGGCGCTGGGGCTGCCGCTTTACCGGTACCTGGGCGGGGCGAACTCGAAGGTCCTGCCGATACCTCTGATGAACATACTCAACGGCGGGAAGCACGCCGAGAACAACGTTGACCTGCAGGAGTTCATGATAATGCCGTTCGGGGAGAACTTCAGGGAGTCGCTGCGGATGGGTGCGGAGGTGTTTCAAGCGCTGAAGGCGGTGCTTATTCGCAAGAACTACGGCACGGGCGTCGGGGACGAGGGAGGGTTTGCGCCGAACTTGAAGAACAATGAAGAGGCGGTGGAGGTGATCCTGGAGGCGATCGAGGGAGCGGGGTACGAGGCGGGTGTGGATATTTTCCTGGCGCTTGATCCGGCGGCGAGTTCGTTTTACGAGGACGGGGCGTACGTGCTGAGCGCCGAGAAAAAGCCGAGGAAATCGAGCGAGGAGATGATCGATTTTTACGGGGACTGGGTGAGCCGCTATCCGATCAGGTCAATAGAGGACGGGCTCCATGAAGACGACTGGGACGGCTGGGTGAAG
This sequence comes from uncultured Planctomycetota bacterium, assembly GCA_964622675.1. Taxonomy (GTDB): domain Bacteria; phylum Planctomycetota; class DG-23; order CAZBND01; family CAZBND01; genus CAZUUK01. The sequence goes on along the minus strand of CAZUUK010000123.1, from coordinate 3,799 downwards.
CTGACGGAGAGGGTGGGAGATAAGGTGCAGATCGTCGGGGACGATCTTTTCGTGACGAACACGAAGCGGCTTTCGAAGGGGATAGAGACGGGTGCGGCGAACAGCATTCTGATCAAGATAAACCAGATAGGGACGCTGACGGAGACGTTTGAAGCGATAGAGATGGCGAAGAGCAACGGATGGACGGCAGTCGTATCGCACCGGTCCGGGGAAACGGAGGATGCGACGATAGCCGATATCGCGGTGGCGATGAACACGGGGCAGATAAAGACGGGTTCGGCGTGCAGGAGCGAGCGAGTGTGCAAGTACAATCAGCTTTTGCGAATCGAGGAGGAGCTGGGCGCCAGCGCGGTCTACGGAAAGGACATATGGAAAAAGGGGTAAGCGCTAAGGGAGCCAAGCGAGACGCGTTTGCGTGGTGGCTTGTGCTACCGGTGCTGCCCCTTATTTTGTATGCGCTGCTGCCGGCCTATCGCGAGTACAGGGCGACCGAGGAGCAGCGGGATGCGATGAAGCAGCACAACGCCAGACTCGTCGCGCTGAACGAAGGGCTTTCGAAGGAACTGCACGCGGCGAGGACTGATCCTTTCTACGTGGAGAAGGTGGCGAGGGAAGGGCTGGGATACCGGAAACCGGGTGAGATCGCGTTCCGCCCGAAGAGAGGTGGAACGATGCTGGCGAGGTCGGTTGGTCAAGGCGAGGGGGTGCCGAGGAAGCTTGCGCGCAGGGCGAAGGAACATAAGGGGCTCCTGGGCGCGGGCCTGCTCGTGATCGCGGCGACGTGGGGAATCCACCTTATTTCCACCGGGGACGGCGGGCGGAAGTAGGAGAGGGGAGGGGCTGGAGAGCGGCTACCGGAGCTCATTTAAGAAGGAAGAGGTCGTCGAGGACTATGGGCCCGGGGGAGTAGAAGGCTTCGGCGTATTGGGAGTTTATGAGGGGGCCGTAGGCGACTGAGCAACGGGCGAGGCGCTCGACGGTGGTTTTCTGGGTCTGGTAAGAGGCAAGGGCTCGCATTTTCCGCTCGTACTCCGCGGATATGTCCACGAGGAAAGAGGGTTCGACGGAGCGGCGGTAGGCAGCGAGGCCGAGGTAGTAGAAGAAGGCGGGAGCCCACCAGGGGTCGCCCGGCCAGGGGTTTCCGTGCATGTCGGTTTTGGTGAGCTTGGCGTAGAATCGCGCGGCGCGGGAGATGGCGGAGGCGGCTATGTGATCGGGATGGTCGTCTTGGGTATAGGGGGCGAGGATGAGTCTGGGACGGAGTTGCCTGATGAGGAGTGCGAGCTTGCGGCGGTTTTCGAGGGTGTCTTCGAGATAGCGGTTGGGCATATCGAGGGTGATGCGCGCGACGCCGATGGTCTCGGCGGAGAGGGCTGCTTCTTCGAGGCGGGTTTCGCGGCTGCCAAGGGGAGTTGGTTCACCATCGGTGAGGTCACAAATTGTGGCGGAATATCCCTTGCTGCGCATTTTGATCAGGGTTCCGCCGGCGGCGATCTCGACGTCGTCGGGATGGGCGCCGATCGCGAGTATGTCGAGTGACATGGGCGTCTCCGCTTTGCTTGAGGCGTCGGTACGTGCGGCGATTTTATAGCGCCGAAACTCGGAGGGCAAGGAAGAAGGGCGCGGGGTGCTTGATTGAGTTTATGAGGCTAAATAGAATAGCGGCAGAGGAGGAGAGATGAAGGCAGTGGTGCTGCTTTCGGGCGGCCTGGACTCGACGGTTTGCTTCAAGCGGGCGGTTGACGAGACGGAGGTGAGGCTTGCGCTGACGTTCGACTACGGCCAGGCGGCGGTGGAGAGAGAGCTGGAGGCGGCAAGGGAGATGACAAGGCGTTACGGCGTGAAGCACGCGGTGATCGATCTGCCATGGATGGAGGAGCTGCTTCCGGCGAGACTGAGGAAGGGGAGCAGGTGGGAGGAGAAACCGGACGAGGAGGCAGCGGCTTCTGTGTGGGTGCCGAACAGGAACGGGGTTTTTGTGAACGTGGCGGCGGCGTTCGCCGAGGCGATGGACTGCGAGCAGGTAGTGGCGGGTTTTAACGCGGAGGAGGGGGCGCTTTTCCCGGATAATTCGAGGGAATATATCAATGCGGCTAACGCGGCGCTGGGTCTTTCGACGATGAAGAAGTCGAAGCTGGTGAGCTACACGGCGGATAAGAGCAAGGCGGAGATACTGCGGATGGCGCGGGAGGTGAAGGCGCCGCTGGACCTGGTGTGGAGCTGCTACTACGGGGGGGAGGAGATGTGCGGCGATTGCCTTTCCTGCCAGAAACTGCTTCGCGCGCTGAAGCAAGAATGGAACGAGGATCTCGAGGTGCTTGCGTCGAGGATAAAGAAATGAACACGTTATTTTCCGAAGAGGAAATGAAGTACAGCGGCGAGCAACTGCGTTCGCATTGGATATGGGAGGAGTTCGGGATCGAAGGGGACGCGGCGGTGTCGTTCGTCGGGCCGTGCGCGGTGGAGAGGAAGTGGATAGTGGACGTCGAGGACCTGCGTGGTGATAACGTCATACATGCAAAGAGTATGGTCCACTTCATCGTGGAACATTTCGATCCGGATATGGGGAGGGCGGTGCTGCGGCAGAGGCTGCTGGTTTCGCTGGCTGGGGAGCTCCTGAACGAAATGAGTGAAACAGTCCGGGTAGTCAGAGCCGGGGACGACCTTTACGTGGGTGATGGGAAGCTTTCGGTATCCATAGCGACGGTTTCGCCGGTTTCGGCGCTTATTCACTTGGGGCTGAACGTGACGAAGGAGGGTGTGCCGGTGAAGGCGGCGTCGCTGGAGGAGCTTGGGGTGGAGCCGAAGGCGTTGGCGGAGAGGCTGCTGGATGCGTATGCGTCGGATATGGAGGAGTTCGAGGCTGCGAAGAGGAAAGCGAGATGGGTGCGTTGAAAGAAGGGCACCTTTGCGAGATCTTTTCATCCATTCAAGGGGAGGGGCTGCTGGTGGGGCTGAGGCAGGCGTTTGTCAGGTTTGCGGGATGCAACCTGAGCTGCCGGTACTGCGATACCCCGGAAGGACACGCAAGGGATCCGGAGTTCAGCGTGAAAGGGACGAAGGTCAGGATCCGTTCGAATCCGGTGACGGCGGAGGAGCTGGCGGAGCTTGTGTCGCTATCTCGCGGGCCGTGGCACTCGGTTTCGATAACGGGGGGCGAGCCTCTGGTGCAGGGGGATTTTCTTTCGGATTTTCTGCCGCTTTTGAAGAGGCGAGGGGAGAGGATCTACGTGGAGACGAACGGGACGCTGACGGGGGAATTGGAGAAGGTGATCGATTGGGTGGACTGGATAGCGGCGGACGTTAAGCTCCAGAGCGCGACGGGGCAGAGTGCGCGCTTCGAGGAGAACCGCGAGTTCCTGCGGGTAGCGCGGCGGACGGAGGTGTTCGTGAAGTTGGTTGTGGCGCGGGAGACTTCGGATGAGGAACTCGCCGAGGTGGGGCAACTGGTAAGGGAAGCGGGCGGGAAGACACCGGCAGTGATTCAGCCGGTAAGGCCGATAGGCGGCGCGAGGCCGCCCGACGCAAGACGGCTCATCGAGATGGCGGATGAGCTGGGGAAGTACGTGGGAGAGGTGCGCGTCATTCCGCAGATACATCACGTGCTGGGGCTGAAGTAGTTCAGAGGAGGGCGGCCGGGTCTACGTCTGCGATTGTCTGCAGGCTGCGGGAGTGGGAGAAGAGGGGTTCGACGGCGGAGAGCATTGTGCTGACTTCTTTCTCGGAGCGGGCTTTGGTGACGATCTGCCATCGGTAGCGGCCGCGGATCCTTGCGATGGGGGCTGGGGCGGGGCCGAGG
>CAZUUK010000122.1:8002-9202 GCA_964622675.1 uncultured Planctomycetota bacterium | reverse complement strand
CAACTGGATCATCCCACCCAACCCCAAATTCGAACTCACCGATACCCCAAACGCCACCTCCCCCCCCCCCCCCTCCTTCAAATCCACCATCACATCCTTCGCAGCCTCCCCCTCCGCGCTATCCACCGCCAACCAGTCCACATCCTCAAAATACCCCATCCCCAAAAGCCTCGTCTGCGACCTCTCTATCTCCTCCAGGTTATATAGCTCCCCCGGATAGAAACTCAACTCTCTCCGTACCACCTTATCCTTCGTCCGATGATTCCCATAGATGTCTACCCTACCTATCTTGAACCTCGCCCCTTCCGCAATCTCCCACACCACATTCATCATCCGTTCCCCAGCGGGCCTCCCCCTGAACACCGCCTCAGCCTCCGCGTACCCTCGTTTACCATAAAGCTTCCCGATCCTCTCGGCATCTCCCTCCAGAAGCTCAACCGAATAAGCCTCCCCCTCCTTCACCAAAACTTCCTCCAGCAACTCCTCCCTGCTCACGGCCTCGTTCCCCGCAAACTCCAGCTTCAACACTCGGTAAAGCGGCCCCTCATCCACAACCATCGTAACGCCTACAGCCGTCTTCTCCTCGTTGAACTCCACCTCCGCCCCCACGTCGCAATCCAGCCACCCTCGCCTTCGGTAAAAATCCTCCACCGCCTTCGCCTCAAGCACCACCACGCCCTCATCGAACCTCCCCCTGGAAAGAATCCAGAACCCGGACCTGGTCCCCTCAAAACCCATATTCGCCACCCCTCTCTTCGCCGCTTTCCTCAGCGCCCTCGCCGAAAAACTCTCGTTGCCCCGCACCCTCACCCGCCGCACCCTCACCCTCGGCCCCTCGCTCACCTCATACACCACCCTCACCCCCCCCTCAACCCCCTCCGTCACCGGCCTGACTTCCGTGAAAGGAAAACCCCGCCCCCTGTAATAGCTCTCCACCGCCACCGCATCCCACTTCAGCCAGTAAGCCGAAAGCTCCTCTCCCACCTCCGTCTCCACCGCCCCGCTCAACCTCCGTTCACTCACCCTCCTATTGCCCCTGAACTCAACCTCCTTAACCACAGCCCTCTCTTCCACCTCGAAAATCACCCTGTACCCCCCCTCATATTCCTCAGATAAAGCACTCGCCCACGCAAACAGCCCGCTTTCCCCCCGTCGCTCCCCGTCCTCACCCACCGCTTCCCGCCTGTATACTCCCCCCCC
>CAZUUK010000122.1:0-7992 GCA_964622675.1 uncultured Planctomycetota bacterium | reverse complement strand
ACTCAGACGGCGTGGGTGACCTCTGCGATACCCCCACCCTCACCCTCACCACCGAAAGTGCCACCTCGCTGCTCACCAGCTCGTTGCCCCTGAACTGCACATCCGTCACCAACGGCGCTTGCTCCGCCCCCGCCCCCGAATTCGCCGCAAACACCATCACCATCGGCAGCACAGCAGCCCACCGAGGTAGCTTTCTCATATCTCTTCGTCCGTGTAGGACTCGAACCTCATGCACTCTCGCAAAAACGTCAGCTTGATCGTCCCCACCGGACCGTTCCGCTGCTTCGCAATCCTCAACTGCGCCAATCCCGGATTCTTGTTCTCGTCGTAATAATCGTCCCGGTGCAGCATCATCACCACATCCGCATCCTGCTCTATCGCACCCGACTCCCTCAAATCCGAAAGCCTCGGCTCGTGCGACTCTCGCATCTCCGGCGCCCGGTTCAACTGCGACACCGCCAGTACAGGCACCCCAAGCTCCCTCGCCAATCCCTTCAGCGTCCTTGATATCTCCGCTATCTCCTGCTGCCTGCTTTCCGCCCTCGGCACGTGCATCAACTGAAGATAATCCACCACGATAAACCGCACGTCGTGCTCCGCCTTCAACCTCCTCGCCTTCGCCCTCAGCTGCAGCGGCGTCAACCCCGTCGAATCGTCAATGAATATCTTCGCCTGCGCAAGCTTCCCGCCGTGCAGCGCCAGCTCCCCGTAATCCTCATGCCCCAACTGCCCGCGCCTCAGCTTATGCGCATTCACCCGCGCACGCGAGCAAAGCATGTTCTGCGCAACCTGCTGCTTCGACATCTCCAAAGTAAAAAGCGCCACCGGCTGACCGTCGCTCACCGCCACGTTCTGTATTATGCAAAGCGCCAGCGACGTCTTCCCGATAGACGGCCGCGCCGCCAGCACTATCAGCTCCGAATCCTGCAATCCGCACGTCAGATCGTCCAGCCCGTAGTAACCCGTCGCCAGACCCGTCAACCTCCCCTTCCTGTCGTCCACGTCCAGCCTCTTGAAAATCGGATCCAATATGTCCTTTATGTGGATCGACTCCCCGATCTCCTGCCCGTCCGCTATGCTGAAAATCCGCCTCTCCGTCCGATCTAAAAGCGCCTCAATATCCTCCCTCTCCGAATACGACTCCCTCAGAATTTCCGTAGCCTCCGATATCAACCTCCGCCGCACCCCCTTCTCCCTCACCACCCTCGCGTAGTACTCCGCGTTCGCAGCCGACGGCACCGCGTCCACCAAATCCGCCAGGTAATCCATGCCCCCCGTTCTCTCCAGCGCCCCACGCCTCTTCAGCGCCTCCGCCACCAGAATCACGTCCACCGCCTGATTCTGATCGTAAAGCTCCAGCACCGCATCGTAGATGTCACCATGGCTCGGCGAATAGAAATCGTCCTTCTTTATGATCTGTACCACCTCTCCCACCACCCCCCTATCCAACAGCATACACCCCAACACCCCTATCTCCGCTTCCTCACTATGCGGCGCAATGCGCTCTTCGACGGCCATCGCCCCCCCCTCACTCTTCTCTTACCCACACCCTCGCATGGGCCACAACCCCCGGCGCCACGTGCACCTCCACAACAAACACCCCCAACTCCCGAATATCCTCCCCCATTCGGATCGACTTCTCATCTATATCCGCCCCCTCCGAACGCAGAGCGCCCGCTATCTCCGCAGGCCCCACCCCGCCGAACAAATGCCCGTCCTCACGCGCTCGCATCCTTACACTGCACGAAATGCTCCCTATCCTCCTCGCAAGCTCCTCCAAACGCCGCTCCCTCAGTTCCCCAAGCTTCTCCTCCCGACGCCTCATCATCTCAAACTCCCTTATCCGCCCCTCAGTCGCCGCCACGGCCAATCCCTTCGGCACCAGGTAGTTTCTCGCGTAACCTCTCGACACCTTCACTATCTCCCCGCGCTTGCCCACGTTTGCTACATCTTCCTTAAGCACCACATCCATTTTCGCTCCTCGCTAACAAACCTCAACCAACGTACGGCACCAACGCCAGGAACCTCGCCCTATTAACAGCCCTCTTCACCACCCTCTGATGCTTCGCGCAGTTGCCCGAACGCTTCCTCGAGAAAAGCTTCCCCTGCGACGTACAAAGCTTCTGTAATATCGCCACATCCTTGTAGTCCACCTCCCCCGCCCCCGACCTGCAAAAACGGCACTTCCTCTTTCTCCTCGTCCCGTATCGCCTCTTCGCCATGTCCTGAAATTACCTCCTCAATCTCTCAAAACGGTATCTCGTCCTCATCAGCCTCTGCCTTTTGCTCCCGCTCCCCCTGCTCAAACCCCTCCCGCTCCCTGCCCCCCGACGGCCTCCCCCCCAGAAACTGAAAATTGTCCGCCACCACCCTCAGCCGGCTCCGCTTCTCCCCCTCCGCCGTCTCCCAGCTATCCAGTTGCAGCCGCCCCTCAACGAACACCGGCCTCCCCTTGCTCAGATACTCCGAAACCACCTCCCCTTGCCTACCCCAAACCACCACGTCCACAAAGCACGTCTCTTCCTGCTGCTCCCCGTCCTTCCGCTTGTACCTCCTCGTCGTCGCCAGCCCAAACGTCGCAACCGGCGTCCCGCTCGGAGTATACCTGAGCTCCGGATCCCTCGTCAGGTTACCTATCAACAGCACCTTATTCAGATTCGCCATCTGCCTACCCCCTTAAAGAACCTTCAGTCACTCACTCGCCGAGGCACTCCCTTCTCCATCCTTTCCACCTGCCTCTACCTTCGCACTCTCCTCACGCTCCTCAGCAACCTCCGCGCCCGCCGGCTCTTCTTCACCCCCGCCCTTTTCCTTCGCTTCCAACTTCGCCTTCTTCCTCTCAACCCGCTGCAGTATCAGCACCCTCACCACATCCTCCGAAAGCCCGCAATCCCTCCGGATATCCACCACCGAATCCGGCGGAGCCGAATAAAGCCCCAGCAAGTACGTCCCCCGTCTCTGCCCGCCTATCTCATAAGCCAGCCTTCGCTCAGCCCACTTCTCCCAACTCTCTATCTCCGCCCCGTGCCTCTCGAAAATCCCCCGCACCCTCCCCGACACCTCCTCCCACTCCGTCGCCGCCTTCGCGTTATTCACTATGATCATCGCTTCGTACTTCCTCAACCGCACTTCAGCCAATCGTATTCCTCCTCGACTCTCTCTCACTATCTCGATCGCTCCTGTTATAGCAGTTCATGGCTTCATCTATGCCGTCCCTCGCCCACACCGCCGCTGCTTCCGCAGCACGACCCACCGCCTCCGCCGCCGCATCCCTCTCATTCCTACGAAACCTCGACAGCACAAAATCAACCCCCTCTCCCACAACCCCCCCGATCCCCACACGCAGCCTGGGGAACTCCATCGTCGCCAACCCTTCTATTATTGACTCAAGCCCCTTATGTCCCCCGCTGCTTCCCCTTCGCCTCAGCCTCAGCCGCCCCAGCGGAAGCGCTATATCGTCGCACACAACAAGCCCATCCTCACTCATAAGACCGTACTCTCTCAAAAGCCCCGCGTATTCCCCCCCGCACCTGTTCACGTAAGTCAATGGTTTCGCTAGAATAAAACCCACCCCTCCCTCACCTTCCCCCTCACCGATAATCGACTCGCAAAACCGCCTTTTCACTCTCACGCCATATCTCCTCGCCAACTCATCCACAACCATGAACCCCACGTTGTGCCGCGTCCTCCTGTATCTGAAACCCCGATTTCCGATCCCAAACACCATTCTGAATCCCGACACAACCTTCACTCCTCCCTCTTCTTCTCCCCCACCTCTTCCCCGGCTTCCGCCTCACCCTCCTTCGTCACAAGCTCCGGCTCCTTCTCCTCCACCACCTCTTCCACCACTTCCTCCTCCTTCGGCTCCGACACCGAAGCAACCACCGAATCCCCCTCCACCAGCACCCTCACCCCGGCCGGCACCTTCATATCCGAAACCAGCACGTGCTGCCCGACATCCACCTCGCTTATATCCACCTCGATCGACTCCACAAGACTCTCCGCCGGGCACTCCAACTCTATCTCTCGCAGCGGCTGCTCCAGAATCCCCCCTCTCGTCAACCCCGAACACTCTCCCACCAGTATCACTTCCGCCATCAGCTTCACCTTCTCCCCGGCCACCACACGGTGAAAATCCGCGTGAATTACCTCATCCCCCAGCGCATCGTACTGCACCTCCCTTATCACCGCCCTCACCCTCTCACCTCCCAGCTCCAGCTCAACAAACCTGTGCCCCTCCTCCAGCACCATCGCAACATCCGCCTCCCTCACCGATATCGACTCACTCCCGCCTCCACCTCCGTACAGCACCCCCGGTGTCAATCCTTCTCTTCTAAGTTTCTTCACGGCTCCGCTTCCTACCTCAGAGCGCGCCTCCACCTTCAGTTTTGCTACAGCTTCCATCTCCTTCACTCCAAATCCTCAGTTACTCCACTGGAAAAGCGAACTCACAGAACGGTTCTCATGTATCCTCTTCATCGCCTCCCCCAAAAGCTCCGACACCGAAAGCACCTCCACACCCACTTCCACCGCCTCCTTCGCCACCGGCACCGTATCCGTCACAACCACTTCCGTAAACACCCCCTCCCTCAACCTCTCCACCGCCTTCCCCAGGAATGCCCCGTGCGTCGCACCCAGCCGGATCGCCTTCGCTCCCCTTTTCTTCAAAAGCAAACACGCCGCGTACACCGAACCCATCGTCGAGACCTCATCATCCATGATCAATACGTCCTTCCCCTCCACATCCCCTATCAGCGAATGCACCTCCACCTCCGTCGGCGACAGCCGCCTCTTCCCGTAAACCGCCAGCGGCACCCCCAGCCTCTGCGAATGCGCCATCCCCATCTTCACGCTCCCGTCGTCCGAGCAGACCACCAGATTCGACCTATCTATCTTCTTGAAATATCTGTACAGCACCGGCGCCGCGTACAAATGATCCACGGGTATGTCGAAGAACCCCTGAATCTGAGACGCGTGCAAGTCCACCGTCAAAACCCTCGTCGCCCCCGCCGCCTCTATCAAATTCGCCACAAGCCTCGCGCTTATCGGCACTCGCCCCTCATCCTTCCTATCCTGCCTCGCGTACCCATAATACGGCAGAACCGCCGTTATCGCCCGCGCCGAAGACCGCTTGAACGAATCTATCATCAGCAATAGCTCCATCAGGTACTCGTTCGGCTTCGGCGGACACGTCGGCTGCACCACAAAAACATCATTGCCCCTAACGTCCTCCTCCACCTTAACCCGAATCTCCCCGTTAGGAAACCGCGTCACCTGCGCCTTGCCCAGCGCCGTCCCAAGATAATCGCAGACCTTCTTCGCCAGTGGAACGTTCGCGTTGCCGCTGAAAACCTTCATCCACCTCCCCCCTCATCGCATTCGACCTGCTCTCCTGAGACAATCCTCCCCTTCATCAGCGCGCACGCTCTCTCCACATCTTCCCGGCTCGAAACCCCGAATGCCTCCGTCGGATCATCCACCTTCATCCAAACGACCCTCTTCCCCCAACCATAAAACCTCGAAATCACATCCGTCAGATACAACTCCCCCTGCACGTTGTCCGCTTCAACCTCCCCCAGCGCCTCCCCCAGCGCCCCCGCCTCGAAGCAGTAGCACCCCACGTTCACCTCGTCTATCTCTCGCTCCTCCGCCGACGCATCCGCATATTCCCTTATCGCCATCACCTCGCCCCTTCTATCTCTTATCACTCGCCCCATCTCCCCCGGCTCCGGATGCTCGCATACCCCCATCGTCGCGGCCGCCCCCGCCTCCTCATGTCTCCTCACCAACTCCTTCACCGTCCTCTTCCTCACAAGTGGCATATCCGCTTGCAGAACCAAAACCCCGCTCACCCCTTCATCCAAAATCCCCACCGCGCACTTCACCGCATCCGCAGTCCCCACAGGTTCCCCCTGCACCACCCACGAAATATCAGCCTCCTTGAACCTCGCCTCGAAAACCTCCGCGCTGCGGCCCACCACAGCCAATATCTGCCGCGGCGAAACCGCCCGCGCCAACTCAAAAACATAAGCGAGCATCGGGACCCCACATACCTCGTGTAGCGGCTTGGGCAAACTCGAACGCATCCTCTTCCCCTGGCCACCCGCCAGGATCACCGCGCTAAAGCTTCCCATCTCCGCCGCGTCCCGCTCGCTATATTCTTGCCTTAGTTCTCCGCTGCCCGGCGAGGATTCGGACCTCGAATGCCGGAACCAAAATCCGAAGTGTTACCAGTTACACCACCGGGCAATCACTGCCCTCACGCCCCTAGTATCGCTCCACCTGAGGCTGGCCCAACCATTCTACCATATCTCTCCAGATAACCACTCCCTATTTTCGGCTCCGCCGCCTTCCATTTGCCTCGTCTCCTCTCCAACTCCCTCTCATCCGCAACTACGTCAATCCTCTTCCTCTCCAGATCCATAACCACCTTATCCCCCTCCTCAACCAACCCTATCGGCCCCCCGAGCATCGCCTCCGGCTCCACATGACCTATCGCCATCCCCTTCGTCCCCCCCGAGAAACGCCCGTCCGTAACCAGCAGCACCTTATCCCAAAGTCCCAACCCCACCAGCGCCGCGCTCGGAGACAGCATCTCACGCATCCCCGGCCCGCCCCTCGGCCCTTCGTAGCGAACGATCAACGCATCACCCCCCTTGATCTCTCCCCCCATTATCGCCTTCATCGCCGCCTCCTCCCCATCAAACACCCTCGCTCTCCCCTCAAACACCCTCAATCCCGGCGGCGCCGCGCTCTGCTTTATCACAGACCCTTCAGGCGCTAGATTCCCTCTCAATATCGCAATCCCCCCCTCCGGGTGATATGCCTCCTCAATTGATCGTATTACCCCCTCATCCAGAACCCGCCCCTCCTTCGCAATCTCGCCTATTTTCTTGCCGCACACCGTCGGAGCATCGCACAGAAGCCCCCGCACCCGCGAAAGCAACCCAGGCACCCCACCCGCCCTGTCCAGATCCTCCATCAGTCCCTCCCCTCCCGGTTGCAGGCTGCAAATATGCGGCGTCCCGGCGCTTATCTCGTCGAAAAGATCCAGCGCCACCTCCAAACCCGCCTCGTGCGCTACCGCAGCCAGATGCAGCACCGTATTCGTCGAACCTCCAATCGCCATGTCCACCGTAATAGCATTACGGAAAGCTTCTCCTGTCAAAAACTTACGCGCATTCATCCCCTCCTCTATCAACTTCACCGCCCTCATCCCGCTCAAATATGCCATCCTCAACTTCTTGCTGCTCACCGCAAGCGCCGTAGCGCACCCAGGCAGCGAAAGCCCCAGCACCTCAGTCGCGATCGCCATCGTATTCGCCGTATAAAGCCCCTGGCACGACCCCGCACTCGGACAAGCCTCCAGCTCGAACTCCTCCAGCTCCTCATCCGTTATCTCTCCCGCCCGCCTCCGCCCTACGGCCTCAAACGTGTCCGCCACCAGCGATAGCCGCTTCTCCCCTAAGTATCCCCCCAGCATCGGACCCGCCGTCACCACCACGCACGGCAGATCCAGCCTCCCCGCCGCCATCAGCATCCCCGGCGTTATCTTGTCGCAATTCGTAAGCATCACCAGACCATCCAGCGCGTGCGCCTTCGCCACGCACTCGATCATGTCTGCTATCAGCTCCCGCGTCGGCAGCGAATAGTGCATCCCCTCGTGCCCCATCGCTATACCGTCGCACACTCCCGCCACCGAAAACGTAAACGCCAAGCCCCCCCCCGCGTGCACGCCCTTCTCTATCTGCCGCTCCAGCGGCCTCATCAGAATATGCCCCGGAATCAGGTCAGAAAAACTCGAAACCACCCCCACGAAAGGCTTTCCAAGCTCCTCTCTCGCCACTCCGCACGCGTGAAGCAGCGCCCGGTGCGGCGCTCGCTCAAGCCCCACCTTCACTCTTTCACTTCGCATCTTCCGTCCCTTCATCTCGCTCCTCCGCCGACAAGCGGCGCTGTGCGGGGATGATGATAGAAACCGCCTCCTACGCC
>CAZUUK010000121.1:0-9281 GCA_964622675.1 uncultured Planctomycetota bacterium | reverse complement strand
ACCGGACTCACGCCGTCGGAGCATGGGATCCTCGGGTTCAGGCTTTGGCTGGAGGAAGCGGGGACGGTTTACGATATGATTTCGCTTCGCCCGGTTGACGGATCAACAGCGCGATTTTCGTGGAAGTCGCTTCGGAAAGGGCCGACGATTTACGAACAGCTCGCCGGGCGTTCCGTCAAGTCTTTTGTCATCGGGCCCAACAAGCATGCAAACTCCGACTTGACGCGGCTCCTTTATGCAGGTGCTCAGTATCTGGGCTACCTGACGCCGTCGGAGATACCGGGCATCCTGAGGGAATCCCTGGAGCGCCGAGAGAAGAAGCGAGCCTTCTATTTTGTCTATTGGCCCGCTCTGGATGACACCGCCCACAAGTATGGCGTCATGTCAGAGCCTTATGTGCGCGAGATCGAGGAGCTCGATCTGTGGCTTGCGGAGCTTCAGCAGTGCTGCGCCGATCATGGGACGACGCTTGTGCTCACGTCGGATCACGGGCAGGTGAATCTTGCAGCCGACCGGGCGATTGTTATTGACGAGGAGATCTCAAAGCTGCTGAGCCACGCTCCCGGCGGAGACCGCCGGGTCGCCTACCTGAGCAGCGATAGTCCCGGCGCCCTTGCCAATCATCGGCGCTTTCAGGATGAAGCTATCATGGTTATCAAGACACAGGAGGCGATTTCGAAGGGATGGTTCGGTGGCGCGTGTGACGAGTTTCTCCCCAGACTTGGCGAGCTGATTGTCATGGCATTTGGCGACCGGCAGATTCTCTACGATTATGGGAGAGGCCTGAGGCCCCTCCCAGCCAGTCACGCTGGGCTAACCCAGGAAGAGATGCTGGTTCCTCTAATTGTCAGGGCTCATTGTTAGCCGGCGACGCCTGGGCGATTACGTCAGGGCGCAGAAGGGAAAAGATGGACAGTGAACAGCTAGCGCTGGTCAGCCCATCAGTTGAGTTCGAGCCCGAGTTCCTGGCTATGCTTGACGAATACCAGGTGGCAGGCGAGGAGATCGAGCATCCTGTCTTCAGCTTCCTTCAAGAGCTTGCGCGGCGTGACTTCAACGCATATGTCCGCCGGCTGGAGGAACTCCGCCAAGGCGAGAAACTCGAGCCAGGGTATATGGCTGTGAGAACGTTCTGGCTGGTACGGGGCGGGAAATTCGTTGTTGGGCAAAGCCGCGTTCGCGACAGAATGGGGCCCGAGCTGGGAGCCAAGTGGGGCCACATCGGATACACCATCCGTCCGACGAAGAGAGGAAAAGGCTACGGGACGAAACTGCTCGCGTTAACTCTGGAAAAGGCCAGGGCGCAGGGACTCACCCAAGTATTTCTCGTGTGCGACCCGACCAATATCGCCACCGTCCGTATCATTGAGAAGAACGGAGGCAAGTACGCGGGGGAAGTCCTTTCCTCGTCAGGAACGCTCCAAGCGCGATACCGCGTACATTTGTAAGAGGTTAGCGCGCCCTACGGGGACGACGCTGTGCGGCACCAGGGCAAATCACTAGTTGCCTGAAACGATGTAATAGCGCCCCTTGGAGCTCCGCTCGTTAGTCAGAACCATCTTCAGATTGTAGCTCCCGTGCTTTTCGTAGTATCCCTCCCACGCATATGGCACAAGCACCTCCGAGGAGGGTAGCTCCTTAGCCTCACCAAATACATACCTGAGCCGCTTTTCATTCTCAGCAAGTTCGCGAGCCCAGGAAGCCGAGCCCGGCCAAAGGACAGCCATTTCCTCGTAATCTCTCGCGTTGCGCGCTTCCCAATACCACTTTGCGACCTCTTCAGGCGTCGCGGGCCAGTTCTCGCGGCTATCTATGATTTTGATGGCCTCGTTGAACGCGCGCTGCCGCCTGTCCAGTTCAAAAATGTGGGGCGACTCGGTGTTATTGGGGTCGAGAAGGTCATCTGAAATACTGCGGGTCGTATCCAGATGGATAATGGTGATCCTTTGGGACGGACTGTAGACGCCCTCGCTTTTCGTAAGGATCTTTTTCGCATACCACTGACCCTGGGCAGTTTGCTCGTACTCCAGGACTTCCTCGTAGGTGTAGCGGCGGTAGTCTTTCTTAGCCGGGTCTCCGGTGAAGTCCTTTAGCCAGTCCTCGTCCTCTTGCCAGGGAGCGTTCGCGTCTGAGACGCGCTCATAGCGCTCCCTCACGTAGTCGCGGGCTGGATTGAAATACCAGCGCGCCCGTCCGGGGAGTATTATGTCACTTCCTCCTCGGAAGATCCTTCCCTGCCAAGTACCCTGGGCTCCGACAAGTCGTCCGAAAGGACCTGCCTCCTCGGGGAGGGCGGCAAAGGTACTTCCCTGGTGGACTGACGCTGTGCCCCAAACCTGCTCTTCAACAAGGAAGTTCCAGGCGCCGCTAAGGTGGGAGCACTCCACTTGCAACTGGCCTGAATCGTCTAGGCTCACTTCGGTTGTGAGGGGAGGTTCGTAGTAATAGAGCTCCCATATCCGTCTTGACTTGGTCCATGCCTCCAGCGCGCCCATATCATCAGCGGGGATGCGGCGGAGAAGCTCGTCGCCGCTAGGCAGGAACTCGCCAGGTGGGACGATGTGATACCGCTCGATGCGGTATCGGCCGTCTTTCTTGTAGACAACATAGGGTGCCTCTGGGTTGTGCCTGCCCTTTGCATCAATCATTGCTTTGTAGACGATTGCGTAATAGGTTGGGGCAAAGCTCTCCCGGGCCGCGTCAACTTTCTGCCGGAGTTCCACGACTTTCTGTGGCGGGGTGAGATCGACGATCTTGGCATCGCGAGGGGCACCGAGAGCGTAAATGTCAGCAGGGCCCTCCGCAGGGTAGTTCACGTCGATTACTAGCATCCCCGCGCCCGCCTGAGTCGGGTCTAGCGGAATGTGCTCAACTCTCACTAGCCGGAGCAGCTTGGGGTCGACAAGCCATCGCAAGGCGTGGGGTGCCGCGTTGCGCGTTATCGTAAAGGCGGTGTAGCTCTTGCCGTCAATCGCTTCGTCGGTTTTTTCGATGGCGGCGCCCTCCGCTTTCTCGATTTCAAGCTGGAACATCAACATCTCATAGAAGCTCTCTGCCTCCCTGTAGCTGGGGCCTGGTCGGAAATCGCTTATCGTGATGGTGCGTTCGGCGGGCTCATACACATGCTTGAGGTAGGTCTGGTAATCTCTGATCACAATGCGGCCGTCGTCTTTGGCGAAATGCCGGGTCTGGCCCGGCCGATACAAATACCACTCTTCGGCTCCTTCTTTTTCTACGACGATGTGCACCCATTCCTCAGTCCTGGAGTTTTCGAGAGCCCTATCCAGCTCGGCATAGGCGGAGTCTATTCCGCCGTTCCTTCCGAGGAGCACCCAGCCGACAAATGCCAGAAGGCATATCGCGGCTGCAACCGGGTAAACCCTCCTCAACTTGGCCAGCGACCTCGCGGCGAGAGTCCAGCGTCGGCGAGTGCTCGGCCTGCCCGGCTCAGAAGCGCTGGTTTCCGCTCCGGAATCCTGAGCGGTCCTCCGGAATAACTCCTGCATGCGGGCATCCAATTCAGGGGATGTCTTGAGCCGAATACTCCTGAGCTTCTTCTCAAGCTCTTCAACGTTCATGTCGCTCATGGCAACAGCCTCCCAAGTTTGAGCTTAAGTTTCACTAGAGCGTTGTGGTACCGCGTGTGCGCCGTGCTCTTCGCCACACCCTGTAGAGCGGCGATCTTGTCAAAAGTGAGCCCACCCCATATACGCAAGGCCACTGTTTCCCTTAATCCTCCCGGAAGCTCGTTGAGGATGCGGAGGACAATTTCTGTTTCCTCGTTCCGCGCGGTCTCGTCAGAGGGATCATCCGGCGCTTCCTTTAGAGAACCCTTGGTACCCGTTTCGCACAGTCGTTTCCTGCGCCTTTTTCCCCGGTGGAAGTCGTAAGAGCGACTACGGACACAGACCGAAAGATACGAAGACAGGTTTCTTCCATCGGGCTGTATCCAGCCGCGTTCGATCAGTAAAGCAAAAACGTCGTGCATGACATCCTCAGCGGCGCTCAGATTGCCTGTGAGAGCTGCTGCAAGCGTGAGCAGCCGATCCTTGTGGACCGTGTAAGCCTTTTCGAGTGCTGTACGCCCGCCTGGTTCGATTCCCTGGCTCAATTCAGCCTCCCAGCCAAGCCGGTTTTCTCGCGCAAGACGCGGAACTGCGGCAGCCGCGTCCACGATAATAGCGTCTATGAGGAGGCGTTGTTCGAAAGAAAAATGAATTTTTTTTCTCCGCGCAGGGGAGGCCAAGCCCCCAGCACGTGGCGCCCTCCCCGCGCCGGGGAGAATTGCTACAACATGTTTCGGTAGCAAACCCGCTTCCGCCTTCGGTGTGAGCAACAAAGGGTCAAGAAAGGAAGAAGGGGTAACAAATTGGTAACAATCGCCTCCTACAATCGTCCTTCAGTGAACCGGGCAATTTGGCTAGTATAGGCGAAGGAGGTGGAGTGATGTTGAGGAGGTGCTTGATTGCGGCTTGTGTAGCGCTGGCGCTGGGGCTGTGGTCGTTCGCGGCGGCCGAGTCGGCTTCGGTGCTCCTCGAAAAGGGAATCTATTACGAGGAGACCGTCGGCGATCTGGATGCGGCGATTAAGATCTACGAGCAGATCGCTGCCGACGCGGAAGCCAATCGCCGATACGTGGCGCAGGCCTACTACAGGATGGGACTCTGCCACGAGAAAAGAGGCGAGAAGGAAAGGGCCGCTGAGATGTTCCGAAAGGTGGTAAGCCTCTATCCGGAACAGAAGGAGCTGGCGGAGAAAGCAAAGACTCACCTGGCGAAGTTCCCGCGACGCCCGGACTGGGTTCCGCTAAATGAGGTGATTGAGCGAGTAGTTAATGATGTTGACGAGAGCCGGACAAATGCGGCACTCGATTTCGAGACCGGGAAGTTGCTCCCGGTGCCTGAGGAGATAAATGACGACGACCAAGCGCTAATATGGGCCAAGAAACAGGGAGCGGATTTCGTGGGAGATTCATCGGGAGGGAACATTGGAGGCGCGGGTGTCGCTATGGCAGTTATGGAAGTCGACAGAGATACATGGGAGGCCGATCTCACTGCTGAAGAACTCGACAGTACGGTCGGACTGGCAACCGTCGAGCAAGCGCAGCTCGCGGAGATCGATGCCCACCAGGATCTGCTGCCAAGGACCTTCGCTTTGCGGACGAGAGAGGGATCCGTCGGTCTCATGCAGATAGTGGGCGGGGAAAAGGAGCGGATTTATCTCCGGTACAGGCTACTGGCATACGGCGCGAAAGCGGAGAGTCCCCTGCCTGCTGTCGCGCCGCAGGACTGGGTACCACTGGACACGATGATCGAACTGGCTTTTCCTCCATCCATGATTGACAAATGCATAGATCTCGAGACGGGGAAAATGGTCACGGTGCCGAAGAACTTCCACGGGCTGGACCACGAGCAGAGACTGGCCTGGGCTGTGAATCGCGGGGTGGAGCTGTATAAGCGAGACGGGTCCTACATGCAGATCGCCCTGGTTGACGACGCACTCTGGAATGAGGCCGACGCGGGGACAGTCCGGGAAATGTACCTACCATCACCCAAGGCTCCTCCGTACCACGCGATTTGGAACTTGGCTGAGCAAGTCCCCGCGACGTACGCTTTTCGCACTATGGAGGGGTCTCTGGGTGTCCTGCAGTACGTCAGGCGCGAAGAAGACGACAAGGTGGGGATTCGCTACAAGCTGTTAGCATATGGGACAAAGCCAGACAGGGACGTGAGCGGTTCGGCGGTCCCGTTGGGCCGGCTGCCGCTGAATGAGGTGGTTGTACGGTGGCTGAGGGATGAGGGGGAGGACGTGCTTGACTTCGAAACGGGAAAGCTCCTGTGGCCGCCTGAGTGGGCAAAGAACTCCGAAGGTATTCTGCTGTGGGCAAGAGAGAGCGGGGGGGATTTTGCCGCGGAGACGAATCCGGAGTTCCTCGGAGGGGCTGGCCTGGACGTGGCGGCTCTGCCGGTGGATGAGAGTCGTTGGGAGGATGGGGACCTCGATAGGATTAACGAAGAGCTCTTCTACGTGGCGAATTCGCCTCTGTCTCTTGTGGGAATGGGGAGACTTCCGGTGACGTACGCGTTCAGAACGCGAGAGGGGTCAGTAGGGGTAATGCAAATAACGTGGGCAGAGGAGGCGAGGCTGCGCCTTCGATACAAGCTGCTGGCATACGGGCAAGAGGGAGCTTCCAGTTTTGCCAAGCTTGTCCCGCCCGGAGAAGATTGGGCTCCGCTTGGTGCAGAGGGCAAGTTCCGTGCCAGCAACGACAGTGGGCGACCGCAGACATTCGTCGACTTCGAGAGAGGCAAGTTGATCGAAGAGCCGCAGGGTCTAGCAAGCTTGGGCGAACGCATAATGTGGGCGCGAGAGAGCGGCGCCGATTTCTCCACTGACTTTTCCACTGAAGGCGGACAGAAGCCACTGGGTGGCGTGGGGTTCGACATGGTAGCGTTATACATGACCCCGCGGCACTGGGAACACGCCACACTTGATGGGTTCAACAAGGACCTCCGGCACGCTGCGAACTCGCCGCATGCAATTGTCGGCAGAGGCCAAGTGCCGGCGACGTACGCATTTCGGACAAGGGAAGGGACGGTGGGCGTGATGAGGATAGAGAAGCTGGAGGAAAGGGAGATCCACTTACGCTACAAGCTCCTGGGATACGGGCAGGAGGCGGAGAGTTCCTCGACAGCTGTCGCGCCGCAGGCTTTGTGCAAGAATGATCTGAAGCAGATCGGAATAGCTCTGCACGTGTATGCCGCCGACCATGTAGGGCAGTTTCCTCGTGAGGAGAGGCCCGTGGAGGCGTTCTGGGAACTCCTGCCGGGATACCTCAATACCGCCAGGGTTTTCGTCTGCCCGGGGGCGAAGGCGGATGTTGAGGCATGGGAGCGGACAGAAGAGCTCACGGAGGAGACGTGCAGCTACGGGTGGGTAGCTGGGCTGGGCACGGATTCGCCTGGTGACTTTATCTTGGCCTTCGACAAGAGCCCGGACCATCACGGCGGCGGACGAAACGTACTTTTCGTGGACGGGCACGTGGAGTTCATGAAAGAGGATGAATTCCAGAAGAAGATGGTGCAGCAGAGGGAGAAGATGAAAGCTGGTGAGAAAGATAGCAGTGCAGTCGAGGAGAAGGAGTAGGCGAACGGCTGAGCGAGTGGCACGGACATTTTCAGGAGCGCAGGCGCCGGGACTGAGACCGGCGCTTGCGCACCAATGCTGCCACCATAGGCGGGACCGGAATGGCTAATGGAAGGATGCGGAACTTTATATACCAGCGCGGAGAGCTGTGGCGGCTGGTGGTGCTTCTGCTGGTCGCTGTAACGGTTCCGACGGCGTGCGTGCTCTGGTTCATGGCCGAGGCTATGCGGAACCAGGAGGCGGCGGTGCGCCAGAAGCTCGAGGATGTATACAGGGCCCAGATGGTCCGCGCGAGAGCGCGGCTGGAGGAATACTGGGAAGCGAAGGTGGGGGTGTTGGCAGAGGATGCGTCTGATCGCACGCCCGCCGAAACTTTCGCAAGATTAGTGCGAGACGGGGTATGCGACGGGGCTATCATCTATGACGAGAGCGGGCAGCCCGCCTACCCGAGCCCGATTTTGCCCGCACCTGCGGACGAATCGGCGACGGCTGAGTGGACGGAGGCCGAGAGACTGGAATACGAGGAGGGGGACAATGTTGCGGCCGCAACGGCCTACGCGAAGATTGCGGGAACGGCGGAGACGATGAGCATCGCAGCCCGCGCTCTGGTTGCTCAGGCGCGATGCCTGGCCAAAGCCGGGGAAAAAGAGGCGGCGATTGAGATTCTGATGACCGACCTTGCAGACGCGAAGTACGGCGAAGCGACAGACGCCCGCGGCAGGCTCGTCGTGCCGAACGGCTGGCTACTCGCACTGCAGCTAATGGAAGATCCGGAGCGCCCGGGCTTCGCGGAGGCGGCGGCAACTCTGGCGGAAAGACTTAGGGATTACGACGACCCGGTTTTGCCGGCAAGCCAGCGGCGCTTCCTGATGCTCGAGCTCCGGAAGCTTTCCCCTGAGAGCGCATCGTTCGCCACGCTCGGGGCGGAGGAGCTTGCTTTGGAATATCTTGAGGCAAAGGTCCGGCCGGAGGCGGCATCTTACCTCTCCCCTGCCCCGCCGGCGGACGTATGGCAGTTGGCATCTCCGAATAGGAATGTAGTCGCCCTGTTCAGGGAGGAACGTGTAGTTTCGGAGATGCAGTCGTTGGTCGAGGGGGAGACATCGGTCGCCGAGGCGAGTATTGCGGTGTTATTGCCCGACGCCCGACAGAGAGAACCGGACCCTTTCATCGCTGTTCCGCTTGGACAGCACACGCCTGAGTGGCGTCTAGCCCTTTATCTCGAGGGCGAAGACCCGTTCGCCGCTGCGGCCAAAAGGCAGACGGCGGTTTACCTTTGGACCGGCTTGCTGGTCGTTTCCGTGATAATGGCGCTCGCCGTGCTTCTTGCGCGCTACGTAGGGCGGCAGATGAAGCTAACAAGGATGAAAAACGATCTGATTGCAACGGTCTCGCACGAACTCAAGACTCCGCTATCCTCCATGCGGGTTCTGGTGGATACGCTGCTGGAGGGGAGATATCGCGACGAGCGGCAGGTTCGCGAATACCTTGAGCTGGTCTCCAAAGAGAACGTGCGTTTGAGCCGCCTGATTGACAATTTCCTCACCTTCTCACGGATGGAGCGAAACAAACGGGTCTTCGAGTTCAGCGATATGAGGCCCGAGGAAATTGTGAATGAGGCTGCCGGCGCAGTGCGCGAGCGCGTTGAGGCGAGCGGCTGCAGCTTCGATGTCGAGGTGGAACGAGGTCTGCCAGAGATCACAGGGGACCGGGACGCGCTTGTGACAGTTCTGCTGAATCTGCTCGACAATGCGTATAAGTACTCGCGGAATGACAAGCACGTTGCCCTTCGTGCTTACGCCGCCGATGGAAACGTATGCTTTGAGGTGGAAGACCACGGTATAGGCCTTTCGCGCAGGGCAGCGAAGAAGGTTTTCGACCGGTTCTATCAGGTTGACCGGAGCCTTTCGCGAAGCGCAGGCGGCTGCGGGCTGGGATTGAGCATAGTCGAGTTCGTTGTCGCGGCCCACGGCGGCTCGGTAGGCGTCGAGAGCCAGCCCGGCAAGGGAAGCAGGTTCACGGTGAAATTGCCCTTCTCGGGAGCCCTCAACGGGGAATAGACTGAAGAAATGGCGGCTGAAACGGTCTTGATAGTTGAAGACGACCCGACGATGCTGAGGGGCCTCAAGGACAAC
>CAZUUK010000120.1:4656-9291 GCA_964622675.1 uncultured Planctomycetota bacterium | reverse complement strand
TTTTGATGAGAATATCCTGGAGTCGCTGAAAAAGCGGCCGGAGGTGGCGGAGGTCCAGGTGAAGAATGGGCGGCTTTTGCTTGAGCTGCGCGAGCAAGTGAGCGCGGCGCCGATAGTGAGGCTTTTAGTTGAGGCGGGAGCGGAGATAGAGGAAGTGAAGAGAGGGAAGGCGAGCCTGGAGGAGGCGTTCCTGACGCTGGTGGAGGAGGAGAAGGAATGATCGGAGACATGTGGACGGTGATGTGGAAGGAGTTCAGGGAACTGCCGCGGGTGTACGGAGGCGGGAGGAAGGGGTGGATATTCCCGGTGGTTTTCCTTGGGATTTTCAGCGTGTGGATGCCGCTGAACTTCGGACGAATGTGGGTGGATAAGCCATTTGTGATGGGGTTTGCGCCGATGATGTCGCTTAGCTTTATGCTGGGGTTCATTCCGGATTCGTTTGCGGGTGAGAGGGAAAGGCAGACTCTGGAGACGCTTCTGGCAAGTCGGTTGTCCGATAGGGGTATACTCTTCGGGAAGGTGGCGGCGTACGGGGCGGTCGGGGTGATGATGGCGGCGGCGATGCTCTGCATGGCGCTTGTGACGGTGAACGCGGCGAACCGGGGAGGCGGATTGCTGATTTACGAGCCGAGGATATTTTTCGGTGCGCTGGGAGCGAGTTTGCTGACGGCGACACTGGCGGCGGGTGCGGGGGTGCTGGTTTCGCTGCGGGCTTCGACGGTGAGGCAGGCGCAGCAGGTTTTGACGATCGCTTTGTGGGGGTTGATAGCGCTCGCTGTGGTAGCGTCGCGGGTTCTCATGAAGCTGCCAAAAAGACGGGTCAGGCCGGTGATAGAGGCGCTGGAGGGGTTCGGGGTGGTGAAGGCCGTTCTGGTAGTGGTGGCGGTGCTGGTAGTGGCGGACGTTTTGCTGATTCTGGCGGCGATGGCGAGGTTCAAGCGGGCGCGGTTGATTCTGGATTGAGGAGTGGAAATGAGAAGTGCCATTTGGGTGTCAGGAGTTATGGTGATGGTAATTGTGTTCGGGGCGGCGAGTGCGGAGGAGGTTTCGTATTTCGATGCAACGCGGACGAAGATGGAGGCTCTGGCGCAGGGGAAGCTGAATAAGCTGGAGTCGTTTACGCCGAGAATCTATACGGCGGATTACCTGGGAGAGCGGCATACGCCGCTCGTTGCTGCGACGATGCCGTGGGATAGGGGGGATGAGCTTTGCATAGAGGTGCCGGAGTATGCGTGGGCGGAGGTGCCGGGGGATAAGCATAGTGGCGCTCCTTTTTACTTCGGGCGGCGGATCGGACATACGAAGAAGGATGAGTGGGTTGTGCGATATCCGTCGAAGGAGGAGCCGACGTGGAAGGAGATGGAGGGGGGAGGGCTCGCGCTGGATAATCCGCTGGAGGGGGGATATGTGGTGCGGTTTCGGGTGATTCCGTACGACAGGATGATAGAGGTGAGGTTCGGAATTACAAACGGTTCGGAGAAGCCGCTGATGAATTTGCGGTGCCAGCTCTGCGCGAAGCCGCATAAGATAAAGTCAATGTCGGAGCGGTGGCCGACGGAGGCAAAGCTTTTTGCCGATGGTGAGGTGATAAGCTGGGACGGGGCGGGGCAGGAGCTTTCGTGGTTGAATCGCTATCGGAGGCCGGATGGGAGTTTCAGGCAGTCGTGCTTTTTCCTGGCGCCGACGAAGGATCACGTGCCGGAGAACTGGGAGAGGATGGAGCGGCAGAAGGGGAGTCTGATGTGGCTGGACAGGCTGATTGACGTTCCGGCGATTGCGAAGTGCGATAAGAATGAGAAGCGGTTCTTGATTGTGTACAGTCCGTTCGGGCGAAGGGCTTTCTATAACGTGAACTTCCCGTGCTTCCACGCGGACCCGTACATGAAGCGGATCCTGCCGGGCGAGACGAGATGGACAACGAGCTATTACGTGATGTTCAACGGGGATTTGAAGGCGTTTTTTGAGAAGCTCGCGGAGGTCCATGAGGGGGTGAAGAGGGAGGACGGGGTGGAGTAGAGCTGCTTGGGCAGAGAAGGGCCGGGCTACCGACTGGATTCTGATTCGAGGGAGTCGGAGGAGTTTCGCACCTGCGCGACGGCGCGATGATGACTCATTCAAGGATTGGCTGCAAGCATGGATTGTATGCATTGTGATGGCGCGTTCGACAAGCGGGGCAGGGACTTATTGTTGCGGTTGTCCTGGCGTGAAGTGAGGGTGATTTGAGCGGCGGATTTGGCGGCACTCGGGGGATTGTGATGCGAGGGGGTCGGAGGAGTTTCGCAGCTGGGCGATGGCGCGATGATGAGTCATTCAGGGATTGCTTGGAAGCATGGATTGCATGCATTGCGAGGGCGCGTTCGACAAGCGGGGCAGGGACTTATTGTTGCGGTTGTCCTGGCGTGAAGTGAGGGTGATTTGAGGGCGAGATTCGGCGCGCTATGGCGTGAAGCAATTTGGGCGTGTTTCTGGATGTGAAGTAGAGTTGACTTGGGCGCGCGATTCGGCGCTAGTCGGCGGATTTTCATTTGAGGGAGTCGAGGCGTTTTTTGACGCGGGCTGCGCGGTGGGGGAGTCCGATTTCCTCATATATGCTCAGTGCCTGGCGAAGCGCAGTCTCTCCACGGGGCTCCTCGCGGAGGTGTGGGTAGGTGGCGCCTATATTAGCGAGGTCTGCCGCCTCGCCCTGCCTGTAGCCGATGTCTCTGTCGATCTCGAGTGCCCCCTTGTGCTTGCTGAGGGCCTCGTGGTATTTGCCCTGCCTGAAGTAAACGCTGCCGATGTTACGGAGGCGGATTGCCTCGCCCTTTCTGTAGCCGATCTGTCTGTCGATCCCGAGGGCCTCGTTATACTTGCTGAGTGCCTCTTCGTATTTGCCCTGGCTTTGGTAGACGAGCCCGATGTTGCCGAGGTCTGCCGCCTCGCCCTCCCTGCAGCCGATCTCCCTGTCAATCTTCAGGGCCTCCTCGTGCGCTTGCAGCGCCTCTTCGTATTTGACCTGGCTTTGGTAGACGAGCCCGATGTTGCCGAGGTCGGTCGCCTCGCCCTTGCGGTCAGCTTTCTGGCTGTGAATCTGCAGTGCCTGGCCGTATGCTTTCAGGGCGAGGTCGTACTGGCTGCGCGAGGCATATACGTTTCCCATGCTGCCAAGAGCGTTTGCCTGTGCTTGCGGGTGTGTGGCTTTGCGCGCAGTGGTTCTGGCTTGATCATGGGCTTTGAGCGCCAGGTCGGCCTTGCCCTGGGTCCGGTACACAATGCCGATGTTGTTGAGGTACGTGGCCTGGCCTGCAACATCATCCGCTTCTCTGCCAGCGGCAAGCGCTTGCTGGAAGTGGGAGAGAGCATCTTCGAGCCGGCCCTGCCTGAGTCTGGTTAGTCCCATCATGTTGAGAATGGCGGCGCGCTGGCTTGGAGTTTCGGCGATTAGCTGGGCGTCGCGGAGTGCGGCCATGGCGTCGTCCGGCTTGCCGGAATCATGGAAGTCGGCGGCGGATTTCATGAGGTCGGCAAGTTTTGGGTCTTTGGCGTGGGGCAGGCCGTTTTGGTAAAGGCCCGGGCCCTGGCCTGGTTGCGTTATGGCCCGCTCGATGCGGTGCAAGCTCTCGCGTATGTCGAGAAGCACTTCGGGTGGCTTCTCGGTGCGGTGGCGAAAGCGCTTGGCGACCCATGTGATAAACTTGTAGACGGCGGCAATTATGCCGAAAACTCCGACGCATATGCCGACGATCAAGCCGATCAGTTTCAGTGTACTGAGGTCTCCCATCGCTCCCTGCAAGAGATTTTCTGCAAGTGGCCCCGCTCACGCGTCGTGGCGCGCGGATATGATGACACATTCAAGGATTGCTTGCAAGCATGAATTGTATATATTGTGAGTGCGCGTGAGGAGTGGTTGCGTTAGATTGGGGTTGTGAATGGACCGTGTGCGGGCCTGCGGGTGAGGCATGATGCGACCGCTCTGGATGCGCGTCACCCAGGACTCCGGGGAAAGATCATGCGAGCGCTCTCGATGCGCCGCAGCCGGGAGTCCCGGCGAGGGATGATGCGAGCGCTCTGGATGCGCACCAGCCGGGACTGCGGGGAGGGATGATGCGATGGGTCTGGGCGTGCGGCGTGCGCGAGTCGGGGCAGGCTCGATGTAATGGTTGTGGATGGGCGCGGTCCGGAGGGGCTCCGAGGGCTGCGGGTCTTCGGGGGAGAATCGAGGCGAGGGGTATGAATGCAAGCGGGACGGATCGCTGGGGGAAGGGGGGTCAATGGGAAAGGAAGAGAAGAGCCCCGATGGGCCCGGGGCTCTTTGTTTTGCGGGGGGATCTGTCTAGCTGGGAGGGCGGTGAGGGGTTACTTGGTGACGCCTTTGATGGTGATCTTCTGGAAGAGGTAGGGGACGGGGTCACCTGGGTTTTCGAAGTCGTCCATGCCGAAGAAGGCGAAGGAGTCGCCGATTTCGATGGTGTGAAGTGCGGTGAAGTTGCCGTCGTTCTTGAGGTCGTAGGAGAAGATGGCTTTGCCTTCCTTGCGGGCGATGCGCATGGCGACGTGGGAAGCGATTAGATTCTTGTCGTCTTCCTTGACGGGAAGAAGGTCCTTGGAAGGGGTGATTTCGGGGCCGGCGGCGATGTAGAAGGCGGCCTTTTCGAG
>CAZUUK010000120.1:0-4556 GCA_964622675.1 uncultured Planctomycetota bacterium | reverse complement strand
CACGGCTAAGCCGCGTGCGAAAGAGCCTGAAGTGAACTGTCTTGCGTCCGGGGGCCGCGCGGCCCGTCATCCGGAGCGGGGTTGATTATAGCACAAGAAATTGGGAATCCCACGAGAAGGGAAAAGTTAAATGCCGGGCTGATACGTGGAATGGGGGCGAAGGGGGCGCATGAGGAGCAGCTCAGGCGGGGATTTCGTTCATTTCGGCTTCGTCGTCGCCTTCTTCGTCGGTGTCGATCTCCGCGAGCGGCCGGCCTCTCGTCCGGGCTATCTGGCGGTAGAACTTGAAAGTATCGTCGGCCTGCCTTGCTTTGATGAACTGTTTGAAGACGCGCCTTTTGTGCTTGACGTAGATCTCCCAGTACCTGGTTTCGTCCGCGTCCTCGCCGAGGAGCTTGAGCTGCCGGCTTACCCTTGCAAGATTCCTACACAGTTCGGTGATTCCGCCGAGGGGGGTATCGCGGGCGCCGCGCTCTTTTAGTTTGAGTTCCCAATAACGCCTGAGCCTGAGGAGGATGTCCCTGGCGTTCTCTATTGTGTCGGCGCGATCGGTTTGGATGTAAAGGTCGGCGAGGTCAAGTTCGACCGGCTCGACGGGAGAGGAAACGGATCTGAATAAGCGCAGGGCTTTCTCCATGTGCGCGATCTTGTCGTCAATGCGGTGAATGGGGAGGGAGGTGGCGTACCCGAGCATTTTGTCGGCGATCAGGAGGAGCGTGCTTTCATAAGCGGGCCTCGATAGCGGGAAGGAGCTTTGGGTCTGGGCGTCGAGGCGCGGTTTTAGTTTTTCGAGGGCGGTGAGGGCTTTGTCGAAGTCGCAGGAAGCGGCGTAGAATGCTATGAGCTCGAGCTCGAAGTCGGCCAGGTCCGGCGTGCGGTCGAATTCCTCCGGCTTGTATTCGACTTCGTCGAGAAGCTCTTCGAGGGCTTTGCGCGCCTTGAGAGCGGCTTGGCTGACTTGCTCTTTGTGCTGTTCCATGAATGCGTCGTAAGCGTCCTGGATTTCGAGCCAGTGGATACTGTCTTCTTTCAGGAGTTGGAGGGTTCTTTCGTAGAGTTCGAAGGCTTTTTCGGGCTGGCGCTCTGCCGTCCTGGCCTGCATGTAAATGGCGTAGACGAGACTGTCCAATAGAACTTTTCGCCTGCGCTGAATTCTGTCGGCGATTTCGGCGTCGGGAGGGATGTAGCCGAGGAGGGCGAGAGTTTCAGAGAAGGCAAGCTCGGCCCTCTGGTAGTAGCCGGCGGTCTGGAGGGATCTGGCTTCCTGTTCCTGTCGGGAGAGCACGTGGAACATTTCTTCCGTGAGGTGGTGGGATGCGGTCTCTTTTTGCCTGTCGGACTTGTGCTTTTCCCGATGAGTTCTTCTTATGGCGTGCTTCAGGAAGCGGACGGCGTTTTCATACCTGCCGAGGGCGGAGAGTGCGACGGCTTTCCGTTCGAGCGCTTCGGGGGAGAAGCCCTTTGAGAACCTGAGCTTTATCCTGGGGACGAGGGCGAGGCGGCGTTTCAGCCCGTCCAAATGGTAGAGAAGGGCGTGGGTGTTGAGGGATTTAAGAAAGTGAGGAGGCGACATGGTTTCGGTCGGATATCCTCGACAGGCGACTTGGGAAGAGCCGTGGCATTGGCATTTGGGGATCCTCTTTACGGTGTCGGCTTTGATCTTATCAGAGTGAGAAGGCGATGTCACCTTTGATGAGTCGCCACGGGAGCGGCGGTGATTGACGGATATTTTCCCAGGAAACAGACAAAAACCGGGTGCCGAACTGCGTATGTGTTAGTGAGGGGAGGGCGATCGTATGTCGCCGCATGTAAGAATATGTAAATATTCGCGGGCGCGATTGACGTTCGAGTCGAAGTCGTTTAGAAATGCGGGTCTATGGTCGTGCGGCCCACCTGACTAGGAAGACTTTTAAGGAGGAGAGGTTTATGTCCCGCAATTTTGCTGCTTTGGTCATCATCTCGTGTCTGGTGTTTTCGCTTTCGGCTTCTGCGGTTCAGGCGGCGCCGAGGGAGGAGTACGGGAAGGTAGAAGTGTTGAGGGATAAATGGGGGGTTCCACACGTTTTCTCGGATACTGACGAGGGAGCGATGTACGGACTGGGATATGCGACGGCTGAAGATCGGGCGTTTCAGATGTATTACTCGCTGCGGATCATGCAGGGGCGTCTGGCGGAGGTAGTGGGAGATGTGAGAGACCTCAAGGGGCGAGGCACTGCGTCCTACAACGACAAGAAGATGCGGATGTTCGGCTTCTATCGAGCGGCGAAGAAGTTGGTGGGGAAGTTGGACGCGGAGACTGTGGGGCTGCTTGAAGCATACAGCGAGGGTGTGAATGACTATATAGCGGCGAATGGCGATAAGCTGCTTTACCTTTTCGAGAAGCTGGGGGTGGAGCCGGAGCCGTGGACGCCGGCGGAGTGCATTGTTTCGTGGTGGCATGTGGGGCAGTTTTTTGCGACAGACGGGCTCAGCGATTTTGTCGGATCCGGACGAGCGCGGCCCGGATGGATGTCTGGGAGAGCGCGCGGCGGTGGGGCGCCGCGGGTAGGGGATGAGGCTGCGGCGGTGGTGCAAAGGGAAGACGTGAGCGATGAGTGGGTTAAGCGAGTGAATGAGTTCGCGGAAAAGATACGGGCGAAGGGCGAGGAATTATCGGGGGAGGAAGGGCCGCAGTTCAGTCACGCGTGGGTGGTTGGAGGAAAGAAGAGCACAAGCAAGTCGGCGGTATTGTGCAGCATGCCGCAGACCCCGGTTCGGAATCCTTCTCTTTTTTACGAGTTTCACGTGAGCGGGAAGACGTTGAATGCGCGAGGCATGGGAGTCGCGGGGAGCCCGGTGATTCTGATCGGGTGGAATGAGAACGTTGCGTGGGGAATGACGGCGCTGGGGGCGGACCAGGCGGATCTTTTTATGCTTAAGACGGATGCGGGGCATCCGAACCAGTACTTCTTTGACGGCGAGTGGCGGGATATGAAGGTCTGGGATGAGACGATCAAGATTAAGGGCGGACAAGAGCGGAAGATAACCATCAGGGAGACGCACCTGGGACCGGTCGTGACCGAGCTGGCAAGCAGGAGTTCCGGGCAGGAGGTGGCGCTGAAGCGGATTCCGATCTGCGAGGGCGATCGGGACACGACGCAGGGGGCGATCGCGATGATGCGGTCGAAGGATGTGTATGAGTTCGGGAAAGTCCTCGGAGCGTGGCGCTTTCCGACGGGGAATGCGGTGTTCGGGGACAGGAAGGGAAACATCGGATACTGGACGATAGGCGCGGCGCCTGTGCGGTCTCCGCTATCTGCGAGCACGGGAAGGTCGGCGCATGACGGGTCGGCCTCGAAGTACGACTGGCAGGGGATCGTGCCGAACGATCTGCATCCGCACGTGATAAACCCGAAGCGGGGGTACCTTGCGACGGCAAACCACCGGTCGATCGCGTCCTTTTACCCGCTCTCGACAGGAGGCGGCACGGGGTCCGGCGGCGATACGGTAAGATCGTACCGGCTGAAAGAGATGCTGAGGGCGAAGGAGGTTTTCTCGCCGGAAGACGTATCGGGGATGCAGTACGATTCGGTGAATCCGGCGAAGCGGGATATCGCTCGACTGGGGTATCACGTACGTGACGTGATGAAGGGGGACCTGTCCAATGATGCGCTTTCGGCGCTGGAATATCTGGAGGGATGGTATAAGAATGGCGCGGCTTCGGACATGTCGGTGAAAGGAAGCGAGCTGGCGAATGTAATCCCGACCGGGTTCCGCCAAGGCACACCGGCGGCGAAATACGGCGGAGGGCAGTCGGGGCTGTGCCATTTTTTGAAAACCATGGATGCGCGCTTGAAGGAAGACCCGAAGGGGGTGATTGAAAAGACCGTGGTGGCATATGTGGACACAGAGCTGGCCACGGCGTGGAGGAACGCGCGAGGAGACTACGGGAGCGACCCTGAGAAGTGGCAGGAGCGGGCCATGGAGCAGATTCGCGCGCGCAAGCTGGGATACTTCGAGAGCCTGGACCGCTTTCCGTCAGTGGATCCTGACAAGGATTTGACTTTCCCGGATTTGCCGTCCGTGGACGGGAATACGATCCGGTCACCGATGGGGCAGTCCTACATTCAGTGGGTGCCGATGCACGACGTGGACTCGGCGAAGACGATCCTGCCGATAGGGCAGTCGGAGCATCCGGGGAGTCCTTTCCGCACGTGCAACCTGGAGACGTGGGCGAAGGGGGAGCTGCATCCGGCGCCGATAACGCGGGAGGGGGTGGAGAAGTACGCGGCGGAGAAGTCAGTGCTTTCGAAGTAGGCAACGCGCCGGCTATTTGGGGACCAGGGAAGCGCGGATGGAGGCGGCGCGGTCGAAGATCTCCTGGCGGGTGATGCCGGCCTCTTGGTACATGGCGAAGATGTTTTCGTCGGGGGTTTCGGGCGGGATTGTGTGTGAGGCGGCGAGGATGTAGCCGCCGCCGTCTGAGGTCATGCCTTCGAGGAGGCGGGCGGTGGCCTTTCGGACCTCCGCGGCGGTGGCGGTGGGAAGGAGACCCTGGGTGTCCACGCCGCCCATGA
>CAZUUK010000119.1:0-9454 GCA_964622675.1 uncultured Planctomycetota bacterium | reverse complement strand
CCTCCAACTTCCGCATCGCCCCCAGGTGCGCCCCGTGCGCCGCCGCCAACATCTGATGCCCCCCGCAGATCGCCAGCACCGGCACAAACACATTCCGCAGGAAAGCATGCGCCCCTTTAAGCAGCTTCTTCGGATATTCCGGCCAATCCGTCCTGCACCCCGAAACCACAACCCCCGAATGCTTCCCCTCCAAAGCTCCCTCCAGGCTGAGCTCCGTAAAATGACACGTCTCACACGAAACGCCGAAACACTCCTCCAGCAGCGGCTCAAAACGCTCCGCCAGCTCCTCCGCTTTCTCCTCCGCAGCCTTCGGATGCTCGCTGTTAACCAGCAGAATCGGTGCACTCATTTCCGCACGTCGTAGTAAAACGTCAAAGGGCTCCCTCCCCTTAACACCTTAATCTCCACGCTCGACTGCTTCAGCAGAATCGGCACCAAACCCCAGAAGTCCAAAAGGCCATGGACAACTTCCCCGTTTAGGCTCACTATTATGTCACCCTTCCCAAACCCAAGCTGCGCAAGCAGACCGTTCTCGGTCACACCCCTCACCTCCAACCCATCCGGCTCCCCATTCGTCTTGTGCGGCAGTATAAGCCCACTCCACTGCACCTGCTGAGACACCTGTGTATCGCTCTCTATCATCTCCAGCAGCCGCCGGTCCACCTCCCATCTCACGTTCGAAACGCGCCTCACATGATCCGACAGCTCCACACCCACCCCTTCCCTCGTCCCCGGCTTTTGACCCTTCTTTGTAACACCCAGCCCCTCGTTCCCACCTTCCCCCTCGGAACGGCTCTTGGCCAAAGGGCTTACCACCGCATACCCACTTCCTTCTCCCGCAGCATCAAGCCCCAGCACCTTCTCCTCATCTCCGCGCCTCAACACCGCACCCCCCTCCTCCAACCTCACCAGCTCCCACCCACCTACGATCCCCCCCAGCCCAACCATTTCCACCTTCCCTTGCTGCCAGATCGAAGCCGAGGAACACTTTGGAAGAAGCTCACCATCCTCCCCCCGCGCCAGGGCAACCCCCAAGAGCCTCATCTCCCCTTGCCCGCTCTGGCTCCCCACGACATCCTTCGACCCCGGCTCGCCGTATGCGCTCAGTTGATATATGACCGCGTAGTCACCCATAGTCTCCGCGCCCCGCACCCCCTCCCGCTCCG
This sequence comes from uncultured Planctomycetota bacterium, assembly GCA_964622675.1. Classification (GTDB taxonomy): domain Bacteria; phylum Planctomycetota; class DG-23; order CAZBND01; family CAZBND01; genus CAZUUK01. The sequence goes on along the minus strand of CAZUUK010000119.1, from coordinate 8,288 downwards.
ACGTCTCTTCCAAGCTCCTCCCCTCGCCAGGCACGACCTCCTGCCACACAGCCAGCGTTCGGTAGCTCGCGTAAGATGCCGCCACCAGAACACCCGCCAGCAGCACGTCAAAAGCCCAGATAAGCCTTCGCAGCGTCGGACTACGCATCTATTCCTCCCTCCACCCGCCTTGAAGTCTAGAAAGCCGGGATAGCTCTGTCAAGCGCCACTCCCGCGTCGCCACCGTCCCCTCCCCCCTCAGACCCGCGCCTTAGTATCACAACCGCATCCTCCGGCGCAAAAGGTGTTATCTGCCTGAAAGTATGTCCCCAAAGCTCCGGCCTGCTCCTCTCCCGACCGTAAACGTCCACCCGATTGACACTATACTCCACCCCTCTCTCTCTCAGAAACTCCGCAATGTCCAGCCGAATCGGCTGCTCCCCGTAGGAGACTATCCAGTCCGGCGCTACCTGCGACGAGTAAACGTACGCCGGCACCCTTACGCCGCTCGGCCCCAGCAGACGCTCGTCGTTCTCATCGATCTGCCCCGCGAATCTCAACCTCTCGCCGAAGTAAAGCATCAGGCTGAACGGATCGTACGCAAGCACCATCTCCCCGTCGCTCACCCCTCTCTTCAGATACTCGATGGCTGCCTCGTATCCCGACGTATAATCGTGCGTCAGCTCGTACACGTAGTCCGCCAGATATGACCTGAACGGCAGCGCCGCAAATGGCGAAAGCTCCTCCTTCCGCCGCCCGTAATCCCTTTCAAGCTGAGCAAGCGTTAGAACGTCCGTGAAAACAACCAAAACTATCAGGACCGCCGCCAGGCCCTTCGACCGCTTCCACGTCATGTAGATGATCCCACCAACCAGAAGCGCCAGCAGCGGCAAAACCGGCAGCGCATAGCGAATGTCCGCTCGCTCGCTCGTCGCAACCTTCTGCGGCGAAAGCAACGAAAGCAAAATCGTAAAAAGCACTACCACCCCCGCCACAAAACCTAGCCCCCGTCGAATCTTCGGCTCCCCACGAAGCCCCCGCACACCTACCACCATGCCAGCAACAGCCATCACCGCCGGAAACAGCCCAAGCGTACTGTACTCCCGAAAATGCCACCACAAAAGCCTCGCCGCCGTGCCCTCCCGCAAGTTGACAAGCGCGTAGTCCCCCGTCCCGCCGTGCGGCCCCACGTACAAAAACCAGGGCAGCGTGAACACCAGAGAAATCGCAAGGCACACAACAATCGCCTTCGCCTTCCCCCAATCTCGTTCAATCGCCAGCGTCGCGATCAGCAGCGCCCCCACGAAACATCCAAACGTCAGATAGTGACTGTGGAAGAAAACCACGCATGCCGCGCTGAAGACAACCCACGACCGCCGCCGCCCCCAATCCAGACCAACCCACGCGTACATCATCAGCATGCTCGCCAGAAACACAAGACCGTAGTACCGCGCCTGCTTCCCGAAGAGCAGAAATGGAACAGAAAGCACCACAATTCCCAACGCCGCAGCCGCAATCCCCCTCCTCCCCGTCAGCCGCACGCTCACCGCATAAAACAAAACCAGGCTCGCCAGACTCGCCAGGGCAAAAGGAAGCCTTCCCACAACCACACTTTTTCCAAACGCACCCATGAACGCCGCCGCCGCGTAGTACTGCAGCCACGGACCCGTTTGCCACAGCCGCTCGTTAAGAAACGCCCCGCCCCGCGAGCAGAAAAGATTCGTCCCGTCCCATGCAGTCGCAATCCCCGTCCTCAGCACGTTCCACCCTATAACCATCGTCTCCGCCTCATCCCCCCACGGGTACGCATCTCCCAATCCCCACACCAGCAGCACCCCGCCCACAAGCAGCCCAGCCCCTGCAACCGCCGCGTCACAAACCCGCCACCCGAAACCTCTTTCGTCGTCCCGCACTGCCAATTGTTCACCCCTCAAATGAATCTGCCCCTCACTGAACTCTCACCGCTGCAGCCTCGATTCTTGCCAGCGCCTCCGACGCCGCCCGCTGAACCTCCTCCGACTCGTCACCCAAAGCTTTCTTCAAAGCATCCTCCGCGCGCCCGTCCCCCAGCTTCCCACGCGCCTCGGCCGCCGCCCTGCGCACTTGCCAGACGGGATCACTTAGCGCCGCACAAAGCCCCTCCACCGCGCGCCTGTCCCCGATCTCCCCAAGCACCCTCGCCGCTCCTTCCCTCTCCTCCCACCGCTCGTCTCCCACCACCGACATGATAAACGGCTCCACCGCATACCAATGCAGTTGCTTCTCGCCAATCCCGAAACGCCTCACGCTGAACCTCACCGCGTAATACGGAATCGGTCCGTGCTTCCAGTCCCACACCTTCTCCGGCATTTCCGTCACGTTCACCACACCGTTCCAGCTATAGTCCCCCTCAACCGCGCCAAGCGCGTTTATCCCGAAAGCCGCCGCCGCCAAGACCCCAAACGCCGCCTTGAACACCCTCTTCCCCCAGAAAGCTTCCACTCCCGGCACCAGCAGCACCGCCAGCGCCGGAACGATGTCCAGCAATTGCCTGTAACCGAAGCAATCCCCGCCCCACCAGCAGTGCCATTTCGACATGAGAACCACATAGCTGCCGCAAAGCGCCCAAAGCAGCCCCACGTACCTCCGCCGCGGAACCTCCAGCCCCCTCACAATCACAAAGCTCACCAGACAGAGAAGAAAAACCGGACTGTACACAAACAGCCCCCGGCCGGGACTCACCAGCATCCCGGCGATCCCTGCCGCCATACTTCCCGTCCACGCATACGCCTCCGCCCCGTACCCCGTTCGCCACGGCGCGCCGAAATGGTGCCACTGATACCACATTAGGAACAGACCGGCCGGCGCGCTCAAAGCCACGAACCTCCACGCCTCCCTTCGATGCGCCAAAACCACATACGCCAACATTACAATCCAGAGAAGCAGCATCGGCGACCGCGAAACCACTCCCAATGACATCGCCAGACCCGCATACCCCACCCACCTCGACCGCTTTAAGCCCTTCGCCAGCGCCCAGAGCGCCGCAGCCAGGCACATCTGCGCCGGCGCATGCTGCCAGAACCCCTTACTGCTCTCGCTCCACGTACCCGTACCAAAGGCGTATACCACCGCCACCAGTATCGCCGTCCTCCTACCTCCCAACCAGCTTGCGGCAAAAAAAACAAACGCCACCGAAACAGCCGCGTGAAACGCTGCGCTCAGCCTCGAAACCGCCGCCACAGCATCCAGGTCACCTTTCGGATATGCCCCCGTCGCAAGCCTCGCCCCGTAGTAGTACGCCGCGTATACCGGAAGCGCTAAAATCCCCCCTCCCACGGGATACTTCGACAGCAAATGCCCGTCAACCGCCACCACACTGTACTCTTCCACAAGAATCGCACCGAACTCGTCCAGATCAAAATCGAACTCCTTAAGCAGGCTCATCGGCACGTACGCTCCGCCCACCCAATCCCGGATCGTAAACCGCATCGGCGGCCCGCTGAAGAAATATACCGGCGTGCACAAAACCACAATCCCCGCCGCCACAATCGCCCTGCCCCTCCAACCCCCCAGCGCCTGGCGGCGCGCTGCACCCCAACTCCCCTCAGCGCCCTCCCCCTGCTCGTTGACCAAGTTCTTTCCCGTCAAGCGCCACCCTCGAAAACGGCTAAGCACGCACAACGAAAGCCTATAAGCCACATTTGTCGCAGCCGAAGTCTAAGTACCTTTCTCAGCCGTGTCAACAACACGACCCTGTCAGCCGGCCGTCCCAACTGCCCTCGGCGACTAACCATCTTCCGCTTAAACATGTACAGAAAGCTTGACATCTCACCGCAGTTCGCAAAAATCGTATACGTAATCCCATCTGGCGACGAACCCGAGTTGACTCCTCATTTCAACAGGAGGTGCAAGCATGGACGCGGTGAAACAGTTCCTGACCGACACGAAGTTTCTTGACATCGCCGTCTGGCGATACACCGTTCTCCTGGGCGCTGTATTTGTCGGCTTGGTCGCGGGGCGCATCGCATGGTATGTTCTCGAAGTCCTGAGCAAACGGCTCAAGGAAGATGAAGAGCGGCAGCTCCTTTCCATCGTGCTCGACAGCCTCGCAAAGCCCGCCTCGCTTTTCATCTTCTTCCTCTCACTCCGATTCGGGCTTCTTTACCTCATAGTCGGGAGAACTGAAACCGACCCCGTCGTCAAAGCCATCGGCACCGCAAACAACGTGTTATTCGCAGTCGCCGTGGCCTACACAGTCTACCGGCTCGTGGACCTAGTCGACTACTACCTCTCCCACTGGGCCGCCGGGACCGACAGCAAAATCGACGACATGATCGCCCCGCTGGTGCGAAAAAGCCTCCGCATCACCGTAGTGATTGTGGGGGTCTTGTTCATCATTCAGAACATCTCCACAGCCAGCCTGGCCTCAGTCGTCACCGGCCTCGGAGTGGGAGGCCTGGCTGTGGCCTTGGCCGCCCAGGATTCCCTCAAGAACCTCTTCGGCTCACTTATCATCCTCTTCGACAAGCCCTTCCGCGTGGGCGACCGCGTCGTCCTCGGCGGTCACGACGGCCCCGTCGAGGAGGTCGGCTTTCGCTCCACCAAAATTCGCACCTTGGAAGGCCATGTCGTCACCGTCCCAAACGACCAGGTCGCAAACACTATGGTGCAGAACATCGGCAGGCGCCCGTACATCCGCCGCCTCTCCAACATCACCATCACCTACGACACTCCCCCCGACAAGGTCGAGCGCGCCGTCGAGATACTAAAGGACATCCTCGAAAACCACGAGGGCATGGACCCCGAATTCCCGCCCCGCATCTACTTCAACGACTTCAACGATGCCTCGCTCAACATCATCATGATCTACTGGTATCAGCCCCCGGCATATTGGGACTTCCTCGCCTTCAACGAAAAAGTAAACATGCAGATACTCCAGCGCTTTAACGCCGAGGGAATAGACTTCGCCTTCCCGACCCAGACCATCTACGTCGCAAACGACGAAAAGCGCCAGCTCGCGCTCCGGCTCCTTGACAGCGAAACGTCCATCGGCACAGCACGACGATCCAACTAGCGTCCGCATGCCGCCGCAACCCAATAGAGCAAAGCCAAATACCCAGGCTGAGGGGAACGCGACACGCCGCGGCCCCCAGCTACAACGCCGCATTGACGGCAGAAGGGGGGAACAATGAACACTCAAGCACAAAAGCAAAAACGCCGCGGCCGTCGTCGCCGCCGTACCCCGCCGGGCACCGTTCCCGGAACACTGATCGCCGACCCCGATGCGCCCCGCCCGATAATCCGCACCATCGCATTCGGCCCAAGCGACTACACCGAGACCGAAATCAAAGACTTGAATCTCCTCCCCGGCTTCCTTCAGAAATGGCCCATAACCTGGGTAAACGTAGACGGCCTCGGCGACGCAAAAACCATAGCCGCACTCGGAGAGATCTTCCATCTCCACCCGCTCGCACTCGAGGACGTCCTCCACGTCACACAGAGGCCAAAGGTCGAACAGTACGGAGAGCACCAATACATCGTCACACGAATGGCCGCAATGGCCGAGACGCTCGAGACCGAGCAGTTGAGCATCTTTCTGGGACCGGGCTTCGTCCTGACCTTTCAGGAGAGACCCGGCGATTGCCTCGACCCCATTCGCGAGCGCATCCGCAAGGGCCAGGGCCGCATCCGCCAAGCGGGGCCCGACTACCTCGCCTATGCCCTCATTGACGCCGTTGTTGACCACTACTTCCCCGTACTGGAGGAGTTCGGAGAGCATCTGGAGGTCCTGGAGGACAGCGTCATCGAACGCCCCGACGCACGCACCGTGTCGCAAATCCACCAGGCAAAACGCGACCTGCTTCGCCTCAGGCGCGCCGTCTGGCCCATGCGCGAGTCGGTCAACTCGCTGACCCGCGATCCGCTGCCCCTCATTACCGACGATACCCGCACCTACCTCCGCGACTGCTACGACCACGCCGTTCAGATCCTCGACATCGTCGAAAGCCACCGCGAGATCGCCTCCGGCCTCATGGACCTCTACCTCTCCAGCGTCAGCAACAGAATGAACGACGTCATGAAAGTCCTCACCGTCATCGCTACCATCTTCATCCCCCTCACCTTCGTCGCCGGCATATACGGAATGAACTTCAGCCCGGAGGTCTCCCCTCTGAACATGCCTGAGCTAAACTGGTACTGGGGTTATCCATTCTGCCTGACGATCATGGCAGCAGTCACCGTAGCGATGGTTTTCTTCTTCAAACGTAGAGGATGGCTCGGCTCATCCGCCGCCAAAACCGAAGAATCCCGCCGTGGGGAAAACGCTTCCGAAAAACCCTGACCGCCGTCAGCCCCCCAGACGCACCTGCCCGTCGGCGGTCGCGCGTTGACTACTCTACCAGCCAGCGAGTAAGATTAAACACGCTCAGCGCAGGCGAGCGCAGGTCTGCTCGAATTCATAAGTCTTAGCTCCGCAATCACTTATACAACCAACAATGCAAAAGATTTACATCCAAACCTTCGGCTGCCAGATGAACAAGCTCGACTCCGAGCTCATCCTCGGCCAGCTAACTTCTCTCGGCTACGAGCAAGCCCAATCACCCGACCAGGCCGACGTCCTTCTCTTCAACACATGCAGCGTCCGCGAGCATGCCGAGCAAAGAGTCTATTCCCGCGTCGGCTCCCTCAAAGCTCGAAAAAACACAAACCCCCGGCTCCTCATCGGCATCATCGGCTGCATGGCCCAGAAAGACGCCCGCCATGTTCTGAACCGCTTGCCCCACGTGGATCTAGTCTGCGGCACCAGAATGCTTCACCGCCTCCCCCAACTCATCGAGGAAGCTCGCAGACGCCCCCCCGTCGTCGCCGTCGAAACTCCGGAAAACTTCACTCTGAAAAGGCCCGGCAGCTTCCGCCTCAACCCCTTCCGCGCCTTCGTCGCCGTCATGCGCGGCTGCGACAACTTCTGCTCCTATTGCGTCGTCCCTTACGTCCGCGGCCGCGAGATCAGCAGGCCGCCCCACCAAATCGAAGACGAAGCCAAACGCCTCGTGGACGACGGCTGCGTCGAAATCACCCTCCTCGGCCAGAATGTTGACAGCTACGGAAAGCGCCTCTCACCCAAGAAAGACCTGGCCGACCTTCTCCAACTCCTCGACCACATCCCCGGCCTCCGCCGCCTCCGTTTTGTCACCTCGCATCCCCGCGACTTAAGCCCTCGAATCATCGCCGCCATAAGCGACCTCCCCTCCGTCTGCGAAAACGTCCACCTCCCCGCCCAGTCCGGCTCCGACAGGATCCTCCGCCTCATGAACCGCGGCTACACGTCTGCTTATTACGCCGAACTCGCCTCGAAGCTACGCCAGGACGTACCCGGCGTCACCCTCGCCAGCGACTTCATCGTCGGCTTCCCATCCGAAACCGAACAAGACTTCAGCCAAACCTGCTCCCTTCTCCAGGATGTCGCCTTCCAGAACTCCTTTATCTTCAAGTACTCGCCGCGGCCCGGCACCAAAGCCGCGGAATTCCACGACGATGTCCCCTACGAAGAAAAGAGGCGCCGAAATAACCTCCTACTGGACCTTCAGAAGGAGATCAGCCTCCGCCAGAAATCCGCCCTCATCGGCACCACACAGGAAGTCCTAGTCGAAGGCGTAAGCAAGCGCGACCCGGCAAAACTCACCGGAAGAACCCGAACCAACCACATCGTCGCCTTCGAAGGCGCCCCGAATCTTGCGGGGCAATTCGTCCACGCACGGATCACTTCTTGCACGCCGCTCACGCTTTTCGGAAATCTCGTCCAGAAAGACGCTTAAGCAGCTCCAGCGCCTCCTGATACTCCCCCGGCCTGTTCACGTTCATGAACGAGCTTTCGTAACCCTCCACCGCCGAAAGCTCCTCCGGCCCCACCTCTCGAACCTCCACGTCCCCGAAAAACGAAACGATCCTTCTCTCACCCCCGGAAAGCGCCCGCCGAATCGGCTCCACGCATCCCTTCGAATAAAAAGCGTGCAGCGGCTCCAATCCCTCTTTCCACCTCGGAATAATCACATCCGCCGACCCGCACCGATCCCACAGCAACCTGACCACCTCTCCCTTCAGAAACGGCATGTCGCATCCGAAAACAAACCCATAATCGTTCCCCATCGCCTCCAACCCCCCGCAGATCCCCGCCAGAGGGCCGCTTCCCACTTCAACGTCACGGAGCACGCTCACACCCACCGCCGGAAGCCGCTCCGGCTCCCGCGCTACAACAAAGACCTCCGAAAACATCCCCCCCGCCAGACTTACCGCGTGCTCAACCAGCGTCCTCTCCCCGAACTCCAGAACCT
>CAZUUK010000118.1:6190-9477 GCA_964622675.1 uncultured Planctomycetota bacterium | reverse complement strand
ATCTTCAGCAGTCCCTCCCCTATGCTCAGGCTCGTGCTCCTCTCGGTCTCCTCACCATGCCTCTCCCGCACGCAGTCGTCCAGAAGCATGCTCTTCTCCAGCACCCTCTCGTCTGAAACGGCCCTCTTGATCACCGGCACGTCCTCCGCCGACAGGCCCGCCTGCTCGATCAATCGGTCGTACGCCTTCTGATACGCCAGCAGATTCCGCACGTGCTCGACCGCCTTTTGCGGATCCTCGATCTCCGCGCCCACCTCCTCCCCGTCCATGCTGTATCTGAATTCAAGAAGTTCTATTGAGCGGACTCCCGAATCTGCCAGCATCTTCTGTGCTCCGCCATTCAACTCCACTTCCTCCGGCTTCATCGCCATGATCTTTGCAAGACTCAAAATGTCCTGCGGCCCCGTCTCCATGTTGATGACGAGCATTCGGATCTGGTGCTTTCTCAGCTCCGCCACCAGCTCGTTGCAGATAGGATCTCTTCCGCTCAGCACCCCATCCTCGCACAGAAGCTTGTCGAACTGCGCAAGAAGCAGCAGCGCAGGCCGCTCTCCGAATATCTTTTCAAGCGCCTCAATGCACGCCCCGGACGCAGTGTTGATCCGCGGGTGTGTCGGGGGATACGTTCTCAGAATGCGGATGAGAGAAAAAAACCGCACCGCCCCCTCCCGTGCCGATTCCAGCCCTCCCTTTCCTCCCACTTCCGCTGCAGCGCGCTCCGACATGCCGGACCCTCCTCGATACTATTTATCGCCAGAAATCCTCCAAGAGTTCAACCTCTTCGACCCAATACCCGCACTTCCACGTTCGTCAGGCGTTGATTTCCATTACGGCAGTTGACACCGCCTCACAGGCAAGCGTAAACTCTAGCGCAGCACAAATCTCACGGTCCGCCGGGGAAGACCGCGAGGAGAAGGAGACTTTGAACCGTCTTTGCCTCATTTCTTTCGTATTTGTCTTTCTAACGCTTGCCACCCCCGTCGCCGCGCACAACACTTCCCACAACTACACCATTGTTGACAACGGCGTCATAGAATACGGGCGCGAGGCCGAAGCCGGTGGCTGCGTCGTCTGGCTATCCGAACTCGCCGGGCCCAATCTCATCAACAACCACGACCTCGGCCGCCAGTGCCAGATAGCCATCTTCGACACCGGCGACTGGAACCCCACGCAAGCAGGCGACGGCGGCAACCCCTCCGGCTACGAGATATTCGTCGTCAAACCCGACTACATCTACAGCCGCTGCATCCCTCTTCTCTTCTGGAACGGCCCGCAGCAGGGCGAGGCCAGGCCCGTTTACGACCAGCGAATAGACATGTGGTCCGAATTCCTCCCCAACTCAAACGGCCGCGCCATATGGGTCCGATCCATGTTCCTCAACTGGAGCGGCCACGAGGGAATCTGCCAGGGCCAGCAGCTTTCCCCCTGCATCTACACAAACCCCGTCTTCACGAAGAACAAAGCCTACACCGGAGCGCTTCCCTGGACCTTCGGCCCGCTCAGCACCTTCACCGACACCGGCGGCGACACAACATCCGTCCGCTTCAGAGCCACCGAGCACTGGAACGCAAACGTTGACGATAGCGACTACGGCGTCGCATCCCTTTCCGAAAGCCCCATGGCAAGCCACATGAACTACACGGCATCCGGCGGCAGCGGGGACCACATAAATGCCTGCATGACAACAAACCGCGTCGAGCGCTTCCGCATCGCCCGTAATCCCGGCGAGCGCATTCAGATCCGCGAAGGCGGTGACATAATCTACCTCGGCGACGTCAACGACGCCCGGAGCATCTTCTACCAGTACCGGCCCGTGCCCGGAGCCGACTTCTCGGACAACTTCAATGACGGCGACTTCCTCGGCTGGGACTCCAACTCCAACCCCATCCAGGTCATCGGCGGCGCCGTCAAAATGGGGCCCTTCAGCCAGTGGCCGCAGGATCTCTCATTGGCTCACAGGTACTACCGCGACGCCACCTTCAGCGTGGACGTAAAGCACGAAAGCGGCGGCACCAACTGGTACGGCATGACCATCCGAAAATGCGGCAACCCGCACTTCTGGGACGGATACCAGGGCTATTACATGATCCATCTCCGCTCCAACGGAACTCTTTCGGTCTATTCCCACGACGATGGAACCCTCGCCCAGACCGTGATCCGGCCTTTCGACGCGTTGCAGTGGCACACCCTGAGCGTCAACGCCGCCGGCTATCGCTTAAGAGTCAGCGTTGACGGCGTCGAGCGCCTCGACGTCACGGACGCCAACGAGAAATTTCGCGAAGGCTACGTCTCACTCGTCGCGGGCCAGGACCTCACCGTCTGGTTCGACAACTTCTCCGTCACGGACAGCGACGGTGACTCAGCTCCCCCCGGCCCCGTAACCGGTTTCAGCGTCTCTCCGACAGCTGACAACACGCGCCTCCAGCTCAGTTGGACCAACCCCGCCGACGAGGACTGGAAGTTCACCCGGATCGTCCGCAAATCCGGCTCCCGCCCGCGCAACCCCTGGGACGGCTTCGCCTGCTACGAAGGCAAGCTCTCCTCTTACACCGATGTCGCCCTCGTGCCGGGCATCCACTATTTCTACGCCGCCTACGCTTACGACCGCGCATACAACTTCGCCCAACCCGCTGCGGCCGACGCCGCGCCGCAAGGCGCAATCTCCGCCGTGCTCAGAGTCACTGACCTCGTGGGAACCATGAAGGCCGTATGGACCGACACCGGCCAGCTCCTTCTCAGAGGAGATCTCATACAGCAGGCCGGGGCTGAAGACCTTGAGTCCACCGGCTTCGCTGAGTTCCTCCTCAAAGATGCTTCCGGTCAGACCGTCGCCCGTCTCCATTCCGCTACCGGCAACCTATACCTCAAAGGTACGGTCGCCGAGAACCAGACCGGCCTAAACAACCCGCTCGAAAGCGCCCTTGTCTTTAAGGATTCCGCCGGCGATATCGTCGGCTACATTGACTCAAACGGAAACATGGCCCTCGCCGGCGACGTCCACTACGGCTACCACGGCCCCTGGTAGGGCGCTGCGCATCCCCCCACGCCTGAAAACCCCTACCGCGCTTTCCTGTGTCTTACCCATTTGACTCGAACACGTTGGCCTTGTACCATTATCCACCGGGCTCAGCGGGCCTCAGGGGGAGAGACTGATGCCGTTCGTAGCAACCGTCGAGCCGTTTCTCAAGGCGGCTTTTTTTCTTTCGCTCTTCGGGATTTCGATAGTCTTTTGTTCCTCTGCGCAGGCCGCCGCGATCCCAAGCGACTACGTGCTCGAACTCAAACAT
>CAZUUK010000118.1:0-6090 GCA_964622675.1 uncultured Planctomycetota bacterium | reverse complement strand
TTCCTCTGCGCAGGCCGCCGCGATCCCAAGCGACTACGTGCTCGAACTCAAACATACCTGGGAGAGCCTCCCCGGATTTCCCGACGCAGGTCCAGACGACCTCCCAGCCGAAGGCTGGCTTGAGACCTTCGTCCCCGGCCTCGCGCCGCATGGCTGGCAAGGCACCTCTTACGCTCGCCGCCTCTCGTCTGAAACCGGCGAAAACATTCCCTGCATCTGGTATCGCGCCCGGTTCGACGTCCCTTCGCACCTGCTCGGCCTCAACTGTATCCTCAGAATCCACCGCGTCCGCTGGGGCGCAAAGGTCTGGCTGAACGGCTCCTACCTCGGCGAACACCTCGGCGAAGCCCCGTTCTCTCTCGACGTCCCGCCGCCCCTCCTGAAGCAGCACCGAAACGAGCTCATCTTCCGGCTCACCGGCTGGCCCGAACTCCCTCGCAACAAAGACGGCCAGCCCATGCTCCCCGTCGGAAGCGCGCGATTCAACTGGGGCAGCAAGCTTACCGGGGTACTCGACAAAGTGGAACTTGAGTTCTACAAGGACGTCCTCATTGACCTGGTCCGCGTCATTCCCGATACCCGAAATGCCAGAGCCCTCGCAACGATCTGGGCACGCGGGAACTCCGATCGGACCTACGAGATTAAGGCCGCCGTCATCCCCGTTACCGGTGGGAAAGCCCTCTCCGAACGAACCGCCTTCGTCGAGGGCGACGCCAAACCCGTTGACCTCCTCCTGGACATCCCCGACGCGCAGCTCTGGTCGCCCGAGCATCCGTTCCTTTACCAACTTCTCCTGAAGACGGACGGCCATTCCAAAACCGTCACCTTCGGCATGCGCGAATTCACGATCCGCAATGGCCGCTTCGAGTTGAATGGAAAGCCCATCACCATCCGCGGTAGCAACTTGGTCCACGAATGGCTCGGCTGGGATCCCCGCAACGCCCTCGACCCGGATAACGTCTGCGCATACGTCATCAACGCCGCCCGCGGAATGAACGTCAATGCCTTCCGAACACACACTCAGCCGATGCCTTCCCTCTGGCTCGACATCTGCGACAGAAACGGCATGATGGTCCTCGCCGAGTTCCCGCTTTGCTTCAACTACAAGCCATACGGGATGACGCCCGACGAGATGCCCGCCTTTCGCGCCAAGATCGAAGATGAATTCCGAAGGCTCATAAAGGAACTCTGGAACCACCCGTCAATCGTCATCTGGGTTCCCACCAACGAATCCGCCTGGAAGGAGGATCCTTACGAAGACACCGTTCTGTACAATCTCTTCAAGGAGCTCGACCCGTCGAGGCCCGTCCTTCGCTCCGCCTTGCCCAACCCCGACATCCTGGATTCGCACGCCGCCGCAAGCTATCAGTGGCCCGGGGACCACAGCTTCTACGATCGCATGGAAAAGCTCGCGCTGCAGCGCGACGAGAAAAGGCACCTCTCCAACTCCGAATACTTCTCAGCAGCCGAAATGCCCTCGCCCAAACACTTCGGCCCGAACTCCGCCCCCTTTTCCGGTCGCTCCCACGGCGAACGCCGGCCGCCGCCGCATTCCTCCCGGCTCATCGTCGCCCATCACGCCGCACTCCAGACCGAGGCCCTCCGCCGCCTACGCTTCGACCTAATCCTCCCTTACATGTTCGCATACTGGTCACGCGGCTTCGACTGGCAGGGAGAGGGGCGGACTGAGTTCGGCGAAGCGTATCATGCCTTCCGAAACTCACTCGCGCCCGTCGGAGCCAGCCTCGACCTGGACGAGGTACCTCTCGCCGCCGGAACCCAAATCGAACTCAACCTTTACGTGCTCAACGATACCCACTCTCCCGTTCGCTTCGATGCGAAGCTCGTCGCTCTTTCCGAACATCCCGGCTTCAAGCCCGGTTCGGTCCCCGCTGATGCGCCCGCCGTTTGGAACGGCTCCGCGGAGCTCCCTCCCTTTGAAAAATGGCACGAAACCCTTACCTGGCAAGTACGCGAGGAGGAGGGAAGCTCCTACCTTGCGCTTGTCGTCGAGCCCCAGGCGGGCGAGCCCGTCCAAAGCGTAAGAGAGATTCGCTCCATACGCAGGGACCTGACCCCTCTCGAGGGCCGCACCGTTGCTATCCTCGACGGAGCCGGGGACTGTCCCGTCAAGAGCTGGCTCGCCCAACACGCAGTCGAGACCGTTCCATTCAGCGACGCCACCCCCGCGGATGTCCCCGTTGTCGTCTCGGGCTCCGACCAGCCGACCGCCGAAACCCAAGGCCTTCTTCGCAAGCACGCCGAAAAAGGCGGCACTGTCCTTATCCTCGCAAGAAGCCGATGGGACCTCCCCCAAGTCGCCAGCGCCTCTCTCACCAACAGTCCCGGCTCGAACGCATTCCTGACCGAAGCCCCGGGCCCGCTCCGCCCCTTGGGTGACCGCGACCTCTGGCACTGGGACAACCCCGGTAACCTCGTCTACTGGCGCCTCTTTGAAACCCTCCCCGAGAATGCCAAAGTCTGGGCCGTCGGCTACAGCCGCACCCGCGCCAGAGCCACCTGGGATCCGGCCGTCGCTTCCCTCGAACTCGGCAAAGGCAGGATGATCCTCTGCCAGCTTCTCATCGAAGAAAGCCTCAACCCGTCACAACGCACAGATCCCATCGCCGAAAGGGTCCTCATCACCCTCCTGACAGGTTCCACCGACGGCGCCTCCCCTCACGTTGCCGAAAGGAGGAATGAGAAGTGAAAATCCTCCTTAGCGTAATCCGCGCTTCGCTTTGTCTGCTCGCTCTCCTCACTTTGCCCTCAGTCCTCGCCCAGAGCACTTCCCAGACTCAGGGCATAAGCCTCTTGGGCCTCTATCCGACTCCCCTGACCAAGGCCGACGCCGATCCTAACCGTGCGCGTGCCTGGAAAATCACCCCCGACGACATATATGAAATCTCCGGCTTCTCTCTCCGGTTCCTCAAAGTCGGCGCCTCTCTCCGCATCAGCATCACCCGCGCCGACCTGGGCATCGGGCGGTCCGAGGACGGCGCGGTCTGGGCTATCGTAATCCCCAGAGCCGGAGACCGGATGGTAAGCCCCGCCTCGCGCAAGCCTGAAGCGATCGATCACGTCTGGCTCCGCTTTCATCCCAAAATAATAGACGAACTCTTTCCCAGAAAGACCGTCCTCCACAAAGGCGACACGACTCTCCTGCCCCGTATGGAGCAGATCGCCAACGCCAAAATCCATGGCAGTTGGCACGCCGCCCGCCGCGCCATGATCCCGCCTCCCAACCAGCTTACCGTTGACATTGATACCGACCTCGGCATCCGCCGCTTCTTCACGGTTGACCTTGATCTGAAGGTTGCCAACTACGTCCCCGCCTTCGAAAAACAGGCAGTCCCTGTCTCCAGAGCCATCACAAGGCAAAAAGTCGAGGCCAGCTTCGACGAGTTGTGGAGCGCCTTCGACCGCGAGTACCCGATGTTCGTCCTTCGGCCTGACGTCGATTGGCCACGCCTCCGCGACAAGTATCGCCCCCAGGCACTCGCGAGCAAAACAGCCCGCGAGTTCGCCTGCGTCTGCGCTTCCATGCTCGCCCACCTGCGCGACCTTCACATCTGGATCACCGTAAACGGCGAGCAGGTGCCTGCGTTTGATCGCCCCCGCCGGAGCAATGCCAACCCCTCCGCCTGTCGCTGCATCATTGACGAGATTGCGGAGGCCGGTGGGCGAATGGAGTGGGGGAAGACCAGGGACGGAATCGGCTACATCGCCATATACTCCTGGGACGATGAGGCGATCCCCGACCTGTTCGATGGGATCCTCGAAAAGCTCCGCAGCACCTCCGCGCTTGTCATTGACGTTCGCCTCAACGGCGGCGGCAGCGAGCCGCTTGCCCAAAAAGTCGCCGCTCGCTTCACCGGCAAAGAGGTCATCTACGCATACAGCCAGTACCGCAGCGGCCCAAAGCATGAAGACCTGGGACAAAAATACTCGCGAAAAATTACCCCTCGCGGACCCTGGCGCTACGAGCAGCCCGTAATCGTACTCATCGGCCGGAAGTGCATGAGCAGCAACGAATCCTTCATCTCCATGATGGCTCAATGCCCGCAGGTCACCACCATGGGCGAGCGCACGTGTGGCTCCAGCGGAAATCCCAGAATGCTCCAGCTCCCCGTCGGCGTGTCCGTCAGCCTGCCGCGCTGGATTGACTGCCTCCCCGACGGTCAGCCTCTCGACGAGCGCGGCGTCGAACCCGACGTCCACTTTGAAACCAGGCCGGAAGCGTTCGCGGGCGACAGGGATGACCTTCTCACCGCCGCCCTGAAGCAACTCCGCGAGGCCACGCGCCGGTAGCAATATGCCGCGTACATGAAAGGAGGTTTTGCATGGCCGAAATAGCCGATTCCTTCCGCCGCCAGTTCGATCGCATGTGGAAAATGCTCTCCGAGGCCATCCGGAAATGCCCCGAAACCGAATGGAAAAAGGTCGCTGCGCATCCCTTCTTCGTTCCCTCTCGTCTGGCCTATCACGTCATCGAGGCGGTGGACTTCTACGCGGGGAGTTCCCCTGAAGAATTCTCCGGCGGCCAGAGGCTTGGGGTAAGGTGGACGACGGACGAGCCCGAACGCCTCCCCTCAAAAGACGCCATCCTCGATTACGTCAGCGACACTCGCGACAAAATGGCGGCCCGCCTACGAAGTCTCGCCGACCCCGATTTCTTCGGCGCCAACCCTTTCCCTGGAAGGGGCGAAAACATCCTCGAACTCATGGCCTACACCTTAAGACACAGCCAGCATCACCTAGGCCAGCTCAACGGCGAGCTCAAACGCCGCGGCCTCGAGCCCGCCCGCTGGTGCTGACCGCCGCTCTAGCGCCCAGCCATCGGCCTCCGGCATCCCGTTATTGATCTCAGCCGCTCAACGTGGTATTGGAGTCTGTTGACATCACGAGCCTTCGCTCAGAACCGATACATGTAAGGAGCCCGCCAATGCAAATCGAGTGCGAAAGATGTCGCAGATCCTACGAAGTATCCAGCTTTGCTCCCGGTACGAAGCTCCGCTGCAAGTGCGGAAACGTATTCGTCGTTCCGGCCGGTGATTCTCCCGCCGTCGAAGCCCAAGCCCCATCCCGCCGCGCCGACGAAATAGACTATCGCCTCATCGGAGATGATATGCAGGCCGTCATCATCACTTTAGACCCCGGCGAAAGCGTCCGCGCAGAGGCCGGCGCTATGATGTACATGACCGACGGGATCGAAATGCAGACCCAGGCCGCCGGCGGCGCCTGGAAGGGCTTAAAGCGAATGATCGCCGGCGAAAGCTTCTTCATCACGAACTTCACCTGCGCCGCCGGAAGCGGCCAGGTCGCCTTCGGCGCGCCTTACCCCGGTAAGATCATTCCCGTTGACCTCAGCCGTACCGGCACTATCCTTTGCCAGAGGGACGCCTACCTCTGCTCTGCAGCCGGGATTGACATCAGCGTCGCCTTCACCCGGAAGCTCGGTGCCGGCTTCTTCGGCGGCGAAGGATTCATCCTCGAGCGCCTCTCCGGCGACGGTCTCGCCTTCATCCACGCCGGCGGCACGGTTCAGGAGTTCGACCTCCAGCCCGGCGAAACCCTCCGCGTTGACACCGGCTGCCTCGTCGCCTTCCAGGAATCCGTGGACTACGACATAAAATTCGTCGGGGGAGTAAAGACCGCCTTCTTCGGCGGCGAGGGGCTCTTCTTCGCCCACCTGACCGGCCCCGGCAAGGTCTATCTCCAGACCCTTCCCTTCTCTCGGCTTGCTGACAGAGTCGTCTCCGCCTCCGGCCTTCGCAGGCGGGGTGAAGCCCGCCGCGGCGGCGGCCTCCTCGGCGGCCTCATCTCAGGCGACTGAACCGGCGTGCCACCTCGCACAGTTTCTCGCAGTCCTCGAATATCACCACCCAACTCTACCACCATTCTGTGGTGCGTTTTCATCGACGCGACAGAGCGAAGGGCAGGCGCGAGCCGCGGGCGCCTATGGCGTGCGGCTCTCGTCCGTGGGTGAAGGCTCCGGGGGCGCGCAGGAAGCGCTGCAGGCTCAGTCGTCGCGGCAGCCGAATGTCTCGCGCAGGAATGCGTCCACGCGGTCGGCGACGTCGTAGAAGT
>CAZUUK010000117.1:0-9551 GCA_964622675.1 uncultured Planctomycetota bacterium | reverse complement strand
CTCATTCGCTTTTGTCATATTGTGCACGGTTACGAACGCAGAAGATAGACATGGCCGTGGATACGGCGGCGGGTTATCGCCGAGTCGTGGAGGAGGCGGAGCGGATTCGGCATGAGCTGGTTCTGAAGGAGCAGGGAGACCTACCAGCCAAGGAGTGAAGGCGTGTGCATAGGCTTTATCAAGATGTATTCAGCCGACTTGGACTGCTCAAAAGCCTTGGAATTGAGCCGCATGAAGGACAGCGAACGGTCCTTGCGGCTCCAGAGCGCTTCAAGGTTGTCGTCGCGGGGACGCGGTTCGGGAAATCACACCTTGGGGGGCAGTGGGCTACTGGCTGGTTATTCGAGGCGAACCCTCCGACGCGAGGATGGATCGTCGGGCCGACGTACGAGGACGGCGAATTTGAGTTCCGATATTTGTGGGACTGGCTCGTCAGCCCGGGCGAGTTGCCTTTCAGGCGAGCGAATTACAACGCGAAGGGTGGAGATATGCAGCTTGTGACGGATTGGGGTTCGGAACTGACGGTGAAATCGGCGGAGCATCCGAAAGGGTTGGGGGGAGAGGAGTTGGACTATGTGATCATGGCGGAGGCGGGGACAACGAATAAGCTTATTTGGGAGCGGTCGGTTTATGGGCGGTTGTCGAACAGGCAAGGGGAGGCGCTGATTACGGGGACGCCGAGGGGGTCGGATTATTACATCGAGCTTTTCAATAACGGGCAAGGGGCGAAGCCAGACTGGAAGAGCTGGCGTTTTTCAACGGGGGCGAATCCCTATTTCCCACAAGCAGAAATTGAGACGGCAAAGCGCAACCTGACGCCGGAGATGTACGACGAGCAATTTGAGGGGCGTTTCGTTCAGTTCTCGGGGTTGGTCTACAAGGAATTCAATCGGGAGAAGCATGTGCGGGAGCCGAAGTTGGTGAGGCAGGACGGGAAGATAGTGAGCTTCAAGCAGATCATCGCGGGGGTGGATTGGGGATATACGAATCCATGCGCGATAGTGGTGATTGGAATTGACGGGGATGATAACGTGACGGTGCTGGAGGAGTGGTATCACACGGAGCAATCACAGGCGCAGAAGGTGGCGGCGGCGAAGGCGTTGCGGGACAAGTGGGGCATATCGCATTTCTATTGCGACCCGGAGAGCCCGGACGACATAGGTGCGTTCATGCGGGCGAATCTGAGGGCATCACAGGGCGTTACCGATGTCAAGCGGGGGATTGAGGTGGTGAGGCAGAAGCTGCGGAAGGAAGCGGATGGGAAGCTCGGGTTCCTCATGTCGCCGCAATGCACAAACGGGAAGCGTGAATTCGGCGCTTATATGTATGCGATGAGCCGAACGGGGGCGAAGAAAGAGGACAAGTTTGCCGGCGACGATCACTTTCTGAGTGCGCTGAGGTACGCGCTGACTTCGGTGGATACGAGTCGGCAGATTAAGATAAGGACGAGTAGATGACGGCGGCGAAGGTGAAGAAAGAGAAGAAGCAAGAGATACGGATCGTCATCGGGCCAACGCGGCGTAGAGTGAGCAAATCGCGTATGGCACAGGCGGAAAAGATGGCGCGGGACGTTACGCGGAAGCCGACGGGGAAGGATAAGTGGGCGGGGTACACGAAGCTCGCGCAGCCGCTGTGGGACCCGGAGGCGCTGGCGTATTGGGTGGAGGCGAGCACGTGGCATTGGTCATGCTGCGATCAGAAAGCAGTAGACGTGGCGGGATTGGGCTGGTCCCTGCGGCCCAAGACAGACAAGCCGAATGAGGTGAACAAGGAGCGGGTGGAGACTTTCTTTAAGAACTGCAATCCGGACGGGACGTTTCGGAGCCTGCTCTACAAGGCGCAATTTGATTTTGAGGCTATCGGCTGGATGGCGGTTGAGGTGCTGCGGGACGGGAACGGGAGGGCGGGAGGCTTGGCGCATGTGCCGGCGCAAGAGGTGCGGAGGCATAAGGAGGATCCGATTTACTGCCAGATGCAGGGAGGGCAGGCGGTGGCGTGGTTCAAGCGGCTGGGCGAGAAGAAGGAGTACGACCGGGACAATGGGGAGGTGCTTGAAGGCGTGGACCCGAACAAGCGGGCGAACGACATGATCTTCATCACCGGCTATTCTCCGCGTTCGAGCTATTACGGGCAGCCGCCAGCGATTAGCTGTCTGCGAGCGCTGGTCGGAGATGTGTACGCACAAGAGTACAACTTGGCGTTTTTCAAGAGCTCGGCGGAGCCCGCGTATATGGTCATCGTTGAGGGGGGCGATCTAGCGCAGGAAACCATTGACGAACTTATCAGCTACGTTAGTTCGCTAAAGCAGAACCCGCACCGGGTGATGACAATGAGCTTGCCGCCGGGGGTTACTGTGCGATTTGAGAAGATAGGCCCTACTGAGCGGGACGCGAGTTTCGAGCAGTTCGAGGAGCGGAATCAGCGGAAGATTCTGGCGGCGCATAAGGTGCCTCCGTACCGGCTCGGGATAGCGGAGACGGGGACTCTCGGCGGAAGCGTGGCGGCGGATACGACGGAGATTTATAAGGCGTCGGTGATAAAACCAAGGCAGGAAGAATTGGAGAAGGAGTTGGACCGGGTGATTGAGATGGGGTTGGGCGTGAAGGATTGGGGTTTCAAGTTCGACGAGATAGATACCGAGGACGAAACGGAGGACATCCAGAACAGCGAGCGGCTATTCAGAATGGGCGCGATAACGCCGAACGAGGTGAGACAAAGGCTTGACCTGGGTGATGACTATCCGGGTGGCGAGAATTTCTACGCGACGACAACCGCAATGGCGGTAGGTTCGACAGAGAAGGCACTGGAGAAGCACGTTGACGCTGCTACTCGAAAAGCAACCGAAGATTGAAAGGGCGCGGCAGAGGCAGCACGCGGGGATGATGCTGTATCGCCTCATGCGGGAGCGGAGTCTATACGTGGCGCTGTGGCCGTCCTTTTCTCGCTGGAAGCGGGAGTGGAACCAGTATGCGAGGAGGAAGCGGATTTACGAGCGGCTGGAGGCGGCGGCTACGGAGTATCGAGCAAAGCTGAAGAAGGCAAAGGGGCCGGACCCGAAGCTGATGGTGGAGCGGATGGTCGCTTGGCCATTCAAGGCGCCAACGGTGGAGGGGAATAAGATTTTGGTGAAGGAGCTGGTGGACAGCTACAACGGGGGAGTGGGCGTGGCAACGCGGAACATAACCGGGTTGGCGATAGATTTCCGGCTGAGGAATCCGGCGATGCTGGCGGAGATAACGAGGGCGGGGGAGAAGATCGTAGTCGGTGCCGCGAAGACTCAGGTTGAGCGGATCCGAAACACGCTGAGGCAGGAGTTCTTTGATAAAGGCAAGGGGGCGCGAGAGGTAAGGCGGATGTTCAGGGCGCATTTTGATGATGCCTACCGAGGGCAGGGGATGCTGATAGCGCGGACGGAGACGAAGAATATCGTAGCGCAGGCGAATCTGGACGCGATGGTGCATAACGGCGTTGAGGGGAAAGGGTGGAGGACGACGAGTGGGAATCCGTGTGAAGGCTGCGAAGGGAACGATGGAGTCGAGGTGGGCGTGAGCGAGTCGTTTCCGAACTGGGGCGAGAGTGAGGCTGATTCACATCCAGGCTGCATGTGTTACGTCTATCCGGTAACCCGGCACGAATTTGAAGGCGAGCCCTGGAGAGGTGACTGATGCCCTGGACGGCTGAGGATGCAAAAGGGTTCACACAGGCGGCGGATACGCCGAAGAAGCAGCGCCAGTGGGCGGAGGTGGCGAATAGCGAGTTGGCGAGCTGCCTGAAGGCCGGTGGGGAGCAGAAGGATTGCGAGGCGACAGCGATAAAGGCTGCGAATGCGGCGGTTGCCAAGGAGGCGAAGGTGGAGAAGGAAATCATAACGGAGGTCGTCAAGCGTGACGACGAGAAACGGTTGGTGTACGGCGTGGTGCTGGTGCCGGATGAAGAGGACCTGCAGGGGGATATTATCCCAGCGGCCGTAATCGAGAAAGCAGCGCATGACTACGTCATAAAGAGCCGGCAACTGGACGAGCAGCACGTCAGCCCCGTTGCGGCGGACGTTGTCGAAAGCTTCATCGCACCTATGGATTTGAGTTACGACGGGAAGCGGGTGAAGAAGGGCTCGTGGGTGATCGCGGTGAAGGTAACGAGTAGCGAGCTATGGAAGCGGATAAAGGACGCAGAGCTGCGGGGATTCTCGATTGGTGGCATAGCGGTAGCGAAGTGAGAGGTGACCTATGCGAATTCTGAAGGACCTGCAAGTGATCAAAATTGCATTCGTGGACAAGCCAGCGGTAGAGGATGCCAAATTCCTACTCTTGAAGGCGAAGGGCGGCGCTGTGCCTCCGCATACTACGGTCAAAGCGCCGGAGGGGGAGGCGTGGAATCCAAGCGCGGCGGAGCAGAACGAACTGCCCGACAGCGCCTTTGCCTGGATTGACCCGGAGTACGCTTCGGGCGAATCGGACGACAAGAGCAAACGGAAGCTGCCGCATCACAACAAGGCGGGTCAGGTTGTATGGCGGGCGGTTGCGGCGGCGGGGGCGGTGCTGCAAGGTGGGCGAGGTGGGGTGGACATCCCGGAGAGCGACGTGGCTGGAGTGCGGCGGCATCTGGCGGGGCATTACGCGCAGTTCGAGAAGGAGCCGCCGTGGAGCGCGGAGAAGTCGAAGGGGCGGAGACTGGTGGAGTTTGTGAAGGGGCTATTCCCTGGCGACGAGAACGGGGGAGAAGAAATCGAAAAGGAAGGCCGCAAGATCAGCAGCGAACGATTGAAGCGGCTTAAAGAAGCTGTCGAGGCGATGACGGCGGGTGCGAAGGCGGTCGCCGAGATAATCGCCGAGACAGACTTGGTAACACAAACAGAAAAGGAGGCGGCGATGACTGAGGATGAAAAGAAAGAGCTTGAGGACATCAAGAAGCGTCTCGAGGCTCTGGAAAAGGACGACGGTGAGACTCAAGACGAGGACACCACGGAAACCAAGAAGGAAGAAAAGGCGGAAGATACCAAGGAAGAAGAGACACCTGATACCGCCGCGAAACTCGACGAGGTGGTGAAGCAAGCCGAAGAGATCAAGAAGGCGATCAAGGCTGTGAACGAGAAGGTCGAGAAGCACCTAGCCCAGACGACCAGGACGAGCAAGAAAACGGGGGCGGACAAAGAGGAGAAGAAGGAGAGCATTTTCAAGGACGTGTTCTAAAACCGATCTGAAGCGGGGCGGGTTGGCCTGATCAGCCGATCTTCCCCTGGAAGGACATAAAGCGTCTGGCCGTATACGGGCGGCCAGGCGCTTTTTTTGTTCCGCCCCGCATACCACAAACAACCAAGGAGGTGAGAAGTGATTACTAGTGCTGACGAACTACTGGAGGTGGCGAAAAGCGAAGACCCAGTTACCACTACCACGCTCGCGGGTGGGGGCCTGCTCCTGACAGAGCAGGCTGATAAGTTCATCCAGCAGACGTTCGACGCTGCGAGGACGACTCAGCTTTGCCGCACGGTGAAGATGAACCGCGACAAGATGGAGCTGGACAAGATCAGCATCGGTTCACGCATCGCGCGATACGTGGCGACCGAAAACGAAGATCAGTCGGACTACACGAAGAAACCGGTCTTCGGGAAGGTGGAGCTGGACTCGCGCAAAATCGCGCTGCCGTGGGAGATCAGCGAGGACGCACTCGAGGACAACATCGAAGGCGGCAACCTCGAGGACGTGATCGCCGGGATGATGACTACACAGTACGGTCTCGACCTTGAGGACCTTTACTGGAACGGCGACGATTCGGGCAGTGACGATCTACTGAAGGCGTTCGACGGCTGGCTTGTGCAGTTTGCCAGCGCCCAGGTTGTGGATGCGAATTCGACCGGGTCCTTCAGCAAGGACATCGCTTTCGATGCTTTGGCCGCACTGCCTCCCCGATACCGGCGTGGTGCCGCGAAGCAGCAGCTCCGCTGGCTGATGGCGACGAAGCAGTACGACCTGTTTCTGGAATACGTCACCAGCCGAGCGACGAACACTGGCGATGCAGTGCTCGTGGATGGTGAACTGAAATCGATCCTCGGCATCGGGGTCGAAGAGATCGCGGCGCTGCCTGACACGGTTGTTGTGCTCACGAATCCCAAGAACCTTGTCGCTGGCGTGCATCGCGCAGTGAAGATACGGCGCACGTCTGAGGGCAAAAACGCGATCATGACGGACAAGCGCTATTACGTCGCGTATACGCGAGTCCATTGCCAAGTCGAGTGGCTTGGCGCGGTGGTTTACGTCAAGGAGCTGAGTTCAAGCTACGACGTGACGAGTGTCTCGACTTCAGTGACCGAGGTTTCGCCTGTCTGATAGCCCAGGCCGTTCGCCGCATGGCGAAGAAGATGAGGGTGGGAGGCTGGTACTCCTCCCCTGGCCTCCCACCCTTGGGGCTGAAAGGAGGACGAATTGGGAGAGCTTCTCGTAGAGGTCACGCTGAATCCGGAGCATGAGGCGACTTACAAAGTCGGGGGATACGAGTTCAGCCCGGAGCATCCAAAACAGCGGGTCCCCCGGAGCCTAGCGGAGCGGTTGTGGAGCGAGCCTGCATTCCAGGACGACCAGGGGAAGCCGCTGAAGCCGCTATCGAAAGGCGGTGTACTGCTGCTCATTCGCAGCCACCAGGCGGACGATTTCTGGCCTCTGGCGCAAGCGCTGAATAAGCGGGGCTGGGAGCCGCACTTCATGGAGGTGCAGCGGAACAGGCGGGACGACGATTTCAACGAGAAGTGGCTGGCGGCGCGGAAGACGGAATTCATGAGTCTGGCGTTGAAGCGGCCGGGGAACTGGAACCGGGACGTAAATGCGGAATGGAACGGATACGACCTGATTGAGATTACTCGCTTTGCTCGGTGGCGCTGGAGGGTGAGGGCGGCGCCTGCCGATGAATTCGTTCTGGCTTCCATACAGTGGTATCTGGAGAAGTACGAGGAGCTATTCAAGGAAGCGAAACCGAAGCTTCTAGTCACGTTTGGCGACATGGCGCACGATCAGCGAGCGGCGGTGGAGGTGGCGAAACGGATGGGCCTTCCGGTGCTGAGGCTTGAAGGGGGCTTTCTGCCAGATAGCAGCACGCTCGATCTCGGCGGGATGTACTACACGAAGGAGTCGGAGTTCGAGGAGATATGGAAGTCACAGAGTCGCTTAACGCCGCAGGAGAAGATCAAGCTGGAGCAGTTCGTGAAGCTCTGGAAGCAGGGCGGCTTGTCGAAGTACAGGAACTCAACTACGCACCAGAAGATGGAGGACGTGGATGTAAAGGCTACCCTACCGCCCGGGAGCGCCGGCAAGAAGCTACTCCTCGTCATCTGCCAGACGACGGGTGACGCGACGATGTTCTTTCCGAAGGTCCTGATGCAGGCGAAGGAGGAGTTGGCGCGAGTCGCGTGCGAAGCGATGAAGGGCGACAACGGGTGGGTTGTGCTTGTGAAGCCGCACCCTTACGAGTCCACGGGGAAGTTGCGCGAGATCGTTGATGTGGCGCATTTCGACGCGCGGGTGATTGAGAACGTGACCGCCCACAGCGCCTTGAGGGCGGCGGATGCGGTGCTGACCATCAACTCGACGATGGGCTTTGAAGCCCTCGCCTATGGGTTGCCAGTGATTACTCTCGGCGGCAACTGGTACACGGGGCGGGGCGTGACGACTGACATCCGGGAAAGGGAGGGCTTGGTGGAAGCGGTCCGGGGGGCAGTGGCGAAAGCACGGCGGCCACCGAAGGCGAAGACGGAGCAATTACTGTACGCGACGATTTTCCGATACCTCTTTCTCCATCGAAAGGACACGGGGCGCATAGATGCAATCCTCAAGCAGGTCGAAGCCGCGAATTAACATAGTGGCGAGAACGATCAACGCGTGGGTGTTCCGGGCGATGAGCGAAGCGTTGCTTAATCACTGCCGGGGCGTGGACATCATCGTGACGCGAGCGCCGGTTGGCGGCTGCGATCTGTATCACTTCTTCCGGCCGCAGGACGCTACGGCGGTTGCGGTGCGGGGATTCTCCAGGCCGTTTGTGACAACGCTTCACGGGGAGCTGCCAGGGGTTACCGACTACTCGACCTGTCGGCCAGCTTACGATTTGGCGGAGAAGATAATCTGCGTCTCTGAGAGCGCGAGAAGCCACTTGACAAGGGCGG
This sequence comes from uncultured Planctomycetota bacterium, assembly GCA_964622675.1. Classification (GTDB taxonomy): domain Bacteria; phylum Planctomycetota; class DG-23; order CAZBND01; family CAZBND01; genus CAZUUK01. The sequence continues at coordinate 1,405 of CAZUUK010000117.1, read as the reverse complement.
CTGGATTGAACGGGAAGTTGAAGGTGATTCATGCGGGCGCGGACGCAGAGCGGTTCAGATTTGAGCGCTGGCCACAGGGGCACTTCACGGTAGGGGTTGTCTCGCGGAACTATCCGGCGATGCGGAATATCGTTGATGTGAAGGGCGGGGACGTGATTCAGGAAACGATGGTCAGGTTGCGGGAGAAGATCGGTGATGTCCTCTTGATGGTTGTGGGTGTGGACTGGGAGAGTTTGGTAGATGCAATGCTCCGGGCATCAATCCCAGTTGTCTATTACGACCGACGGCGGAACTGTACTTATGAGGACTACCCACGGCTCTACAACCAACTGGACTGCCTGCTAGTGGCCTCGAAATACGAGGGCGGCCCCGTGGCGGCATATGAAGCGATGATGTGTGGGCGACCAGTAGTAGGCCCCGCAGTGGGAGTGCTCCCGGAGTTGATTGACCAGAAGCGAACGGGGGTGCTTTGCGAGAGGACCGCGAAGAGTCTTGCCGAAGGCCTTGCCTGGGCAGCCTCGATGCGTCCGAACTTCGCAGACGATCGGAATAGCTGGCGTGAGGAATGCAGAGGGCGAGTGGAGCAGTTCACATGGCAACGATGGGCGCAGGAGCATGAGGAGCTTTATCTGGAGACATTGAAATGCCAGAACCAAAGCACGAAAACTTTTACCGAGAACTTGCAGCCGCAGAGTTCAAAGGCGAAGTCCTAGCACGGCTTAAAACGATAGATGAGAAGTTGGATAAGCTAAACGGTCTGCCTGAGCGGTTGGCGACAATTCGGAGCTGGCAGAAGGCGCTGACGGCGGCGATAGGAGCCGCATGGGGCGCATTCCTGTATCTATTTTTTGGGAGGTCGCCGTAATGGGGAATTATGTAGCGATAGCGGACATTGACTTCTGGCCGGCTGGATGGGAGGCGGCGACGAAGGAGGCTGTAATCAGCCGGGTCGAGGAATACATAGAGCGGGTGTGCGGGGACAGGTTCTACAGCTTCTCCGAGACGGTGACGGTGAACGGGAGCGGGAAGCGGGAGCTGCATCACGGGCAGCCGTACAGATTGAGTGAGGTCAGCGCCATTGAGATTAACGGTTCGGCGGTGGATGCAGATGACTACTCGTATGACGAATGGACCATCTGGCGGAAGGCTGATTACAGCGGCTCGGAGTGGTGGGCGAATTATGGGCCGGTATTCTCGGCGGGGATAAGGAACGTCGAGATCGCCGGTGTGTGGGGGCACGATAGTACGCCGGAATCTATCAAGCGAGCGGCGATACTGCTTGTGCAGTACGAGCTGTCGATCATGGGCGAGGCAAGCCCACCGGCGGGTGGGGTGGCGCAGTTCCAGAGTGAGAGGATGGGTAACTACAGCTATAGCCGAGCGGGGCAAGCGGGGCCGATTACGC
>CAZUUK010000116.1:0-9625 GCA_964622675.1 uncultured Planctomycetota bacterium | reverse complement strand
TGCGTAGACCGCTTCTTCATTCCAGTCCACCTCCTTCCAAAGTGACAATCCTATCGCTCTTTCTCACTCCAAGTGGACCAGAAATCGGGGAGCAGAACACTGCTACCTTGTGCGTCTCAAGTCGCGATGCACCGAAAGGCGACTGCAGAGCTGGAGCCATACCGCCATACTGCCCGGCCAGCTCCACGAGCCTTGTGTTCAATCTCTCCTCGTCGTTTGCCACCCTTGGCCTTTATTGCTCGGGTGAGCGGGGCTAGCCTAGCAGGCTGCAGTGAGCTCGCTCTGGCACACCCAACTCCGGCCTCCCGTACCAGTGCCCCCCGGGGGTGGGTCACGACCCACCTATTCCATTCAAGTGTTACGGTACTATTCACTTGACTTCATTACCGTGCTAGCCTCAGCGTCCTCAGGCAGAGCCGACGTCAGTAGTCGCGATGTGGCCGGATATAGCTGCGCGACCATCCTGGATATAGCTTAAGGCGGCCGGTCTCGCTCGAAGGGAGCATGGTATGCACTTTCGGGCAAGGTGACCGGCCTCCATCAGGTTGTCGAGACTCGATACTGCGGGTGGGTTGTCTCGGGACGACCTGGTCGCGGCGTTATTCCTCGGTGCGAAGAGCAGTGGATTCCGTGGACGCAACCCCATTGATAACAGCTAACTCGCTAACCAAGTACTACCCAGTGCCCAAGCGGCACATGGACTTGCTTCTTCACCCGTTTCGACGAAGGTTGGTCCTTGCCCTACGGCGGGTGAGCTTCTGCGTCTACAAGTCGGAGGTACTCGGAGTCGTTGGCCCGAACGGATCTGGCAAGACCACAATACTTAAGATACTTGCCGGGCTGGTATTGCCTACCGAGGGAGAAATATATGTAGACGGAAGAGCTATCACTGGTCAGACTGTCGCATCGGGCTCTCCGATTATACTGGCTGTGATGGATGAACGAAGCTTCTATCGGAGGCTGACCGTCAGGCAAAACCTAATGTTCTTCGCAGCTTTGAACGGCCGCTTCGGTAGGAAATCACATACGATGGTCAGGCGGATAGTCGAACAACTGAACATGAAGCCTTACGAGAACCGTCCGTTCGGATCCTGCTCCGCAGGAATGCGGCAGATGGCCTGTTTGGCGCGAGCGTTGCTAGGTGAGCCAGCGGTCTTGCTGCTGGACGAGCCGACGAAGGGATTGGACCTGTCCACCGCAGACATGGTTAGCAGACTGATAAGGGATACCTTGGTTAAGAGGCTTGGGGTCACAGTGATCATGGCCAGCCACAGCGTCGAGGAAGTGCGGCATATCTGTGATCGGGCGCTCTGTGTCAAGGAAGGAGAGGTGCAGGCAGTTATTCCGCCGGTTGATCCGAACCTGCCATCTTACATGTAAGACTGGGGGCGAAATATGTTTCCGCACGTTGCCAGGCCAATGTCCGAACTAATAGGAGTTATTGTTAAATGCTGGCGGTTCTTGAGACGGGATATCCAGAACGAGACAAGCTATCGACTGGCATTTGCCAGCGAACTTAGCAGCGCAGCCGCGTCCGCACTAAGTGTATACTTCCTGTCGCGACTGATTCCGCGTGGCTCGGCGCTAATGTGGCTAAGGCGAACATCGCCACTGCGGTGATTATTCTGCTTCTTACCATCTCCGCCCACAGTTGCATCGGGATTCTCTCGGCGAGCCTTGTGATCGTGTTCAAAAAGGCGGAGCCCTTCACGCGTTTCTTCGAGACGGCCTCCTACCTTCTTTGTGGCATCTACTATCCATTGGCTGTATTGCCCGGCTGGTTGAGGCGTTTTTCATGTGTTCTTCCTCTGACGTATTCGCTGCAGGGAATGAGGCGGGCAGTTCTGTTGGGAGAACCGGTATGGCACCTCTGGCGGCCTGTGTTCGCCCTATCAGCATTCACAGCCGTCATGCTGCCGGCCTCGATCCTTTTCTTTCGCCTATGCATAGCATATGCGAAGAGAGCTGGAAGTCTGGCACAATATTGAGAGGAAGCGTGAAACGTGGGCTGATGAATCGGTCTCAGGCCAGTAGCCATTATGTTGTCTGCGGCTGGCTTATGATGGTGTCCGCGTGGAAGGTGGCAACTGATAACTCGCAGCTTTGCTCTGCGTTAGACATCCCCGGGCCGAACCTCTCAGCGGGAACTGTTCGATGATGTCCGAACGCCGTCAAAGCCATGACAAAGGGGAAGAAGAGAGCTAGCGATGAAGCATGGAAAATGCACAAAGAGGCCTTGACAAGAGTTCGAGGCGGAGCTAGCCTGACTCTGCCTCGGCCGTGCAAAAGAGGCTTATTTGCTAGACGGGGTGAAGGCTCGGCTCTCGAGCGGAGGTGGAACGATGGCCAAAGGATTCGTAGTTGTACTTGTCCTGTTGTTGGCTCTCGGATTGTGGTTCCACGGGGCTGCGGAGGAACTCACTTTTGCAGGCGAGGCGGATGCTCTGAAGTGGGCGGAGTACATCAATTCGAATCTGGCCCGCAAAGTGAATGACCCGGCTTCTGAGTACTGGACGATTGGTGCGAACGGGAGCGCGATAACGATGCAGCGTGTGCCCAAGTTGGTGAAGCCCAACTACATTCTTACGGCCAGTGCCCTGAATGAGAATTGAGGCAAGTACAGCCTTGGCGCGAGGCGAAGGGAGACAGCGAGATAAGTTTCGTCCTGGCTCCCGGTTGCTCACTAGGTTTCCGGTGCCGCATGGTTGCTCGGGGGAGGCTTGTAGCAAGCCTAGGAGTAGGATACTTCAGCACGGAGAAGCCCCTTGACCAGCCGGCTTTCTACGCGGACCTTTACGAGGAGCGTGGCCCGGTGGTATGCAAGGAGCAGGTTCCCATCCAGACAGATAATCCGAAGCTGGTCGCTTCGCCCGTGGCTTTGCGGATCACCCGGAAGGGTGCGGTGGCGGAATTGTCCTGCGACCATGACCTTGATGGGAATTTCACAGTGGTCCACGAGCTCGAGGTAGGTGCAGAGGCCCCGGTCATGTTCGGCATTGACGCCTTTGAAGACAAGCAGAACTCTGAGGAGTTCCTCATGCACAAGATAACCATAGAGCGATTGACGCGCAACGAATAGGGGGCACACTTAGGCGGGAACGCTCGACTATCCGCTTAAGAGGGTGTGTGACGTGACTGCCGGCGTGATATTTCTGGTATTGTGCGCGCCATTGTTCGCGGCGATCTTCGTCCTGGTGAAAACCTCGTCCCGCGGCCGGGCGATATTCCGGCAGAAGAGATTGGGGAAGTCGGGGCGCACGTTCGTGCTTTACAAATTCAGGTCCACGAAGCACACCCCTGCGGATGCGGAGCGCCAGGTGTGGGGCAGAGCTGACGACCCGCGCTGCACGGCTGTGGGGCGCGTGCTGCGGGTGCTGGGATTGGACGAGCTGCCGCAGTTGATGAACGTGCTGACGGGGGCGGAGATGAGGCATATCGCACTGCGCCTCTGCATGCGCATTCCCGGATGGGCCGAGAGGCATGCCGCGAGACCGGGGATGACCGGGTTGGCCCAGATGAAGGGCTTCCGGGGCAACACTCGGCTTCCCGAGCGGCTCAAGTACGACGTCGAATACGTTTCCAGGTGCAGTCTTAGGCTCGACCTATTCATCCTGCTTGTGACTGTGTCGGTATTCATAAGGAAGTGTGCCGGCGAGCTGGCCAATGGCCTTTTTCGAAAAAGGTGGAACGGACTTCCTCGTATCAAGCGTGACGAGATGGCTGCAGGAAGAGAGCACCAGCGGGAATCTGAGCACCAAGGTGTATCTCGTGCAGCCGAGCGCTCATGACGCGTGCATACAGCTTGGGACACCGGCTGCAGCCGTATCAGCAGCGGCCGGTGACGCGCCTAGTGCGATCGTGGGAACCAGGGAGGGCCGGGCCTTGATTCGATGCTTCCGGCGGCGCGAAAGAGGAATTGACCGCGGGCCCTGCATGGACTCCGCAGGCGCCGCTGGCGCACGGCTGCATGACGGGGACAAGTTGAAGCTGGAAACAAAGGCTCTCGTTCTCCCGCTTCGTTCGCAGGTCTCGCTATGGTTGAGGGGCTGTCAACCATTGCCGTCAGCCATTGGACTAGGCTTATATCTTGATAAGAAGCGCGGGAATAGCATTGGCGCAGGTTGAAGCTAACGCTGCCATGCTTGAACCTGCAGCTGATAGGCAACAAGTTCTGAGGAATGTATTGACAGATCGCTTAGTGTCAGGTATACGTGTCTGCGTGGTCCTTCGAAGGGTTCGCGGCCACGGTCGAGGACCGGTTCAAGCCCGAGAGGATCTTATTGTGGCCGGGCCGGGAACAAGGGGGGCGCTATGGTGGCGGCAACACCATTGCCGGAGGCCGTGAACATGGAAGAGCAGAGCTCTGTGAGGGGTCCGGCCGCGTGGCTTGAGTGGCTCGGCTTCTCTACGATGTTGTCGTGGTACTTCCTGGGGATGCTGCCCCCGGAGTTTAAGGTAGCCGTACTTGGCCGGAGCACCTCCTTGTTTCTCCACGAGGGACTTCTCTTGGTGGCAATTGCTGGAGTTACTGTGGCGAGGATAGCGGCGGGGCGGCCGCTGGATCTTGGCGGCCCTCAGGCTTGGGCATTTCTGGTTTTCGCTTTTATGCTTGCTGTGTCTTCGCTACGAGGCGTAGCAGTTGCCCCGGCGCGCAGCCAGGCGATGGTAAAGGGTTTTCTTCTTTCGACAGTAGTTCCTTACGTTCTGACTGTTAATGCGTTTAGCACGCTACGCCGCTTGAAGTCGCTAGTGGCGGCAGCATGCTTACTGCTCATTCCGGTCACGGCCTTCGGTGTGGCGAACTCACTGCTGCACGGAGCTGGCCAGTTCTATGGGTTTGGAGGCATCAGCGGGGTCACCCATGCTAACGCGGCGAGGAATGCCATCGTCCTTGCTCCTCTAGCCATCTGGGTGCTCTCATCATCGAGGGTGAGGTGGCGCAAGGTCGCGCAGTGTGCATTTATCGCGGTACTGGTTGCTGCTGCCGTTCTGACGAGGTCAAGGGCGGGGCTGATTGCAAGCATTGTGCTGCTAGTGGGCCTGCTCCTGCAGCTACGCATGAAGGGTGTGCACTTGGTGGCAACGGGCACCCTAGCATTGGCGGCCATGCTGCTCATACTTGGGCCTCGCCGGGCCAGACTGTTGGAGGTCGAAGGGGAGTTGCAACAAGTAGGTGCTTCGCTCCGTGGCGGCGAGCCTTCACCGGAGGATTTCAGAAGTTCCATGGAACGCTGGCACGTATGGAAAGGCGCACTGAAGGTGGCATCACGGGACTTGCTTACAGGCGTGGGGCCAGGCGGCCTGGGTCACGCGGCGGGCAGCGTGCTGAAAGGAGACGAGGCGCTGGCGAAAGTGAACAGTGAGCACAATGCCTTCATTGAAGCTCTGGTCGCGGCCGGGCTGCCTGGCATGGTGGCATTTCTGTCCGTGGTGGGACTGGCCATATTCCAAATGTTTCGCATAAGCAAAGGGCAGCTCGCAACAAGCGCCGACTTACGGGCACTCGCGGGCGCTACGGCGCTCGCCATTGTCTCAGGCTTGATATTTCTTGCGACCTTTGATACCGCGGTGAGCAGTCTGGTCAGCTTTGGATCACCTTTCTGGAGCAGCGAAATGGATAATAGCTATTTCGTGTTGGCTTTATCGGCAGCAGTGGCGGCAGTATGGAAGAGAACGCACGCAAGGCACTCAGAGGAAACCTCTCGAGCGGGGTAAGGGGCGGCTGCGTGTCCAAAGTGTTGGAGTTCATTAATGGAAGGCGTGCCGTGATTCTCTTGCAGGCTCTGGCAGTTGGCCTAGGGCTTGGAGCCACAGCCTTCTGGGCATCCTATAACCCGCGAGCCACGTTGGACTATGGCTCGTTCGAGGGGGTGCTGAGAGCCTGCGTTCGCGACGATTCCGTGGACGCCGCGGCTCTGCGGGCGGAGGAAAGTGAGTTGAGAGCGTTCCTACGCAGGGCGATGCGCGTCAGTGAGGAATCTTTGTCCGGTGATGAACGGACGGCTTTCGGCATCAACAAGTTCAACGCCTGTGCCCTTTGGGCGGCGCTCAGCGGCGAGTCGAATGTATTAATGGACGACTATCAACGGCATTACGTGGGGGCTTCCCGGTTGCGAGGAAGGGCCAAGGCGTTCCATGCGGGAGGGGAATATGAGTACCCTGTGCATATGAGGATCAAGGCCATGGCCTCGGGGGATTCGAGGATATGTTTCGCGCTCTCATACGGGGTTGGAGGGGGGCCGCGGCTGCGAGCGGAAGCGTATCGCGCTGAGACGCTTCATCAGCAACTTGAGGATCAGATCCGACGGTTTTTCTCGAACCCTCAAAACTTCAGGCTCGATAGGGGCGAGGGTGTGCTGTACCTATCCATGGCATTCAAAGACGTGCCCGGGGCACCCGGTTCTCTTAAGAGTGTGCCGCTTGGTGTCAGAACAGATTGGCGCCCCAGGAAATGGTACGGCGGGCGGTTCAAAGCGACATCTACCGAGCGCAAGCCGCTGGAACTGGACCCATCAGCCGACCTCACGCCGGCCGACCTTGCGAATGAGGCAGGATCTTTTTTGAATTTTCTGATGCGTTACTGTTCCGGTGAGGACAAAGAGCACCTTGCCCAGAACAGCGTTCGCGTGACATACGTGGAGTATAACTGGGATGGGACTAAGTGAGCCCTCAGGGCCTAGCAGGTATTTCAGGACACGATAATGGGTAAATGCTGGGGAACTGCACCTGGTTTCCTGCAAAAGCAACTCGCTCTTTGGCTTGCCGAGACAGGTGCGGTCATCAGATTGGTGAGGAGTCTCCTCGCTGCTGGCTCCGATAGATCAATCAATGAGCCGGCCTGCCGTTCGAAAGGCGGATGAAGTGAAGGGAACGTTCCGACATCTACGTGCCTTTGTTTGGAAGGAGGTGCTCACCAACCTGGTGAACCTGCGCCTTCCTCTGGCGCTGGTGTTGCTGCCTTCGTTGGCTGTTTTGGGTTCAGTGGTGTCGTCGATCGAGTATCGTCGAAAGGTCGCCGCCGCGACTTCGGGCCTACAGGAGCAGGAGGCGTTGCTGGAGAGGATCCGCGCGGAGGAAGAGCCAGCGGATCGAGCTTACGAGCTTCTCTGGTCAGGGATTCATTCCTACCGGCTGCCTCAACCGATGAGCGTCCTTGTCAGAGGTCTGGAGGGCCGGCTGCCCGTGGGGTTTCACGCCGTCAGTAGCGGCAGCCGGTCGGGGCTTCGGCTTGAAACCGTCAAGCCGGATGACAGGCTGTATGTCAACCCCTTGCCGGAGCGATTTCAGAGGCCCGACCTGGTGCAGATCATTGCCTTAGTCGGGAGCCTTCTTGCGCTTTGGTTCGGAGCAGACTCGCTGACCCGCGAACGCGAAATGCAGACCCTGCCGGTAGCCCTTGCCAACCCTGTCTCTCGGTTCGCTGCCCTTTCGGGCAAGTTCCTTGGCGCACTGGTCTCCATAGTGCTGCCTTTTCTCCTGGCGTTGGCCGCCGCGGTCGCAGTATCCATCTATGTGGGCGGCATGCCGTTGAGCGGCGACGTCGTGACGCGCATCCTGCTTCTCGCCATCTGCGGCATGGTCTATCTGGCTGTCTGGATAAGCGTGGGGCTCTTGCTGTCGGCGATTTGCCGGTTATCCTCCACGGCACTCGTAACGGGTCTCTTCGTTTGGCTCGTCTTGACCATGCTTGTGCCAGCCATCGCTCCGCTGCTTGCACGCGTGGTCCAACCGGTTGCTGCGCAACCCAAGATTCAGCTCTGGGCGAAGGACCGCTCTGAGCACGCTGTGATGGCTAGGGATCTCAGACAGGGCGTCCTGGATCCCGAAGAGTTCTTCACCTCAAGGCAAAAGACCGCGCAGGACAGAGCGATGATGCAGTCCCTGTCTGTCTACGAGCAATCGGCGAAGCGCCAGGGAAGGGTTTCGGAGCTGGTTGCCAGGTTTTCTCCCATGGCAACTTTCGCCCTTGCAGCCGCAGAGATCGCCGGGGTCGGTCCCAGCTACTACGCCCAGGTCACGGAGAGGGATCGGGACTTCGGCCGGGCGCACTACGAGTGGGCGTTGAAGCTAAGGCTTAAGCTCGAGGCTCAGCTCCCCAACGTGGAAAGCGATGTTGCGAGGGGCGCGATACCCAGTTGCTCTTTTCCAGCTCCGACGGTGACTGAAAGCGTAGCGAGGTCGCTTTTCGACCTCCTCCTTCTGGGGAGCTGGGTCATCGTTGCACTTCTGGCGTCTTACGCCGTTTTAGTTCGCCAGGACCTGATGCGTTAGAGACGGGAGGGGAACTTGCTCATTACAGTTGTATGGAAAGAATTCACCGAGAAGGTCCACACCCTGCGCTTCGCGATGGCGCTCGTCTGCCTGGCGGTCGGCGTGCCAATACTTACGTATGCTCGTACCAGGGCCTTCCTCGGCCAATCGTACCAGGTTACAAAGCACATCTCCGAGTCCTACGCAAGGATGAGAGACTACGACCGATTCGCGATCTTCGACTACGACGCGATCGTGGGGGCCGTGCCGACGCCCAGCAGTATATTCGCTTCGGGTCTGGACCTTCAGGGAGCGGATTTCCGCGTCATCAGGGACTGGTCTGATGAGGTCAGTGTTGATCTCCCCATCAACGCCTCGGGCGACCTTTTCCAGGAGCTGGATATGGTCGTGATCATAGGAATCGTGCTGGGACTCCTCGCAGTTGTCTTCAGCTACGATTCCGTTGCCGGCGAAAGGAACGACGGCACGCTCGCGCTTTGCCTGGCCTCCCCCATTTCCAGAGGCATCTTGCTGCTCGGCAAATGGCTCGGCGGCTATCTTGCGCTCATCGCGCCTTTCATACTCGGCTTGGCAACAAGTGTGGTGGTTGTACTGTCGTTCGCGGGGTCGGCGGCGACGCAGGGGTTCTGGATGAGCCTGGGTGGCTTCGCGGTGATAGGCGTCCTATACGCAGCCGCGCTTTACTCGGCCGGATTGCTTGCTTCCACCGCCGCCTCGCGTCCTGCCACGGCCGCCGCCGTACTCCTCATGGTCTGGGTTGCGTGGGTCCTAATAATACCCAACGTTAGCCCCCTCATTGCGACCGGCTTCGTAAGAATCCCTTCCGCTCATGACAGGCAGCAGGCCATGGCAGAACTCGAGCGCCAGGAATGGTCTAAGAAGAGCGACTTGATGAAAAAGGGGGTGGAAGAACAGAACCTCACCCACGGCTCCCTCGAATTCTATACGCTCAACAGCGAGTTGAACCTCCTGCTCTGGCAAACGCTCGGCGATGAAATAAGCAAGGTGGAAGGGAGATACCTCGCTCTCGCCAGGCGCCAGGCGCGCCTTTCTGAATACATCTCGCGCCTCTCCCCGTACGCTTCAGCTACCCTCGCGGCGCTCAATATCTCAGGCGCCGGGCCGAGCGACCGGTTTCGCATATCCAGACAGCTTCACGACTTCAAGAAGGACTTCTTCACTTACGTCTGGAAAAAGGAGCAGGAATTCTTCAAGTCCTGGAGGGCGAAGTATAAAGACCATGTCGGCCAGTTGGATCTTAGAAGAGCTCTGCCCGAGCCTTCCTTCCATTTCGGAGATGATTTCCCGCGGTTCGAGTACGCGACGAGGCCGCTGGAAGAGAGGTTGCTCGCAG